>CAYXSE010000317.1:0-3656 GCA_964466675.1 uncultured Rhodothermales bacterium | reverse complement strand
TTCTCGTCGCCGTCGGGTGGGTTATCGCCTACTACGTCCGGTTCGAGGTTCTGCGACGCACCGAACTATTCCCGCCGCCTGAGTGGCAACCGCTAGAGCGGTATCTGGGGTTCCTTCCCGGGGTCCTACTCCTGTCCATGTTCGTCTTCTGGTCGTCGGGGCTCTACGTACCCGATAGGGCGCAGAAATGGACGAGACTGGTAACCAGCGTGGCCAAGGCCATATCCGTCGGGCTGGTGGTCGTCGCGGCGTCCCTCTCGCTGTACCGGGAATTATACTTCTCGAGGCTACATCTGGCACTCTTCGGTGTGGTGACACCGGTCCTCATGGTGGTCTTGCGGTTCGGGCTCTATGCGGCGCTGAGTCGCGCCCGCGCCCAGGGTCGACATCTGCGCCGGGTCCTGATTGTCGGCGCGGGGACCGTTGGCCGTCGCCTGGCTACCGCTTTCGAACAGTATCCCTGGATGGGATTCGAACTAAGCGGTTTTCTGGACGACCGCCTGACGGGCGCTGACATCCTGGGTACCTCTGATGAAACCACCCGAATCCTGGACGAAGCCACGGAAGCCGGGAAGCCCATCGACTATGTCTATCTGGCCCTCCCCCTCTCGGCTTGGGCCCGCATCGAAGAGCTTCTCGGTTCTCTGTCCACCCGGCTCGCCCATGTGTTTTTGGTCCCGGACCTCCGCCAATTCGACATCCTGAACAGTCGGATGACCGACATCGATGGGCTCCCGGTGATCCACGTCATCGACGAAGCCCCCCTCGCCCTCCGAAAGGCGGCCAAACGGACCATCGATATTCTGTTTTCGATGGCGATTCTGATTCTCCTGTCTCCCATCCTTCTGTCCATTGCCATTGCGGTGAAGCTGTCCTCAAAAGGTCCCGTGCTCTACCGGCAGGAGCGAATGGGGCTGAACGGCCAGAAATTTTGGATGCTGAAATTCAGGTCCATGCCCCTCGATGCCGAAGCGGACTCCGGCGCCGTCTGGGCGAGGTCGGGAGAAAGCCGGGCCACCCGCGTCGGCGCTATTCTTCGGCGCACTTCCCTGGACGAGATCCCCCAGTTCCTGAATGTCCTGCGAGGAGACATGTCCGTGGTCGGACCGAGGCCGGAGCGACCGGTGTTCATAGATTCCTTCCGGGATCGGGTCCCCAAATACATGCTCCGCCACAAGATGAAAGCCGGGATCACGGGATGGGCCCAGGTGAATGGGTGGCGTGGCGACACTTCCATCGAAAAGCGGATCGAGCATGACATTTTTTACATCTCGCACTGGTCCCTCAAGCTCGACTTGAAAATCATGCTCATGACCGTTTGGAAGGGATTTATCAACAAAAATGCGTACTAGCGCGACACACTAACTGGAGACCGAAGGATCATACAGCTACACGGAATATCGCTGGCGTTTGGGGGAAGGGAGCTGTTCGACAAGCTCTCCTGGACCATCCGGGACAACAAGAGAATCGGTCTTGTCGGGCCAAACGGGGCCGGCAAGACTACGCTCTTGCGCGTGCTTACCGGTGAGCAGGACATCGACGCCGGATCCATCCAACTCGGAGGTAGCTCTCTCGGATACCTCAGGCAGGAGGTGGAAGATGCCCACGGGCAAAGAACCGTCGTGGAAGAGGCGCTGACCGCCTTCGAAAACGTCGAAGACCTGGAGGCCCGCGAGAAGAAAGTTCTCGCCGAACTGGAGACGGAGAGCGACCACACATCGGATCACTATACCAGCCTCCTGCACGATCTGGACGACGTACACACCGCTTTGCATGCGGCGGACGCTCATACCGCCAAGCCTCGGGCCGAGACGGTGCTCGGAGGCCTGGGTTTCGAGCCGGTCACCATGGAGCGCCCCATGGTGACCCTCTCGGGAGGGTGGAGAATGCGGGTCGCGTTGGCAAAAATGCTGCTCCGCTCCCCGGATGTTCTTCTCCTGGATGAGCCCACGAACCATCTGGACATCGATAGCATCGACTGGCTGGAGTCCTACCTGAAATCCTACGCGGGCACGGTGGTGATCGTGTCCCACGACCGGTACGTCCTGGACCGGCTGGTTACCAGTACGGCCGAGTTGGTTAGCGGGCGCATCAACGACTTCGCGGGCAATTTTTCTTTCTACCTCACCCAGCGAGTGGCACAGCGTGAGATCCAACAGGCTGCGTTTGTCAATCAGCAGAAGCAGATCGTCGAAGCCGAGCGATTCATTTCGCGATTTCGCGCCAAGGCTACCAAGGCCAGGCAAGTCCAGAGCCGAATCAAGGCGCTCGACAAACTGGAGAGACTGGCGCCCCCGGATGGTGATGCGGCGGGGATTTCCTTTCGTTTCCCGCCACCGTCGCGGTCTGCCAGGAGTGTTCTCTCCTTCTCATCCTTCAGCAAGATTTACGAGTCGGACGAGGGTCCCGTCACGGTGTTTTCCGACGCGGAGGCGCTCCATATTGAACGAGGCGACAAGATTGCTCTGATCGGCCGCAACGGAGCCGGAAAGTCCACGCTGGCCAGAATGTTTGGAGGCACAGAGCCTTTCGATGGTGAGAGGCGGCTCGGGCGGGATGTCGCGATCACCTTTTTTGCCCAGCACACAGCGGACACACTGGACCCCAGCGACACGGTACTGGAGGCCGTGCAGCGGCAGGCAACAGGACAGACTGAGACCGAGCTCCGGTCTATACTCGGCGCGTTCCTTTTCAGCGGTGAGGATGCGTTCAAACCCATCCGGGTCTTGTCGGGCGGCGAACGGAGCCGGGTGGCGCTGGCGAAGACCCTCGTCACCCCAGCCAACTTCCTGATTCTCGATGAGCCCACCAACCACCTGGACATCAGATCCATCGGCGTTCTGATCGAAGCCATGAGACAATACACGGGTACCTTCGCGGTGGTCAGCCACGATAGGCACTTCCTGGATCAGGTAGCCACGCAGATATGGCGCGTCGAGGAGGGACATGTGGTTGTCTATCCCGGGACCTATAGTGAGTACCATTGGCGCATGGAGCAGCGCGATGCTAGTCAGGATGCTAGTCAGGATGCTAGTCAAGATGCCGGTCAAGAGTCTCGCGCTCCGAGGACCCAAACAAAAAAGAGGGCTCGGAAGGCAAGTGTAGAGAAGTCGACCCAACGTGTCGCGGATACCAGACAGTCGGACAAGCCGGTGTCCCTCGGGCCCAAGCGATATAGAAAACTCAATGACTACCAACTGCGGCAGGTCCACCTGAGGGCGGAAGCCGCGATAACGCGTTGTGAGAAGGAGAAGGCCGAGATCGAAGCCATGCTGGCTGACCCGTCCGTATACGCGGATAAAACGACCTCCTTCGGGACCACGCAGGCCTATAACAACGTCATCGAGAAGCTTGATGGCCTGTATGCTGACTGGGAGTCTATCTCGGAGCTGGTGGCTGCACGAGCCGGATAGGCCGACGGCGGGCCGATCGAATTCCGCAAGGGCACGAAGATTGAAGAGGGGCAAGGCATGAGACTCAACGCTAAAGATCTGATCGTGCTTCTGGGAGTGATCCTGGTGGGAGGGACAGGCGCTGAAGCCCAGATCTATCGTGTGCCTGCCGCTGATACCACGACGGGCAATTTTTTTGGAGCCGCTGTTTCGATCGATGGAGGCCGAATCTTGGTGGGCTCTACGGGCTCCGAAAGTTGTGGG
>CAYXSE010000316.1:0-3745 GCA_964466675.1 uncultured Rhodothermales bacterium | reverse complement strand
AGGGTGCTTAAATAATTAACACAAAGTGTCCCGAATTCATTGGCACATTCCGTCGGGCCGGGTCGCTGGGCGAGACGATTGAGGGTTGCGCTGACTGGGGCTTTCTTCTCGCTCCGGCGGCCTGAATCAGAGGCGTGACTGCCGCGCGCCGAGGTGGGGAGGTGGGAACGTCAACATCGACGGCTCAACAATCGAAAACACCACGGCTTCCACATGGTGGGGCATTCAGGTCGACTCGGCCCACCTGTCGGAGGCGATTCAGTTCGGAAAGGGTGATTGAGGCACTGATTTGTGCATTGACTCTTTGCCGCCGGGATCGTAACCGGTGAGTCCGTCTCGTCAAGTCGAAGATCGAAATGAAACTGCGTTCCTCGGCCTCGTCGCACATGGGTGCGATTGTCGGCACTCTCTCCGGAATCTGTCCTGCTCTGTAAGAAAGGATCTGCCAACGCAATGACAAACGAATCCAAACAGAAGCCGCGGCTTGGAGCCGTCCGATCTGTCTGCCCCTGGTGGTTGGACCGTTGCTCGAAAGGGCTTTGGCTTGCGCTGACCAGCTGCTTTCTTCTCGCTCCGGTCGTCCAGGCTCAGTGGGCCTTTGGCGTCGGCGGGACCAACTGGGAGTCCGGCCGGTCACTTGCCGTCACAAGCAATGACGAAGTGGTCGTGACTGGCGTTTCGACGGCTGAGGCCGACTGGGATCCAAGCGAGACCGCGGAAGCGTTTCTTCCCAACGGCTCGGGGTTCGTGGCCAGGTACCGGGCCGATGGCAGTTTGGTGTGGGTTCGTGGATTCCATGGTAACGGCTCGGGAATGGCCATCGATGGCGCCGGCGAGATTTTTGTGGTCACCACTCAGTGTCAGTTGCGAAGATTCTCGCCAGAGGGAGAAGAGCGCTGGGCGGTTGAGGTTGAGCCTCCACTGCAAAGTTGCCGTCACGTTGCGGTCGCCGGAACCGGGTTTCTCTATGTAGGTGGCAACCAGACGTACCTGGCCCGGGTGAATCCCGAGAACGGAGACGTCCTGTGGTCCCACCGGTTGGGAAGCGGCTCAGATAGGGTCCAAGGGCTTACGGCGCATGCGTCCGGCGCTGTGACGATGACCGTGTTTTTCCATTCTTCTTTTGATTCGGACCCCGGCGTTGAAGAAGAGGTCTTGACCGTTGTTGGCTCGTCGGATGTTTTCCTGGCTTCGTTCGACGGCGAGGGCAATCACCGATGGGCGAGGAGTCTCGCCGCATCCGAGTACGAGTCCGTTGCTTGCGCTGCTACGGATGAGACTGGTGCGGTCTACACCACTGGACTCTTCCTAGGGGCGATTGATTTTGGATCTGGGCTTGTTGAGGAAGAAGGGAAGGCGACTTATGTGGCCAAGTACGATTCTCTCGGCAGACACGTCTGGACACGCACGTCCGGAGGAAGTGGGGGCGGAGCAAGCATATCTGTCAACCGAGGCCTCGTTGCGGCTGCAGGCAACTATCGCGAGGTCAATTTCCATCCGGACAGACTCCCCTCGGAAGACTTGATCGGTAGTGGCATGTACGTCGCCCAGTTCGACACGGCCGGCACCTATCATTGGATCCGGGGATTGCCAAGTTCTTGGAGCAACCCTTGGACGATTGGTCTGGATTCGATGGGCGCCATGTATCTATCGGGCCTGCTCCGAGGGGTGATCGATTTCGATCCTGGTCCTGGGGTGTTCGAAGTTCGCAACTACGAGCAGAATGGTCGCTTGAGCGACCTACCGAACTTCTTCCTGACCAGGTCCGGCCCTGGAGGAACGTTCGCGGTGGGCTCGGAGAGCGAGCAGCCGGCCCCGCCGACTTTCATTTCTCTCGCTGCGCCCTATCCCCACCCGGTGCGCGGACAAGCGGTTTTCACGCTGACGCTGGACCATCCTCAGCCGATCAGGCTGATTCTGACGGACATGCTTGGCCGCCGGGTTCGCGTCATCGCGGATGGATTCTTCTCGGTGGGCGATCATGAGTTCGGCGCCGACCTCTCTGGTCTGCCGGCCGGGCTCTATGTGGCGCATGTTGTGGATCAGCCTTCCGTCTCCCGGACCATCGTAATTCAATAGCCTCAGGGCCACCTGGACAAACCTCGCGTACAGATGAAAAAGCCCTCCCGGATCCTCCTCATGATCGCGATCGGACTGGTCGCTTCCGCCGCTTCGGCCCAAACCATGACCACGCGGCCTATATCGCAAGAGACGACGCTCGCGAGAGCCCATCTTGTGGTGGAGGCCGAAGTTATTAGAGTCGACCGGTTTCCTCAGGGGGATGGTTTGGGCGGGCACGCTGCGGTAACGCTCTCGATCATGGACGTGATGAAAGGAGAGGCGCCCGAAACGCTAACCATGAGGCGATTCCAACTGAATCGCGACCGGTTTGTCGGAGGCGGTTCAGTTCAGAGAGGGTGATTGAGGCACGGATTTGGGCATTGACTCTTTGCCGCCTGGCTTGTATCTGGTGAGTCGATCTCGTCAGGTCTTAAATCGAATGAACCTGCGTTCCTTGCGTCGTCACACATAAGCGTTTTCGGCAGTCTCTCCTGTTGTACGCGAGCGCCCGTACGGGTCGCGGTCCCCATGCGGCTTTGGCTTGCGCTGACCGGCTGCTTGCTTCTTGCTCCGGTTGCGCAGGCTCAGTGGGCCTTTGGCGTCGGTGGCAGCAACTCGGAGTCCGGCCAGGCGCTCGCGGTCATGAGCAACGGCGACATCATCGTCAGCGGGTGGTCCACCCCGGAGGCCGATTGGGATCCAAGCGATAGCAACGAAACCTTGGTATCGGGTGGCGGATTTGTCGCAAGGTACACGCCCGACGGAAGCCTGGTATGGGTACAGGGGCTCGCGGGATCCGCTTGGGGTCTGGCTATCGATGCAGACGACGAAATATTCGTGGTCGACGTAGGATGTCACCTCCGGAGGCTCTCGCCGGAGGGGATTGAGCGCTGGGAGGTAGTGATCCCACTCCGAACCTGCTGGCGCGTCGCAATCGGAGCGAGCGGGCACCTCTACGTTGGAGGCAACGATACCTCCCTCGCGCGGGTGAATCCAGAGAACGGGGAGGTATTGTGGTCGCACGTTTTGGGAAGCAATGACGACCCCATCCGGGGACTTTCGGCCGACGCGACCGGTGCCGTAACCATGACAGGGCTTTTCGGGTCCCCTTTTGATGCGGATCCGGGGCCGGGAGAGAATTCGCTGACCAATGAAGGATCGGCAGATATCTACCTGGCTTCGTTCGATAGCGAGGGCAACCACCGATGGGCGTTCGCTCTTAGCGGCTCTGAGGGTGAAACTGTAGGGGAGAGCGTCGCTGGTGAGAGTGGAGCGGTCTACATCACGGGCCTCTTCAAGGGAAGCATGGATTTCGGATCGGGCTATCTGGTTGCCGTTTCTGATGGTGACAGTTTTCTGGCCAAGTACGACGCTTCCGGCCGGCAAGTCTGGACGCGCACCTCTAGTAGCGGAACCGATGGCCGGGGGCTAGGGTGGAGTATCTTCGTGAAAGAGGGCCTCGTCTCGGTTGCGGGCCTGTTCCGCGACTGGATAAACTATCACCCCGAGCGGTCGCCGTCTGCTCAGCTGGACGGGAGGGGCCTGTATGTCGCCCAGTTTGATACGGCTGGCGTCTACCAATGGAGTGTCGGGCTTCTCGGCGCCCACAGTGTGCCCTGGGCGATCACTCTGGATTCGCAGCGCTCGGTGTATCTGACTGGACAGTTTTTGGGGACGGTGGACT
>CAYXSE010000315.1:0-3814 GCA_964466675.1 uncultured Rhodothermales bacterium | reverse complement strand
AGAAGCGGAACTTGGACCGGATCAAGAGATCGCCAGATCCGGTTTCGCCGGACTCCGACCTAGTCAATATCTGACGATTCTCGACTGTTACCGCCCAGTTCGCCGTAATCCCGTACAAGGCCTCGTACTCCAGACCCAGAGATTCCTCTCGACGAGATTTATCTCGATTGAGACCAACCTCGATGCCCAATCCGTTCTTCCAGATCGTCCGTGGTCCAACACCAAAAATAGGCTCGTGTTAAGCTACTCCTTGGCCGCCATTCGGGACTAAAATCCTGGCGTTTTGGGCAACGGCGACGGTGGGCCAACCAATCGAGGCGCACAACATCAGAGTCAAGAAATATGCGACAAAGGGGAGGCCTCTTCGAGTCTCCGCCGCATAGGCGGCGGGGAGGGCGCAGCACAGAAGCGTTCCTGTAGACGCAAATAGCGCCAGGAAGCTCATGGCCCCGTTCTGGACCCCTCCGGCGCGGCCGGATGATTTGTGCTGGTCTTCGGTAGTTGTCACTTTCCTTGTTTTCTAATCGGGGCAGGGCCCATTGACTACGGGGCAAGGACAAGTTGCTCCACTTCTCCAACGCCGTGGAGTACGCTACAGGGTTTCTGGTTCATAAGACATTCATATTCTAGCCATCGGCGTGATCGCTGGGCTAACCTCGAGCGACCCGAGGTAACCGCGAAACGGGACCTCGATCCTGCCGAAGATCGTACGACCCCAAATGCAAGGCCCGCCCCTCCCTGACGACGAGAAAGAGCGTTTAGCCAGTCTCTATGCTCTCAATCTACTGGACACCGACCCCGAAGACCGTTTCGACCGGCTCTCGCGCTTGTCTTCGGTACTGTTTCAGGTCCCTATCGCCTATCTGTCGCTGATTGACTCCAATCGGCAGTGGTACCTCTCATGCTTTGGCATGCCCGTGGGAGAAACAGATCGGAACGTGAGTTTTTGTGGGTACGCAATCCTCGGAGATGAGGCTCTGGTAATCCCTGACGCGAAAGCCGACAGCAGGTTCGAACATAATCCCCTTGTGACGGGCCCACCGTTCATCAGGTTCTATGCTGGCCAGCCCCTTCGGGCTCCAGATGGAAAGAAGGTTGGGACCCTTTGCTTGGTTGATACCGAACCGCGTCCAGGACTCGACGAGAACGAAAGGACCCGGCTCGCCGATATGGGTCGGGTGGCTGAACGAGAACTGGCAACAACCGAGATCGCCCGGCTGCACACCGAACTGGCCGGCCTTCGGGACAAGGAGCGAGAGTACATACAATCCGTCGACCGGATGCTGAAGGTGGGCAATCGCATTCAGCGGGACTTCCTCCCGCGGAAGCTGCCGGAATTAGAAGGATGGGATTTATCGTCCCGCTTTCGACCCGCCATGGAGGTCTCTGGTGACTTCTACGACGCTTTCAGGCTCGAGGACGGCCGCATGGCGATTTTGGTTGGAGACGTGGCGGGCAAGGGCGTCGGAGCGGCCTTGTACATGGCCCTCAATCGCACGTTGCTCCGGGCGTTCACGGAGCAGGCCATCGGGGATGGAGTGCGAGTCAATCAGGCAGTCCCGGCATTGAATGACTACCTGATTCGCAATCACCATGGTGGCGGGCGGCTGTTCTCTAGTCTTTTTTTTGGCGTCATCGACCCGGAGACCGGAGATCTGGAGTACGTAAACGCAGGGCATCCACCACCGTGCATCATCACCGAGGATTCGGTTCTCCAGCTTGCACCCACGGGGCCTGCAGTTGGGTTGTCGGGCGCCGCACGGTTCCGCTTTGAGTCGGCCCACATCCCGCCCGGCGGAGTCCTTATTGCCTTCACTGATGGGGTGACAGAGGCTCGTTCGGAAATCGGCGATGAGTTCGGGGACGGGGCACTTGATGCGGCATTGCCCAGTCTTTCTGGCCTGTCAGCAACGGACGCGGTAAGCAGCTTATGCCTTCAGGTTGAGACCTTCTGCAATGGGTTGCTGCTGGATGACCTCACGGTATTGGCGGTGAGTCGGAGGTAGTGCCCCTCGATCGCTATCCGCTAACCAAGATCATCGCTCAGGTCCCGCGCCACCGATTGGGTTAGCTGGCGAATCATTTGTTCCAGGTGATCCGCGAGTTGTTCTTCAGACAGATCGGAGAGAGTATTCAGGATCAGCATGTTGCCCAGGAGCCCCGATATCTCGCTTGAGACTGTCTTGCGCTCCTTGATTTTTCGCCTCCAGATCTCACGGCCGTCGAGGTTGTCGACCAGTCGGATATCTCCGTCCATGACCATGACAAGACTACTTTTCAGTACGCCTTTGCTGACTGCGACTCCCTGTCTTTTGATCTCCAAAAAGATCACATAGTCGGCGGAATCTTCGTCGGAGGCAATGTCTGC
Source organism: uncultured Rhodothermales bacterium (assembly GCA_964466675.1). Classification (GTDB taxonomy): domain Bacteria; phylum Bacteroidota; class Rhodothermia; order Rhodothermales; family UBA10348; genus CAYXSE01. The sequence continues at coordinate 1,446 of CAYXSE010000315.1, read as the reverse complement.
TCCGAGGTACCGAGAAAGCCGACTGGACAACGGATCGACGAGTAGAGTCCGCTGATCCACCCGGGTGTAGGCATCCTCCAATTTGTCGCGGGCACTTTGCGCGCTAGCCTGGGACGCAACAGCTTCCCCAATATTGATCAGGTCCTCCAGGAAGGAGGTGCTGTCAGCGACCTCGGCGTCCAAGCTCAAATGAACATCCGGTTGAGCCAATGTGGGATCGACGACAAATAGTGTCTTCCCGGCAAACTCGTACTCGGCCAAGCGATTCGTAGTAGTGCAAGAAGCCAGAGTAACGACAACAAGTGCGGCCGCAACAAGGCGAGAGAAGGTGTGCATTATCAGAGCTGAATAATTAGTGGCGGGGGACATGTTGGCCAGAAAGATAGGGCGAAAGTCAAATCGGGTTCCCCGGTCAGAGAGATAAGCCGCCCGAGTCTCTGCATCTCTATCTTGAGGGCAACACCATTCCCCGCCTCTTGCGACAAGACGAATCGCAGCTCCACAGATCGTTTCGGCTCCTGCCCGTTCTGTGCATGGTGTTGAGTCTACCAGCGATCGGTCAGGAATCTTCGGTACGGCCAGAACGCGCAGCCCTCACCTACGAGGCGTTTCTCGTGGGCAATACAGGGGTCGGGCCCGGAGAGGACCTGGATGTTGTCCTGGCGATGCTGCGGAACCGGCTGCTGGATTCAGGAGAGGACGCAGTGGTGGTCTTTCTCGGAGACCAATTGAGTGGCGGAGGACTGCCGGAGCCTAGGCACCCGGACCGGACGGACGCGACAGATAGGCTGGACGCAGTGATGGCGTCCGTGCACGACTTCCCCGGCCGTGTGTTCTTCATCCCAGGAGACCAGGACTATGGTCTGAAACAAACCGATCGGCTTCAAGCCCTGATCAGGCAAGAGGAATACATCGAGGACTTTCTCGACCGGGGAAACGTGTTTCTCCCGGATGGAGGCTCTCCCGGGCCGCTTGAGGTGAAGCTCACGGATGACCTGAGACTGGTGGCATTGAATACGGACTGGTTGCTCAGGGAGTCGGGGACACATCAAGGCAGGGGAGATGCCCGAGAGACGCTCGATGTGTATCGAGACCTCCAAGATGTTGTGAGCGATCGACAGACCGACGACCTCCTGGTAGTCGGTCATCACCCGGTGTTCTCGAACGGGACTTACGGAGGACACAATTCGGGGTACCTGATCCCGCCGATTCACGCCTTGCGAGGCCTCGCCGGGGACGAGCAATATTTCGCCCACGAGCGCAACGAGTGGATGCGCGAGGGACTGCTTCACATTCTCATCGACCACGAGAACTTCGTCTACGCCTCCGCCCACGAACGGAGCCTCCAGTACATCCAGTCCGAACCGGACGGATTCTCCCAGACCTTCCTGGTAAGCGGGTCTGCTTCAGGCGGGGCATACGTTGTCGGAGACCATTCCCCAGAGG
>CAYXSE010000314.1:0-3819 GCA_964466675.1 uncultured Rhodothermales bacterium | reverse complement strand
CATCCTTCCCACGCCGCCGACGCCACTCGGTACGATTTTGAATGAGGCAATGCGCACCGAACGACAGTCATAATTCCCGGTTGACGGGAGGGTTTTCGAGGCGTAATCCGGGTTCGTTACTCTCATTCAGTACGAGCCTCGGATGATCACCGACCATCAGGTCCGGCGTCTGTTCAAACTCATGCAAACAGAATCGACTCTCGCTCTAGCGGCCGCGAAGGCTGGCATGGACGAGAAAACCGCTCGCAAATACCGACGGCTTGGCAGATTTCCAAGTGAAGTCCGGCAACCACACAACTGGTCCGGCCATGACGACGTGTTCGTCGAGGTCTGGGAACACGTCTGTGCGTTGCTCGAGATCAACGACGGCCTCGAGGCCAAGACACTTTTTCGATATCTGCAACGGCTCCACCCGGGGCGCTTCCCCGATGGACAACTCCGGACTTTCCAGCGCCGTATCAAAAGGTGGCGGGCGCTCGAAGGTCCAGCCAAAGAAGTATTCTTTCCACAGGTGTACAACCCCGAGCGAGCGAGCCGCATCTGCTAGCCCCCCAGGGACACCTGGATCCAGAGCTCAAGCGGCGCTGCACCTTGACCACCGCCGGCCCCGCCGCGTCCTCCGCCACCCCGGCCGCCACGACCTCCGCCACGTCCACCGCGTCCTCCTCTCACCCCGCCACCAGCACCGCCGCGATTGGGTCTGGCCAGCCGACCGGTCTTGATTCCGAGGCCCAGGGCAGTCAGGTCAGGACTGATCCCCAGGTCGAGACCTTCCGACCCGGATAGTGGGATGGCGACCTCGTAGGTCAGCGTTCCAAACTCCATCCGCGCCGCCGCCTCCAGACCCGCGACGGAGGCATGATGAAGTCGTAGAGGCGCTGAATCCTGAGCCAGTACGTCCATCTCATCCAGCGTCTGCTCAAACATTCGCGTCAGCATCTCAGAATCCAAGTCGCCAGTCGGGAGCGGGAGCTGATTCCTTCGCCCACGATTGTACTGAATGAATCCCAGCGGATATCGGATCCCAGTTCGCTCTTCCTCGCCGCCCTGGGAGTCGAACCAAACCTCCAACCCCGTCATCGAAATCTGTCTGATAGTACTCGCGTCCGTGAACACGAGTGCGATGTAGAGGCGGTCGTCGTCGTTTCGTACGCCCACCATCAACCCGCCCTTTTCGAAGCGGGTGAGTGTGCCAGCCCAATCCGCGAGGTCCCCGTCTACGGTGGGTGCGGTGAGAGAGCTGGAAACCAGGCTGTTCGAGGATGAACTACAGCCCGCGACTGCCAGCAAGATTGCCGTCGCCAGAAATCGAGAACACCGGAGTATCATGCCACTAACAGGTTTAATACGGCCGCAGCAAATTTCGACGAAACGGTACGAGAGACTGGTACACGCGACTAGACCTTTACCCCTACGGCCGAAGCTAGCTGGGGGCGATGTTTCCACGGATTCGGATGTGCCATCTCGAAGGCTTCCGCATCCATAAGGTTCTTTCGGTCGTTCGAAACCAGGTGGCATCCGCCATCCGCTTGCCTCGACCCGCATCTGCGTCCGATACTGGGTCCCAAACCACCGGACCTCTCGATGCTGAACCTTCGCTTCGCGGCCTGCCTCGCAGCCGCTTTGATCCTGACCACTCCCTTCGCCTCGGCCCAGGATCGGGAACCCGCACCCCCGATGGGCGACGACGGTGCAGGGCCGTACGATCGGCTGGTTATTCGAGGCGCTATTCTGATTGACGGAACTGGCGGTCCTCCGCGAGGACCCGTCGACATAGTCGTCGAAGGCAACACGATCACTGAGGTTCGAAGTGTCGGCTCCCCCGGAGTGCCCATCAACGAAGACCGGCGACCCGAACCGGGAACGCGCGAGATCGATGCGCACGGCATGTACGTAATGCCGGGAATCATCGACAATCATGTACATACCGGGGGTGTCCCCAAGGCGCCGAAGGCCGAGTACGTCTACAAACTCTGGCTGGCGCACGGCATCACCACAGTCCGCGGTGTCCCGGACGGTCCGATGGACTTTTCGCTGAGCGAGAAGGCTCGGAGTGCGGCCGGCGAGATTGCCGCGCCTCGAATCGTTTCCTATTCGAGGCCGGGCTCTGGCGATTGGGAGCGAGGCGTGAATACTCCCGAAGACGCTCGCGCCTGGGTCCGGTACGCCCATGAGCGCGGGGTCGACGGTTTGAAGCTCGGTGCGTATCGCCCCGAAATCATGGCGGCTCTCATCGACGAGGCCAACAGCCTTGGAATGGGACAGACGGCCCATCTAGGGCAGACTGGAGTGGCCCAAATGAACGCTGTCGACGCCGCGCGCCTCGGCATGACCAGCATGACGCACTACTACGGTTTGTTCGAAGCGATGTACGACCACGCCGATGTACAACCTTGGCCGTTGGACATGAACTACAATGATGAGTACATGCGCTTTGGTGAGGTGGCACGGCAGTGGAATATGGTGACCCCGGGCGGGGACAAGTGGAAAGCGCTTCAGGCGGAACTCCTCAGCCTGGACTTCATCATCAACCCGACCATGACCATCTATTCGGCAGGTAGGGATGTAATGAGCGCCCGAAACGCGGACTGGCACGACACCTACACGCTCCCATCATTGCAGGCTTTTTACGACCCGAGTCGCGAGAGCCATGGATCCTACTGGTTCAACTGGACGACCGCGGATGAGATAGCGTGGAAGAAGTTTTACCAGGTATGGATGGAGTTCCTGAACGAATACAAGAATGCGGGCGGGCGTGTGACCGTCGGTTCTGATTCGGGATTCATCTACCAACTCTACGGTTTCGGGACGATTCTTGAACTTGAAATGCTCCAGGAAGCTGGATTTCACCCGCTGGAGGTGGTCCGCGCGGCCACCATGCACGGGGCCGAAGAAATTTTTGCGGCGAGCGGAAAGCCCATTGAGTATGGCGTTGTGCGACCGGGACTGCGGGCGGACATGCTGATTGTCGAGGAGAACCCCCTGGCGGACTTTAAGGTGCTATACGGCACGGGGGCTGTTCGGCTGAACGACGAAACGGGCAACGTGGAACGCCGAGGCGGCGTGAAGTGGACGATCAAGGACGGCATCGTATTCGACGCCAAGAAACTGCTTCAAGATGTGACAGACATGGTGGCCGCGGAAAAGGCGGTCGCTCAGCCTACCGGGGAATGAATCGTTCAACGCGTTGAGCCCGATCCGTCGGCCAACCGATATCCATAGTTGGGGAATATTGCGGTTTGGGACCGTTGTTTCAGGAACAATACTGGCCCCTGCCTATTTCCGCCTCGTTTTGTTCATCCTGCAGCCCCGCACTCAGGCATCGTCACAAAGGGTGACCTGCTCGAAACGAGGGCTCTCGCGGCCGCCTATTTGGGCCGGCTGCACGTTTCTATCTCAATGAAAAAGCTTTACGTCGGCAATCTGCCGTGGCGCACCACAGACGAAGAACTCGAAGAACTCTTCGCCAATCATGGAACGGTTGAGTCGGCAGTGGTCATCACTGACCGCGAAACTGGTCGCTCTCGCGGATTTGGATTTGTCGAAATGGATGATAGCGGCGCCAGCGCTGCTATCGATGCCCTAGACGGTTACGAAATGGGAGGCCGCGGCCTCCGCGTCAACGAAGCCCAGGAGCGCCCCCGGCGCCAAGGTGGCGGCGGTGGCGGTGGTGGCGGCGGCGGCGGAGGCGGAGGACGCTGGTAGTCCAGCGGTCGGTGCCTCGCGCATCGGCAACCGTTAGAAGCCTGGCTGATTAACCACATCGGCCAGTCGTTTCTCGCTCGAATCGCGATTGCGGTGTGGGTGAGGTGTATCTCA
>CAYXSE010000313.1:0-3844 GCA_964466675.1 uncultured Rhodothermales bacterium | reverse complement strand
ATCCCTCCAGGCGATACTGATGACGCCCGCCCGCGGCTTGACCCTCGAAGAGCACCCTCAACTCTCGACCCAGGAGATCTACCAACGCCACACGCACCCGACCGGCCACCTCCAGAGCGACGTCGATCTGCGTGCTCCTGTCGAACGGATTCGGGTAGGGAGCGTCCACCGTGAAGCGGGAGGGCACGTCAGGCGCGGATGCTGTGCCGACAACCAGAGCGGGATTTGTGGACCGCAGAATGAAGAGGCCTTCTCGGACCGAAGACAGCGCAATACTCCGACTCGCGAAGAATGGGTACGTCGACCACGTTCCACCGAACGAGGCCCCGCTAACATTCGGCGTCGTGTCGAAGAAGCCTACCTCAACCGGATTGGTTGGGTCGCTGACGTCCAAAATGCGCAGGCCCGCTGTATAGTTTGCCTGGTAGGCAAACTCCCCCACGATGTAGAGGTTGTGGTCGATGGAGCTCTCCGCGGCCAGATACTCAGCTACGAACACAGGATCATCCAGGTCGGAAACATCAAAAATCAATGACCGGGCGGGCTCTCCCGCGAGCTCGTCCGACTCGTCCCCGAGAATGAAAAACCGGTGGTCCTCTGTGAGCCACCCCTGGTGCGCATAGGCGACTCCGGGATATTCCGCTTTCGACAAGGCTCGAGGCTGATCCTTCACGGTCACATCCGCGATCGAGACCGCGGTTTCGTTCGAACCAAAACATATCTCCTTCCCCGAATGCTCTTGATCGGGCCCGTGGTAGGCCACGCACTGAACATCGTGACTGTATCCGGCCCCGCGACGACCCGTCCCGTCGTGCGAGAAGCAACCGACGAACGCCGGCGTCTCTGGAGTCTGCACGTCGATCATGTGCAACCCGCCCGCGCAGGAATCGCCTCCGGATGCCCCGGTCACGTAAAGAAATCCTGTGTCCTCGTTGATCGCGACATTGTGGGCGCTACTGAAGCGCTGGTAGTGGGTGGTCATGGAAAACTCGACCGGATCGCCAGAGAGCCCCCTCAACTGTCTCAGGTCGAAGACTTGCAGGCCGTGAAACCCGGACGCGTCGGCCACCACATAGGCATGATCCTGGTACACCTTCACGTCTCTCCAAATCGCCGACCTGTCACCTGAGTGGGGAAGGTATCCGCGAACTATCGGATCCTCTGGCGACGAAATATCGACGAACACAGTCCGGTCGTTCATACCGGCCAGGACATACTCGGCTCCGGTGTCGGGGTCTGTCCACCCCCAGACATCGTTTGACCTGGATGCGCCCGGCCCTAGAATGTGATTTGGGATGAACGAGAGTAGATCGACTTCGTGACAGGGGTAGACCCCAGCAAAGCCGTTGACACAGGAGACCCGGAATCCACTCGTGGCGTCTTGCGCGTGGGCGGGGGGCGCGACAAACAGGAGCGCCAACCCGACGGCGGTCCATCCACAGTACCGAAACAAACCATGCGTTCCCGCCTGCGGACTTCCAATTCTCGCCATGTCGCGTCTCCAGAATAAAACGGTCTCCATGCAGATGTAGCCGCTGTCAATGGGGCGGCTGCGCTGTCGCGTTCACCGCGGGAGGGGGTCGACTTCTTCTCCGGGCACCGCCCCGGAACGGGTATGGCCAGTTGCCGAATTTCTAAAGATAGGCACGACATCGCAGCCCGTACGTTCGCTCTACACGCGGTTGATCGGAATCCGGCATGTTTGCGTGGTGGGCGGGAGCGTACGATATTCGGGAAGAAATCAGCTGACCCTCCCTATCAGCTCTTTTTCGGCCCGGTCCCCCGCTAGGTGGGCTGGGCTTCTTTGTTTCCTAAAGAGTGTTGGCCCGGAGACCGGCGATTTCGGCCGGCAGCCGGGCGAGCCTTGCAAAATCTCGCGCGCACACCTAACGTTCGTGTTGCGTCGAAGCACAAAAGTCCGTTTTTTCGACACGAGAGACACCCACTATCCCTCCAGCCGACTATGAACAATCCTTTATCACAGCTTCTCTGCGCTACCCTCTTTGTCGGGGCGATGATCCTGGTGGTCCCGTCCGCCTCGGCTCAGACCGGCTCGGTCACAGGAACGGTAACCGATGCCAACGACGGCGGCCCTTTGGCTGGAACGAATATCGGGCTCCGCGACGACGGCGGATCTCTTGTTAACGGCACGGCCAGCGATTTCGATGGTAACTTTGTTATTTCCGGCATCACCCCAGGAGCCTACACGATCAGCGCTTCCTTTGTGGGTTATCAGGTGGGCGAGCAAGACGTGACCGTGACCGCAGGCCAAAGCACCACGGTTAACTTTACCTTGGGAGTGGGCGGTAACTCTCTGAACGCGGTCATCATCACCGCCGGCAGGAAAGCAGAGAAGGCGCTGGACGCGCCGGCCTCCATCTCTCTTTTGACGGCCCGCGATGTGATCAGCGACATTGGCACCTCTTCGGTTGAGGCCTTGAGAACCACCCCCGGAATCGACATGGCCCAAACCGGCGTGGATCGAAGAGAGCTGGTCCTTCGGGGCTTCAACAACGCCTTCTCCGGAGCTGCGTACGTGTTGACGGATTACCGGCAGTCTGCGGCTGCCTCCCTGAATGTCAATCTTTTCAGCATCATGCCGAACATGAATATTGACGTCGACCGAATCGAGGTCGTTCGAGGACCGGGCTCGGCATTGTATGGTGCCGGTGTCGACGCCGGTGTCGTTCACTTCATTACAAAGGGGCCGTTCGAACATCCCGGGACGACCATTTCAGTCGCTGGTGGCGAGCAGGCATACCTGGGACTCCAGTTCCGCCACGCGGGTACCCTGACTCCAAAGTTCGGCTACAAGGTGACAGGCATGTATGGACAGGCCGACGACTGGGCTATGGACCCAAATGACCCGATCGACGCCGTGCAGCTGAAAGGTGACATTATTCCACGGAACACGGATTTCGAGAAGTTCAACATCAACGGCATGCTCGAATTCAGGCCTGCCGAGGGCACATCTGTCATTGCGAACTTCGGGTTCTCCCAGTTCACGGGCACGGTCCTTTCGGGCATCGGGACGCTCCAGGCGGATGGGTTTGGTTATTCGTACGGCCAGATCAGGCTTCAGCACGGCAACTTCTTCGCTCAAGCCTATCTGAACAAGAATGACGCGGGCAAGTCATTCGTCTACGATCAAGATTTCACGGGCAGCGGAACGCCCGATGTGGTCGTCGACAAGGGAGTGCAGATCAACCTGCAGGCTCAGTACGACTACGAGATGAACAACAAGCAGAGCTTCATCATCGGGGTCGACGCCGATCTCACCAAGCCGGATACCGAAGGAACCATTCTCGGACGGAATGAAGACAACGACGAAATCAACGAGTACGGAGCCTACGTGCAGTCGCAGACCGCCGTCACTCCGAAGTTCGATCTGGTTCTTGCGCTTCGGGCAGACTACAATGATGTCCAGGAAGTGACTCGCATCTCGCCTCGTGCCGCCATCGTGTTCAAGCCGGCGAGTGGCCATGCGATTCGAGCTACGTTCAACAGAGCCTTTTCATCTCCGACTTCCAACTCCAATTTCCTCGACATCGTCGCGGCATCGTCGCCTCTCACAGTCCGGGGACGCGGATCCGCTTTCGGATTCACGTGGGAACGCGACGCATCCTACTTCGGTCAGGGCGCTATCACGGATCTCGTGTCCTCGAGTCTGCTCCCGAATCAATTGGGGGCAAGAGTCCCCGTGGGAGCCGACCTGAGCAAGATATACGAGTTGGTTTACGCCGGACTGGCGGCCATCCCGGCTGCCCAGCTCGCAGGCATTCTTAATGCACAGGGCATCCCCATCGACGCGGCGACGGCCGGCGGCCTTGTCGCCTTGTTGAGT
>CAYXSE010000312.1:0-3854 GCA_964466675.1 uncultured Rhodothermales bacterium | reverse complement strand
GCACTACACCGAATGGAATGCGTACCTCTCCGAAAAATGGCGGGCTAACGACCGAAATATCACGGAAAAGTCCGATCCACTCCCAGACTGCGCCGAGTGGGAGAACAAGGAGCGGTCGGAGCAAGACATCCTGACCTGGGAAGGCGAAGATTGAGCGTTGAACCCGCTACCCGCGGTTAATTTTCAGGGCGCGAGGCCTCGCTCTCAGGTGTAGGGCCTCTGCTCTCAGGTGCCGGCAGAGTAATCCGTGGCGTAGACCACTTGCTCCTCGGTGAGGCTGTCGATCTCCAAGCCCATGGTCTCCAACTTGATACCGGCAATCTCCTGATCCAGCTCGGGTGGGAGATCGATGACGTCGTTGGGCAGTACTTCCCCGGCCTCCTTCCTCAGCACGAGGTTCAGGTGTGCCATGAACTGGTTCGCGAAACTCATGTCCATGACCTCAGAAGGATGTCCTTCCGCGGCGGCGAGATTGACCAGGCGACCATCGGCCAGAACATTCACTTTTCGCCCATTTTCCATGGTGTACTCGCGGTTGTCGGCGCGAATCATTCGGTTGCCCACACTTAGTTCGGCCAGTTCCTCGAGGTTCAGCTCCACATCATAGTGCCCGGTGTTGCAAACGAGTGCACCGTCCCGCATCTGCAGGAAGTGATGTCCGCGAAGGATGTCCTTCATTCCCGTCGCCGTGACAAAGATGTCGCCCACCTGACTGGCCTCTTCCATCGACATTACGCGCATACCTTCCAGGGTCGCTTTTAGGGCGGCGGTAGCCTTGACCTCGGTGACGATTACGTTCGCGCCCATGCCTTGCGCCCGCATCGCAACCCCACGGCCGCAGTGGCCATATCCCGCCACGACGAAATTCTTACCGGCCAGGAGAACTGAACTCGCTCTCAGGATGCCGTCGATAGTGCTCTGTCCCGTGCCATACACGTTGTCAAAGTCCCACTTGGTTTCAGCATCATTGACCGCGTAAACGGGATAAAGAAGCTTGCCGTCATTGGCCATGGCCCGAAGCCGGTGCACACCCGTCGTGGTCTCTTCACTCCCGCCAATGATGTGGTCCGCCAGGTGAGGAAACTCGCTGTGCACCCGGAAAATCAGGTCAGCGCCGTCATCCAGAGTGAGGTGGGGCGGCTCGTCAATCGACCGATCGATGCTCCAGTAGAAACCCTCGGTGTCCTGGCCATACCAGGCGTAGATCTCGATGCCCGCCTCGGCAAGCGCGGCCGCGACGGCATCATTGGTGCTCAGCGGGTTACACCCACTCCAAGCGACCTTGGCGCCGCAAGCCGCGAAGGTCTCGACCAAGACACCCGTCTCCTTGGTCACGTGGAGGCATCCCGTGATTTTGTAGCCTCGAAAGGGCTGGCTGTCCGCGTATTTGTCTCTCAGAGACCTGAGCACCGGCATGCGGCTTTCGGCCCATTCCATGAGTAGGCGGCCTTCTTCGGCCATCGCCAGATCGTGCACCTTGTAGGCGCCTTCCTTGTAATCCATGACTTGCTATTACTTTTTAACGGGCTACGATACTTTTTAACGGGCTACGACCACCATCTCGGAAACACTGGTTCCGCTCGCCTGGAGTCGTAGAATGTATGAGCCTGCTGCGAGCCCGTCTGCCTGCAGCAGGACAACGTGATTTCCGGCCTCTCGGGGACCCGAATCTAGAATAGATACACGGCGACCCAACAGATCGTATAGAACCAGGGTCACCGAGGTCGGTTCGGGCAACGAGTAGCTAATATTGGTGGAAACGGTGAACGGGTCGGGAAAATTCGCGTGAAGGATGACGCTCTCGGGCAATTCGAATGAGTCCTGCTCAGTTTCATGCTGCACGCTCAGCGTGGTTAGGCGCCAAACATCTTCGGCGTCGAGGCGGCCGACCGACAGAAAACGTACCTGAACCACGGAACCGGCCCAGGGAGTAAGGTCCAGGACTCGCGTGTCCGCTTCTGCCTGCCCCACAAAAGCTCCCTCGGCGTCGACCGCACCTCTGTACTCCGGACTCGGGATTCCCAATTGCCAGGTGCGCCCGTCATCCAACGATATCTCGACCTGACCTCCGGAGGCCGGGCTAAATCCATGGGTCTGCACAAAAACCAGTCGCGATGCCGACGTATTGGCTGGGACTGGGATGGGCGCCAAAATCAGGGCGCCCATTTCACTGCCCACTCCTTCCCAGGTGCCTCCGTCTCGAGTCCAGGTCCCGGACGCGCTCGCCGACTCGATGAGAGATCGAACCGAAGACAGCCGGATATTTCTCTTGAACGGCTCCGTCGCCGGGCCCGGTACGGTGGCTACGTTACCGTCTACATCGCGGAGCCTAATTCTCCAGGCGATCTGATCTCCAGGGGCCGGCAGAACGCTGTGCAGGATCTGACCCTGGTAGCCCACCAGCGAATTTGGCGACTGTGTCAGTCTGGCACTCCCTGATTGAGCGCCCGATCGGCCTTCGAAGGTATAGTCAATCCAGACGTCTGAGATCCCTGTATCATCCTGCGCCCGGACGCTGAACGCCGGTAGAGGCACTCCGGAGGGAAAGAACCCGGTCGGTTCTATTTCTACGGCCAGGGAAGGAAACTCGGGCCCGGACACCACCGAGGTAGTCACCTGAATATCATCCAGCAGCCAACCTCCGAATGCCACCGACCTTTCCGAGTTCGTGGCATCCGCCCCAAAATCGAATCGGATCATGAGGCTCGACTTCACCGGTAGCTCCATCACCTCGCGGCGCCATCCGAACGAGAAACCTCCGAAGGCGAATTGTCCCGCCATCGGGTTGTCTGGACCACCGACAATCTGGCCCGTGTAGCCCCCTTGGGGGTGGACGATTGACCAGCTGGCACCCTTGTCGATCGATATTTTGACGTTTCCGCCGTCCCAGAGCCAGTCGCCACCTGTAATCCCCGGCTCGGCCCGGCCATCGTGCTCAATATCGTACCAGTGCCAGAATTCCAGCTTGGGTGTCTCAGACCCCTGCAGGTTAAGCTCGGGCAGCACCAGACTGGAGATGCCTGCAACAGGAGCATAAGGACCCGAAGGATTGGTGCCCCAGACCGAGTCGCCGGAATGCGCGATGTTGGTCCCATACGATGGCGAGCCAGCCGAAAACTGTCCCGAGGTCAATACCTCCGAGCTTGCGGCATCTGAGTCGAAAGATCGAAGGACACCCACACCGGATACCTCGAAGGCGAAGGGCCCGACTCGGGCGACATTCGCCGCGGCGGCCACATCAATCGCCTCAATGTTATAGGTGACTTCGGCCCCAATCGCGACTTGGCCGACGGGAACGTCAAACTCGCCCGTAAATCGGTCTCCCTCCGCCATGAGGAGAAAAGAGCCTGCCACCGCAGCTTGGCCGGGGACGGCTACTTGATAGTCTACCTGGACCGAGGATACCCCAAGGTTGTCATTCACTATGGCCACCACCGTGGGCGGCCAGGCCGACAGGGCCGTCGCTCCAACGGGAGAATGGGTTACTGAAGGAGCCTGTGTATCCGTCCCGATTTCGAAGGAAAACACGGTGACGGGAGCGCCATCCGGGAGGACCGATTCCCTGTTCTCGCCATCAACCGCGCGGAAGAAGTACGAAATCGGCGCAGACCGACCGGGAAGGGGCAGTCCTCCCTCATATGTGTCACCCGACACCTTGGAGAGAGCGATTTCCGTGGCGGGCCCGTTCTCGACCCGGTAGTTCAGCGAAACCGAACCAACCGTGCTCGCCAACGCACGCACCCGGAGGGACACGTTCCGTATCCCGTCGACCGACTCCTGAGAGAGGAGCGGCGAGTGTGCCAGGATGGGTCCAAACGATGCGGGATCGACCAGCCCAAAACCTGCGAAATGGC
>CAYXSE010000311.1:0-3876 GCA_964466675.1 uncultured Rhodothermales bacterium | reverse complement strand
GCCCGAGCCCGAGCCCGAGCCCGAGCCCGAGCCCGAGCCCGAGCCCGAGCCCGAGGCTCCGCCCGCTCCCACAGCAGTTGCCGACGTATCTCTGGACCGCCCTCGCCCTCTTGATGGTAACGTCCGCGACCGCGCAAGTTATGCCTGAAATTCAGCTGGGCGCGAGGGGCGTTATGTCATTCAACCTCGACACCGCCTCAGGAGAAACGAGTTCGGCGGTGAATGATTTTTCGGATACCGCACTGCTTCTGGGATTTCGTCAGAAACTGTATAGCTCTTACCGCGGGCAACTCGTGGTCGGTCTCCAGTTCCCTGACGCAGATTCCGATTTGGGCCAGGTATTCTATCACCAGGTATTTGTCAGTCTGGAAAACGAATCGAACCTGTTTAAACTCGGCCGATCGCGGGTTCGAAGCTCTCTGATAGAGTTTCCGACGTTGCGCGATGATGATGCCTTGCATTTCACGGATGTGCTGAATCCTTTCTCGGACGGACAGAACACCGAGGACAATCAGTACGGAAACGTCATCGAAGGGGCTCACGTGTTCGGCCAGCGAATTTGGCTCACGCTACACGGCGAACACTTCACAAAAACCCCAGTCGCTGGCACGGTTGCAGAAACCGATTTCGGCCTCAATGCGATCGGAATGTCGCTGCAATACATAGTCCCGCGAACCCAGCTCTGGAATCGCCCATTCCTACAGCAAATCGGTCTGGGAGTGAACAACTTCCTCGCGAACCGGGCGGGCTTCGGTAGAGAAACGGACCGCGCACTAACCAGCGTGTCCTTCTCCACCATCCTGAACCTGCGCCCGGACCCCGTGCACTTTTGGGACCTGCGTCACCAAACCATAGTGAACACGGGTTTCGATGATGTGGTGACCCTGAGCGCGTGGAGTTCCATCGCGCGCTTCAAATCCATCGCGACATTCACGTCCGTGCGCTATTTGTATCGGGAACTGGAGCGGCCCACGGTTCAGGTTGCCTTGTCCTTCGGATACAAAACCTTCCCGGATCTGCAAACCGACACGAAGCAGTTTCAGGCCGTGGTCTACGGTCGGTACTGGCTGGGCGAAAATTTCGATCTCGGTCTGCAGTATCAGTTCCTGAACAATACCGGCGCCCTCGGCGCCGTGTTTGGTGAGACCGAGCACCGATTGCAGGTGTCGCTTGTCTTCTCCATCGACCAAACATGGAACAATCAGTTCGACGACCGGAATTCCCTGTTGAATCTTGAGCATGGTTACATCCGATAGAACCATGGCCGATTGTCTCCTCCCGCGCGCGGCCGACACGAATCTGCACAGGCTAAGCAGTCCGGCGACCACCCCCCAAACCCCGCTCACATGAAAGGTCCACATCAACAGTCAGGACCGAAGCTTTCTTTGTTGGGCTCGGTCTCTCTAGGTACCGGCGTCATGATTGGCGCAGGGATTTTCGTGTTGATGGGGCAGATCGCCGTGCTGGTTGGCGAGGCGTTCCCACTGGTATTCTTGGTCGGCGCCGTAGTGGTAGGATTTAGCGCCTACTCCTACGTCAAGTTCTCGAACGCCTATCCGTCGGCGGGCGGAGTTGCGATGTTCCTGCGGAAGGCATACGGGCCCGGTACCGTAGCCGGGACGTTTTCGCTGCTCATGTATGTTTCCATGGTCATCGCGGAGAGCCTCGTTGCTCGAACGTTCGGGTCCTACACGCTGCGACTCTTCAACGTCGAAAATACGGCCACTCTGGTCCCGGCACTGGGAGTGCTGCTGATTACGGTGGCCTACATCGTCAACATCTCGGGAAACAAGACCATCGAAAGAGCGGCCAACCTAACCGCTGTCCTCAAAATTGCCGGCATCGGCCTGTTGGCTCTTGCGGGACTGGCGGTGGCAGGAGGCCCATCGTTGGACTTTTGGAGCGCACCGGATCAAGCGTTCGCAAACGGCGGCGCCCTCAATTTCGTCGGCGCGCTGGCCCTTTCGATTCTAGCGTTCAAGGGTTTCACGACGATCACGAATCAAGGCGATGACCTCATCGATCCGCATAGAAACTTGGGTCGATCCATCATATTCTCGATTCTGATTTGCACCGTGATTTACACGCTCCTCGCGCTCTCAGTAGCCAGCAGCCTAAGCGTCGAGGAGGTCATTGCGGCAAAGGACTATGCCCTAGCCGCTGCGGCCAAGCCTGTTTTCGGGGAGCTTGGCCTCCTGTACACCGTGCTCTTGGCCATTGTGGCAACGGTTTCGGGTCTCATAGCTAGTGTCTATTCGGCCTCACGGATGTTGGCGATGCTCAGCACCATGAAGCAACTTCCCAGGCTCTATCAAGGAATGAAACGGCCTGCGTTGGTCCTGACCGTAACCCTGGCGATTGCCTTGACGTTGCTCTTCGATCTGACTCGCATCGCGTCGATCGGAGCCATCTTTTATCTCGTGATGGACATCGCGATCCACTGGGGCCTCTTTCGCTATTTGCTGACGGAGACGAAGGCCGTGCCGGCCTTTCCCCTGATTGCCATCGCCCTGGATATTGTCATCCTCGGGGCTTTTCTGTTCTTGAAATACGAAAGCGACCCGCTCGTCATTGTCGTTTCGGCGATTGGATTCGTCGTGATCCTCGTTGCCCAACGCGTATTCATGATCACGCACACAGACAGCGAAGGCGTCATGGACATGGAGATGGACACGGGCATGCCCGGCATGTGACGGAGGCTTCAAGCCAGGCCAGATGTTGGTATTGGTGCTGGCGGACGACTTGAATCTCGCATCGCCCCCCCAGAGCGGGTGCCGAATCCTTGGAACGGCCCGACGCCGTCCAGAGAATCTCCGCGCTCGACGGGCTGTGACTCGAAACAAGGACAATACAATATAAACTTGCTTTTAACGGCGATAAAGGATAGTATATACACATGAAGAAAAGCCAGTATCATCCTCGAAGAATCATCGGCGAACTAGAGCGGATCGGCGCGGGAATCCGTACGGCCAGAACCAGGCGGCGGATGACTCAAGGTGAGCTGGCGACGCGGGCGGGGACAACGATCCCCACAATTTCGAAGATCGAAAGGGGCTCATCCGGCACCAGTATCGGGCTCTATATGAAGGTGCTCTGGATTCTCGGATTGTTTAAGGAATTCGAAGCAATCGCAGATCCGGCCAGGGATGAGCAGGGATTGATCCTGGAAGCCGCACGTGCGCCGAAGCGTGTCCGGCCAAAGACGGCTTCGAATGACTTCTAAGGAGCAGTCAACCTATGTCTACTTCCAGCTTCCCGAGACTGGTGAAATCGTGGTGGCCGGCCGGTACACGTTAAACACTGTTGGCACCCGGCCGGTTGGCCGTTTTGTCTATGGCCAGTCCTATCTCGCCCGCCGAGAGGCCATTCCTATTGATCCAGAGAATCTCCCACTGCAGAGGCGAGAATTCGAGACGGTCAGGAATACAGGCCTTTTCGGAGTGCTGCGAGATGCCGCGCCGGACTATTGGGGTAGGCTGGTAATTGACCGGCACGGCCCCGGTGCGGATACGGAGCTTCAGTACCTCCTTGAAACCACCGATGCCCGTGTCGGCGCGCTCAGTTTCGGGCCGACCAGAATTCCCGCCTCGCTGAATTATGAGGGACTGCTTGCGATGGAGGATCTAGGGCGAGCGGCAAGGGCCACGGACGCAGTTGAGGGCGAAATCGCTGGGGAGCCTGCTGCGGCAGAAGAGTTTTATCATTTTTTGCACCTTAGCAGCCCCATGGGAGGGGCTCGGCCCAAGACGGTGATCATTGACGAACAGGGACAATTGTGGGTTGCCAAGTTCCCTACGCGCGAAGATCGATGGAATAACGCACTCATCGAAGGATCATTCCTGAAGCTTGCCAACAGGTGCGGAATCTGCACCCCAG
>CAYXSE010000310.1:0-3877 GCA_964466675.1 uncultured Rhodothermales bacterium | reverse complement strand
CCAGGACCGCCTGGATCAGGGCCCCTTCGAATAGCTCTCGCCCCGTCTCCTCCACCGAGTGCTGCATCCGCTCGGCGAGCTTCTCACGAAGCGCATCCATGGTTTCGATGGCACCCTTGCTGAACGATGTGGCAAACTCGTCGTCCAGATCAGGCAGCTCACGCAGCGAAATCGCCTTCAGCCGGACCTCGAAGAGTGATGACGAGTCATCTTCCTCCTTCTGTAGCCGTACGCGAACCGCATCTCCTTCGTCGATGCCTTCCAGAGCCTCGCGCGTCTCAGGAAGCAGGTCGTCGGAGCCCAAGAAGAAAGCGACGTCCTGCCGGCTCTCGCCGGTCAATTCGCCGGACTCCTCGTCCACATCGAAGAGGTCGGTCAGCAGGAAGCTGTCCTTGGTGGTCGGCCCTTCCATCGGTGTCATTTCGGCGGCCTGCTCTCTGAGCCGCTCCAGTTCTTCGTCCACCTCGGTATCCGAGATCGTGTGCTCGAGCCGGGACAATCGAACACCCTCCAGCGAGGTGATATCAAACGACGGCCGAACACCAAACCGGACTTTGGCCTTCAAATCCCCGCCATACTCGTAGTCGAGGTCGGTGATGGTCGGTTGCCCAAGGACATCATAGTCTCCTTCGCCCTCCAGAATTTCGGTCCGGTAGGTCCTCTGTACAAGGTTGTCGGCGATGCCGTAGGCCAAAGCCTTTCCGTACATCTTCCGGACCAACTGAGTAGGCACCTTGCCCTGCCTGAAACCCTTCAGGGTCGTGCGAGAACGCTGCTTCTTGATCGCGGAATCGAGTTCCGGCGCGATTTCGTCGGCTGAGGCCTCGACCTCGAGTTCGAACTCGACGTCGCTGATGCGATTGATGGTGTTGGGCATGGTCCGCCGTTGGGAGGGAGAGTTATAGCCCCCAAGAACCGACGTGACAAGGCGAAAGTTCGGCGTCACCCATCCCGAGTCGTCATTTCACGACGATTCCACCCGGACTAGAAGTCCAGTCCCAGCGAAATGTAGGTTCGCCGCTTCCCAAATCGCTGTCCGTCAAACGGCCACGCGAAGTCGAATCGGACGGGGTATCCCAAGAATATCGTTCGCAGCCCGACGCCCATCGAAGTCAGCAGGTCGTCGAACACCCGGTCTCCCGCATCATTGATTCTGGTCAACGACAAATCAGTTTCCTCTCCGGGGCCGCCCCAGAGTGCAGCGGCATCCACAAAGAACTGCCCCTGGATGTTATAGAGCGGAATGAACGGCATGGGCCCTGGCAACACGGCTGCAAAGAGCGGGAACCGGAATTCTGCGTTGATCAGGCTGAAATAGGCGCCATTGCGCGAGTTGATGTCGAACCCACGAATGGGGAGCACAGGCGTGGCCAGCACAAAGTCCGTGGCGTCCTCGATGGGCAAGCCATTCAGGTCGTCGAAGGACCGATTGATCCAGTTGAGCACACCCGACGAATAGAACAGCTGCCGTTCGGGCCCGAATGACGCCCCTCCCGACCCTCTGACGGCAAAGACATAGGCCCCCCGAGCAAACGATGAGTAGTGTCGCAAGTCCCAAAGAGCGGATACAAAACGGGTCGGCTTCCCTCTCAGACCAAACGGGCTTCCCGACACGCTTATCGCAACCCGGGATCCGTCAATCGGAAAGAGATAACCCGGAGTCGTCACATCCCTCGTGAAAGTGACCCGGGGAACGATCAAGGACCGTGTCACCGACGGAACGAGGGCGTCGGTGATGTCCGCCTGATTGACCCCCATCAGCGAGATTTCCGCGTCAATCCGGCGGAATTTGGAGAGTGGGTAACTCGCGGAGACAGACGCTCCGTACTGGCGGTACCGGTAATACGTCGGGCGACCGTCGGAGAAGTCGGCCAGCAACCGCGACACATGAAACCCCGACATGGTCCAGTCCACGCGCCTGGGCAGGTACTGGTATGAGAGGATGTAGTCGGAATTCCGGAGGTCAATGAGGAGATTCGTCGCCACGACGATGCGATGATTTCCGAGCATGTCGGAGAACATCATCTGAGTCACACCTTGGACGCCGTACAAGGCATCGTACCCGGCCGCCCCGTGAACGATGTCCGGAGAAAAGTCCAGCTTGTACCGGCGCGGAGAGTAGTCCCCATTCTCGTCCACAATGGCCCTTTCGAGAGGATCGAACCTCGCTGAGAATGATGGAGGCGCGAACTCCCTGGCCGCCTCGGTGAAAGCCGGACTGAAGGTGTAGTTACGAAAATCAACCCGCAGATCGTCCGAGAGTGTGTCGGCATCAAGGGCTCCGAAGCTCCTCGCGAGTTCTTCGTCCCCGCCCACGCCGATCTGCACGTCTGGCCTCGCCGGTGCCGGGCCCTGACGGGCATCGCGCAAGAATGGATTTCCCCGGAGTTGACTGGCTCCTGCCAAGGCCAGTGCGGGGGCGGGCCGACTCGATCCCGGGGCGGCACGCGCGGCCCACACGTTGGGGCGGAGAAGCGTATCCGCGGGAGTCCGCGTGAACGGCGTCCGCAACATGAAAATGGACGGAGTCCCATCCATGAGGCTAACGAGCGCGGCGCGCTGACCATTGGCAGAGACCGTCATCTGCATGAGCCCGACGGTGAGGTCGGTCACGGCCGTCTCGGCACCCGTCTGCAGGTCCTTGGCATAAAGATTGGTGATCCCGTTCCGGTCTGACATGAAGAGCAACTTGTCAGGGTCCGGCCCAAACTGCGGCCGGCTGTCTTTCCATCTCCCGCTATTGGTCAACCGGAGCGACACATCGGAGCCTGGCGTCAGCTTGTAAAGGCTCCGCTGGGAGTAGTCGTGTTCGACCATTCGAAACTCGGCGGCGGAGTGTTCGCCCAGGTTCAGTCGCTCTCCGCGGTCAGACTGGAAGACGATGAACTGGCCATCTGGACTCCAGACGGGCTCCAGATCACTGAATACGTCGCTGGTCAGGTTGCGCGAGTTCTGTCCCTCCACATCGATGACGTAAATGTCCGATTGCGACCCCGACGAGGCAGAGACGGCAAGGCGATCTCCCTCTGGATGCCATGACATCGAATAAATCTGCTCGGTCCCGTCAATCCTCAGATGACTGATGCGCCCCGAACGGAGCCCAATCAAAGCAATCGCGTCGGTGGCACCCTGCTTCACCGCAACGGCCAGCGTCGTTCCGTCGGGGCTCCAGGACAGTCCGGGCGAAAGGATCCGAAGGCTTTCGAAGGCAGCACTGGTTTGCCCTTGGACGAGCCGGCGCTCGATCTTGCCGTCAGACGTGTTGGCCAGGTATACGTCAAAAAGGCCGCTCCGAGTCGTGATAAACGCGATGCGATCTCCCTGCGGCGAGAGGGCCGGACTCGTGTTGTAGAAACCATGCTCTCGCGTGATCAAGGCTCGCCCTATTTCCGGCAAGGCCTCGCGTGCGGCTACTTCCGGGAAATAAACCTCGCGAAGAGACCGCTGCCATTTTTCAGACAGCTGCTCCAGGTTCAGGCCGATGGACCGGCGGAAGCTCCCATCCAGAGAACGACTCAGTCGGAGCCGTTGGAGGATCTCGCCGATCTTCTCACGGCCGTACTGCTCGGCGATATAGTCCCAGACACTCTGGCCGCCGCGGTAGGCGTAGTACCCACCCAGCTTCTCGATATCCTGGAGGTTGTTTTCCAGGATGGCCTCGCGAATGTACATGTCCGACTGGGTGTCCCAGCCCGAGGCCGCAGCGTACTCGGCCAGGCCCTCGTTGAACCAGAGCGGAATACGTGTCTGAATGTTGTTCGAGATGATCGACTGAATCGATCCGCCGTAGTAGATGTCATTGATTACGGCGTGCACCAGTTCATGGTGAATCACATGACGGAAGTCACTGTAGTCCCCTGTGAAGGGCACGGCGATA
>CAYXSE010000309.1:0-3880 GCA_964466675.1 uncultured Rhodothermales bacterium | reverse complement strand
GCACACTTGACGCATCACGCCTCCGAATCAATCTCTTCTTGCATTTTCAAACCGCTGGAATAACGTGCGCTTGACACGGATCCCTGGCGGCAACGAACCAAAATCTTCAAAACGAAGGCTCGTTGGTCCCGCCCCCGTCAAGTCCGACAGGCTGCTAGCCAAGGCTAGCGCTACCGTGAAGCCGCGCATCACGGAGCTCAACCGGCTGGCCGGGAAATCTGCAGGTAGCACCTGGAGGTTCTCCGCCTTCTCTGGCCACCTCCACTGAGCATTCGCCCGGTTTGCAGGGGTCAGTACCAGGGCCGACAGAAATACCGCCAAGAAGAAGATGCCGCGACTCATTGTCCGTCTCGATTAGTGATAGATCGAATCTGACGACGGCGGCCTGGGTTTTCAAGCGGATCGCCTGGTGAGTCCCTGATGGTTTCCTGATCAATTTCTCTCTGATCGGAAAGACGGACTAACTTCAAGGCCCCGAGCACTCCATCCCTGCCAAGTTTATCGACCGGTGAAATGATTGTACACGATATCCCGGGAGCCCCGGCCGCCATCGGACCCTATTGCCACGCCATGCAGTCCGGCAACCTGGTGTTCTGTTCTGGCCAGACGCCGCTCGATCCCGAGACCATGAAGCTGGTGGGCGATGACATTGCCGCCCAGACCGAGCGGGTTCTGGACAATATCGAAGTCGTCCTCGGGGGGCTCGGTATTGGATTGGCCAACGTGGTCAAGACCACCGTTTTCCTCAGGGACATGGCCGATTTCAAGGGCATGAACGAGGTTTACGCGAGTCGATTCGGTGGGCATACACCCGCCCGTAGCACGATCGCCGTGCGGCAAAACCCGCTGGATGCGATGGTGGAGATTGAGTGCGTTGCTGAGATTCCTGCGGCGGGCTAGCGCAGCCTCTGGCTACCGCGCCACCATGACCGGTTTCGCCAGACGGCGGCCTGCGCCGTCCACCACAACCATATAGAAGCCAGCGGGCAGATGACCCACATCCAGCTCCAGCAGGTGCCAACCCGCTTCGGTGGGCACTGTGCTCAGTGTATTGACCTCTCGACCCAATGCGTCGATGAAACGCACACGCACAGGCGCGCTCTCCGGGAGGCCCAATCGTACGAACAACTTGCCTCGCGTGGGATTGGGGTAGACTCCGTCCAGGACCAACTCGGTGGGAATCTCGAGTGACTCGGTACCCGTGATGATTCCGCGCACAACCGGAAGCGGTATCGCATCGCCTGGGCTCGCTGCCTCGGCATCCGAGGCGACGACCCGGTGATAGACCAGACCGGACTCGAGTTCGGCCAGACCCAACCCGGTGAGCGCAGCCGCCAACTCTCCGTAAGGCACTTCCACGAAGGTCGTGCTGCCCGTCTCAACAGCAAGAAGGGTGCTAGAAAAGGTCTCGGCCGCTGCCAGTTCCCAGCGGTAGGTCACCGGATCGCCCTCAGGGTCGGTGACCGGATTCCAGAGCACACGAAAGAGCCTTCCTGGATCACCCTGAACACTGAGCGACGTGCCGGGGAGGGGGAGGACTACCGTCGGAGCCTCCGGCGGGTCGTTGACCGGCCTCACGGTGATGCGCACTTGGGCGGAAGCCCGGCCGCCTCGGCCGTCATCCAGGGTGTACTCGAACGCGTCAGAACCGTTGTAGTCGGCAAACGCCAAATAGCGAAGAACGCCGGGAGAGGTCTCGAAAAGGTACCCGTTCGGGGGCTCGGTGAAACTCAATACCGAAAGCGGATCGCCGTCTGGATCCGTGTCGTTGTCCACGACATCGATGTCGGTGACAGAATCTTCCAGGGTATCCACCTCGTCATCGGTCGCGACTGGCGGTTGGTTCTGGGATGTTCTGAACGTGAAGACAGAGCTCCAGGCGCTTTCGCCACCACGATTTATGGCCTTCACCCGCCAGAAATGAACTCGGAAAGGGCGGAGCGGACCGATGATCAACGAGTCCACGCCGACCGCCAGGGTATCGGCGACGGGGAGGTCGAAGGTTATCGAATGCGCTACCTGAACCCGGTACAAGGAGGCCGCCGGGGCTTCTTCCCACCGAAGTTTCGGGTACAGACTGGTGTCTGTGGAGCCGTCTGAGGGCGCGAGTTGTGAGGTGGCCGGGGGTGGATCCATCTCCGTGGTGAACGACCTGGCCATCCAGGCTGACCAGCCGCCGGTGTTCCAGGCCCGAACTCTCCAGTGATAGATTGTCGCCTTGTCAAGACCACCGGCCTCGAAGGCGGTGGCAGTCAGCGTATCGGCCAGAATCGGGGTGTCGAACAGGCCCGATGTCGCCATCTCGACCTCGTAGAACTGCGCGCGCGCAGACGGAAGCCAAGTGAGTGAGACCGTGGTGCTGACATCCAACTCGGCGTTGCCGGGCGTGGCCAGATCGGGAGCCGGGGGCACCAGTTCGACCGTATCGAACGAGGATATCTCGGACCATTCCCCCGCTCCCTGGACGCTCTCCCCGCGGACCCTCCAGAAATAGTTGGTCGTGTGGTCGAGCGCCACACCGGTCAAGAAGGTGGTTGGAATTCCGGCGTCGTCCAGTCGAGGAGAGGCGAAAGAGGAATCTGTCGCAAGCTGAAAGCGATAGGAAATACCCCCGGGAACGGCGGTCCATTCGAAGTCTTGGGAGAGCGCGACACCGACCGATGACGGCGGAGGCACCTCGAGCACCGGAGTCGATATGCCTCTAATGCTCAGGCTTCTCGTCTCCGTCCAATCCGTGCTCGCCGGTCCATACACGGCTCGAACCCGCCAGTGATAGGTCGTGCTGGCCGCCAGGGCGTCAATCACTACGGAATCGCCCATAGCCATCTGGTCCCGCTCCGGATTCGCGAACAACGGATCGGTCGAAACCTGGATCTGATGAGGCATTCCTCTCCTCCCCAACCACCGGAAGGTCACGGAAGAGTCGAGGTCTGCGATTCCTGAGTCCGGGGCCGAAGCTACTGGCTGCACCAGGGCCGGGATTCCCAGCGCGGAAAGGTCGGTGTAGGGGTCGCCGATGTAAAAATCATCCACGTACACCGAGCCGCCCAGGCCGTCCGAAAAATCGAAATGCACCCCGATTCGTGACACTGCATCCCACTGAAAATCCCGCCACAGCGAATCTGCCGTCGTGGGAAATAGAGATCCGCAGCACCCGATTCCGTAGGTCTCGGCCCATCCTCCGGTATAATACCAACCTGCTTGCAGAGCCGTCAACCGACCGTCGCTCCGAGCCTGCTCCAGGGTGTCGTACGTGTGAGGCGGGAGCGGAATCGCCAAATCATGCCACTGGCCATCCCGGAGGCTGTCCGGAATGAACCACTTCAGGCGCATGGCGGGATCCCCGACACCGGTATCGATGGAGGCTCGGTCCTGCGGCCCCGAGAACGCGTCGAAGAAGCCGAAAGAGAGGCAGTTTCCGCCCGAGGCTGTACATGGTCCGCGGCCGGCGAGAGCGGCTTCAACGAGCAGACGCACATAGAGGGTCTTCGTGCCGGTGGGGTCCGGACCGACCATTGCGCTCATGTTCGCGCCCACCTCTTCGTTGAAGGCGAGGCCCACGCTCGCCCAGTTGGCGTAGTCCAGCCGGAGCACCGGGTTCTCGGCACCTAGGATTGGATCGTCCACGATGACACCCTCCCTCTCGGGGATAATGGCATTTGTGGAGTCCACGAAAAAGCCAAACTCGGACCCCAGATTGGGTCCATCGCCCACCTGGTACGCGGAAACCCAGTAGGTCCACCCGGTCCCAAGCGCCAAGGCCAGCGCAATCAGTAGTATGTTGGAGCTTCGGTATACCAATAGTCCGCGAGACATACATGAGGAGAATCGGCAGGAGTAGCCAACAATCAAGGCGGGTGGGGACCTGCTTGGCGTTTCT
>CAYXSE010000308.1:0-3904 GCA_964466675.1 uncultured Rhodothermales bacterium | reverse complement strand
AGTGGGATGCCCGCACGCTCGGATACTCGCTCCCTTCGGGCCTCTATGCCGTAGTCCTCCGATCCGGAAGCGAGACTAGGTCCGTTTTGGTGTCGAAGCAATAGGGGACTAGCCAGGGGCAGAATCGCGGTCCTCCCGAGGGTCGACCGACCGGGGAGAGGAAGACCACAATCTCCGGACAATTTCAAACCGAATTCGGGTGGTGTCTTTCTCAGCTTGTCAACGTCAGAACGAGGGCTGGATGGAGGATGGCAATTGGTTGCCGAAATGACTGCGCATTCCACACGGCCGGTGTCTGCTCCAAATCGCGGCCATCGAGATCGAACGGTAGCCGAGTCGCCTAATCAGTCCGACGCGGGACCGCGGATAATCCTCTCCCTCAAAGGCCTCTGGAAGAATCATCTCCCGTCTTTTCCGGCATAGTGCCCAGAAGAATTTCTTGGACCATATCAGCGAGCTCGGAAGAAGGCTCTTCACCCCGCTCGATGTTCCATATTGTCCAGGAGTGGACTCCAAGAAGCGCTCCCAGGTGGTTGTGAGACAGTCCTCTGGATTCGCGGAAGGCACGGATTCGATCAGCGAGCGATTCACTTTGCGGAAGTGGTTGACAACTCAGGAATTCGAAAATGCGTGGTAGCATAGGGATGGATGGGTCCATTCGCCTGGCCTCCCAGTCCCGGATACTCTGGACGCAAACGCCCATCTGGCCAGCTACCTCAGCCTGCGTAAGTCCAAGATCGAGTCTCCGCCGCCGAAGCTGATCGCCGAGTTTTCCAGAGTTGATGACGTATCCAGGCTCTGGAGGCGGTTTTGGTACGTTAAATCGGAGTAGCAAAACTGGTACGCATCCCTGTCCCTGCGGATACGCGGGCGTCCTGAACCGATGCACCTGCGACCCCGGATCGGTGGCCCGGTACCTGTCCGAAGTGAGTGGGCCTCTGTGGGATCGAATTGACTTGCGTGTGGAGGTCGGCCCTGTCGAATACGACGACATGAAGGCCGGGAGGGGGGAGAGCACGACCGCAGTCCGGAAGAGGGTGGAGGAGGCGACCGTCTTTGCGCGCGCGAGGGGGCAGTTTATCCCAAACGGTCGGCTGACGGATCGTCGACTCGCTAAAGTCTGCCAGGTTGACTCGGCCGGTCACAGCCTTCTCAAGAACGCGGTGCAGAAAATGGCCGTGACCGCCCGTGGAATTGACCGCATCAAGAGAATTGCGCGGTCAATCGCGGACCTGGACGCCTCCGCCCGCGTGCTCCCGGCACACCTGTCAGAGGCGATTCAGTTCAGAGTTTCACGCGGGTGATTGACTCTCAGAGGCGACAAGACCGGCTGTCCACACAGAGACCGAGGAAGAATCGAAGCGGCGGTCGCGAGAGATGGACGTTTTTGTGAATTGACTCTTTGCCGCCTGGCTTGTATCTGGTGAGTCCATCTCGTCAGGTCTTAAATCGAATGAGCCTGCGTTCCTCGGCTTCGTCACCCATAGGCGTTTTCGGCAGTCTCTCCTGTCGTACGCCAGCGCCGGTACGGGTCGCGGTGCCCATACGGCTTTGCCTTGCGCTGATCGGCTGTTCGCTTCTTGCTCAGGTCGCGCAGGCTCAGTGGGCCTTTGGCGTCGGTGGTACCAACTCGGAGTCTGGACAGGCGCTCGCAGTCATGAGCAATGGCGACGTCATCGTCAGCGGGTGGTCCACTCCAGAGGCTGACTGGGACCCTAGCGGTACCACCGAGGCCTTCGTATCGGGTGGCGGATTTGTCGCGAGGTACACGCCCAACGGGAGCCTGGTGTGGGTTCGGGGGCATCATTCCATTGGTCCTGGAATGGCTATCGATGCAGACGACGAAGTATTCGTGGTCGACCTGGGGTGTCATCTCCGGAGGCTCTCGCCAGAGGGGGTTGAGCGTTGGGAGGTAGAGATCGCTCCACTCCGAACCTGTTTTCGTGTCGCAATCGGAGAGAGCGGGCACCTCTACGTGGGAGGCAACGATACCTCCCTAGCGCGGGTGAATCCAGAGAACGGCGAGGTTCTGTGGTCGCATGTGTTGGGAAGCGGTAACGATGCCGTTCAGGGACTTTCGGCCGATGCGACCGGCGCCGTGACCATCACAGGGATTTTCGAGTCCCCTTTCGATGCGGATCCGGGTTCGGGGGAGAATATCCTGACCAATGACGGATGGGCAGACATCTTCTTGGCTTCGTTCGACAGCGAGGGCAACCACAGATGGGCGTTCGCTCTTAGCGGCTCTGAGTCCGAGTTCCTCTACGGCGCCGCCACAGATGAGAAGGGAGCCCTATACACGACAGGACAATTCAGGGGGACCATGGACTTCGGATCGGGACCTGTGGCCGCCGAGTCTCCTCGCGCCAGTTTTCTAGTCAAGTACGACGCTTCAGGTAGGCATGTCTGGACGCGCACCTCTAGTGGCGGAACCGACGGCTGGGGGTTTGGGCGGAGTATATCGGTCGACAAGGGTCTCGTCTCGATCGCGGGAAACTTCCGGGAATGGATAAATTATCACCCCGAGCGGCTGTCCTCGGCGCAGCTGAATGGGAGGGGCATGTATGTCGCCCAGTTTGATACGGCTGGCGTCTACCAATGGAGTGTCGGGCTAGTCGGCGCCCACAGCGTTCCCTGGGCGATCACGCTGGATTCGCAGCGCTCGGTGTATCTGACTGGACAGTTTTTGGGGACGGTGGACTTCGATCCTGGACCGGGCGTGTTTGAGATCCGGAACTGGGACGGTGGGGGGATTCACTTTAGCGATCAACCAAATTTCTTCTTGGGAAAATTTGGTCCCGGCGGGACGTTCACGGTGACGACACAGTCGCAAGTGGTTCCGCCGAGTTCTATTCATCTCTCGCCACCGTACCCGCATCCGGCCAAGGGCTACGCGGTGGTCAGCCTGACGCTGGACCGTCCTCAGCCAGTCAGACTTGTTTTGACCGATTTGCTTGGACACACGGTGCGCGTCATCTCGGACCGGTATTTCCAAGCAGCCACCCACGCATTGCGGGTCGATCTCTCCGGCTTGCCGGCCGGACTCTACATGGCTCACATCCGGGGTCAGTCGGCCATCTCCCGGACCATCATAATTCAATGAAGAAACCGCCACAACAAGAACAGACCATGGGCATGCGCCCCATCTCTCAGGAGACGAAGCTGGAGGGGGCTCTACCACAGCTCTCCCTTCCGCTCCCAGAATCTGGCCGGAGCCAAAATGAGAAGTCCGTCGGTTCGCCTAACCTGATCGCTTACCGCCAGAAGTGCCTTGTCCCCGGTGATGAGGAAATCGGCGGCCGCGGTTAAGGCGCAGGAAAGAACGACGCGGTCATCAGGATCCTCGACGAGGTAGGGAGAAAGCGCCAGCGGAGTTCTTTGCCAGATGGTACCCTCGCCGCCCAGAATCACGGATTCGTATTCGTCAATGACCTCGAGGGGAGCCCCAAATCGCTCAAGTAGCGTACGACGAGTCTCTTCCCAAACCCACGCCCCGACAACAACGCCGTGGGCCTTGTCGAGAAGCAGGTTGTCCATGATCTTCGCACAAACACCGTCTCCCCAGAGCAAGTTTGCCACTAGAACGTTGGCGTCAGGGAAGACTCTCATGCACGGCGTAGGAAGTCTCCCTCACTCGAAAAGCCGGATGAGTCGCGATAGGCCGCTGCCTTGGCTCGGAGCGCTCTAAGACGATCCTGGTCCACGTCTCCAATCAACTGACTGGTCTGAGCCATAACGACGACCCTCATGACGGCGCGAGCCAAGAAGTCCTCATGACCCGACAACTCTGAGAGAGCGTCGATTGTCTTGGCCTCCTCGTCTTCGAGTCGAAGGCGGATGGATCGAATCGTCATTATTCGAGAGGGTAGATGTGGCCCTATTGTGACAGGTGCATACTCGCTGT
>CAYXSE010000307.1:0-3907 GCA_964466675.1 uncultured Rhodothermales bacterium | reverse complement strand
GCACACTTGACGCATCACGCCTCCGAATCAATCTCTTCTTGCATTTTCAAACCGCCGGAATAGCGTGATCCTGATGCGGATCCAGGGCGGCAACGAACCAAATTCTTCAGAACGAGAGCTCGTTGGTCCCGGTGAGGGTCAAGTCCGACAGACTGCTAGGATGGCTCTCATTGGCTTGGGCGTTCTCCTGGCGCAAACGGCCTCGGCGCAATCAGCCTCGGAGCAGTCAGCCTCGGCCCAGGCGGACCGCCTCGAGGCCCATGTCTCGCATGTGACCACCGACTACGTGTATCTGGATGTTGGGAGCAACCAGGGCATTCACAATGCGGATACTTTGACGGTGTTCAGGCTGGGAGTTCACTTGGGGAGGCTCCGGGTTCATGGCGTCTCGCGGGAACGATCGGTTACCAGGATGTTGGGGGAGGCCTTCGACGCAAGTATCGGCGACACTCTTTGGATTGTGCTGCCGGACCGAGCGAAACCCGTCGAAAGGGCGGTTGCGACTCCCGTGGTTCGCGAGCGGCAACCTCTCATGGCTGCGGGCCGACCAGATGCCTATCAGGCCGGGCGGCGCACGCCGCAACCCGTCGTTTCGGGGCGCATCCGGATGGGCACATCTGTCCTTCGGACCCAGACAAAATGGAAGACGAGCACGAGCCAGTCCCGGATTCGAACTTTCGCGACACCAACCATATCTGGCCGACTGGTCGGCCGGAACTTGCCCGGCGGAATCACCGCAATCATGCGTTTCAGGGTATCCCGTCGGCTGAGTTCGGGGTCCCCCATCCACCCTACCACGCTCACACGATTTCAGCAATTGAGTCTGCTCCGCGCCTCGCCCGGGAGTCCATTTCAGTTGGAGACTGGTCGATTTCAGTTCCGCGAGGATCCGGGACGAGCCTACTGGGACGGCGCCCGAGCCAGTTGGAGAGGCGACCGGCTGGAATTCGGCGTGGCAGTTGGCTTCGAGCCTGACCGGTTCAACGGTCAGGTGCAGACGAGCGTGCCAAAGGTTGGCTCGTATGTCCGGACACGCGTTCAAGCCGGCGAATTTCGATCTACCACAACGTTGACGGGGGTGATGGTTCGCCCCAGCAACGCCTGGGTGGACCATACCTATGCTGGGCTCCGGCAGGATTTCCAGTACGGCCGGTTTCGATGGAATTCGGAGGTTCAGATAGATCAAGATCCGGAGGGCGGGGTTTATGCATCTCGAATTCAGTCCGGGGTCCGAATCCCACTGGCCAAGCGCTTCGAATTGCGCCCGAGGATTTCGATCAGGAAACCGTTCTCGGCGTGGCGCTCCTCCAACGTGGTCGGGACTCGGCGCACACAGACCTCGCTGGCATTGGGGTGGTCAGCCCACGGCACCAGCGCGAATTTGACCTGGACCGAGACCGTGGCTGCGGCGGGATTTCGTGGAAGGAGCTACTCCGGAGGCTTCTCGATGGCCGATGTCGGTGTGGCTGGAATCGGAACAGCGCTGTCTGCGGGATTCTGGTCCGGCGCGGGGAGCTCCACCCGGTACGGGTCCGCATCGCTGACGCGAAGTCTGCTTGGCCTGCGCGCCAGAGCCACATACCAAATGTACCAAGTGGATGGACGGTTGGCGAAAACCCAGTCCCACTCAGTCACGTTTGGTCTCGCCGGAAATTTGGGCCGGTACTTTGACGTCTCGGCCCAAGTCCGAAGCCAATTCAGCAGGCAGACGACTTCGAGCAGCCTCTTCTTGTCCCTGGGATACCGGTTTTGAGCTTCGACACTCTGGTCATACTGGCGGTCGCGGCTTCGCTGGTCGCAGCCGTCCTCGTCCCCTACCTCCGCCGTCACCGGCGTCAGGAGTTTCTGGTCGCTGACGCGGAGAAAAAATCGTTGGCGGGAGGTCTCGATGAGCCCATTACGCTCTCCCCGTTCGTCGATCCATCTTCCTGCATCGGGACCGGGAATTGTGTGGACGCCTGTCCCGAGAAGGATGTACTCGGGCTTCGATTCGGACAGGCGGTCCCTGTGAGTCCGGCCAGATGTATTGGCCACGGCCTGTGCGAGCGGTCCTGTCCGGTTGACGCCATAACGCTGGTCTTCGGCGCCCAAAAGCGCGGAGTCGAACTACCAAGGATTCAGGAGAATTTCGAGACCAACGTTTCGGGAATCTATGTCATCGGGGAATTGGGGGGCATGGGACTCATCCGGAACGCGTTCGAACAGGGGCGACAGTGTGTGGAGGGCATCGCTGCAAGAGGCATTCGGGGTCGAAAGGGAGAGCTGGATGTGGTGATCGTCGGATGCGGGCCCGCCGGACTTTCCGCTGCCATCAATTGCCATGAGCATGGTCTTCGATTCGAGACGATTGAGCGGGAGGACATCGGCGGAACGGTCCGATCCTATCCGAGAAAGAAGCTGGTGATGACCCAGCCGCTCATGGTGCCGGGCTACGGCAAGCTCAAGTTTCGGGAGATACAAAAGGAGGACCTGATCAGATTGTGGGAGGACATCGTCCAGAATTCGGGGCTAAAGGTGACCGTCGGGACTACGGTGAATCACATTGACCGATTGCCCGATGGAGGCTTCGAGGTCCACTCCACGAGCGGCACCTTCCGAACGCGTCAGGTGATTCTGGCCATCGGGAGGCGGGGCACGCCCCGGAAGCTGGGTGTGCCAGGTGAGGACAAGGCGAAGGTCCTCTACTCGCTTCGGGAGCCATCGGTCTACAGAGGCGACCGGGTGATGGTGGTGGGCGGAGGCGACTCGGCGGTGGAGGCGGCGCTATCGCTGGCTAATGAGCCTGGGACCAGGGTCAGCCTGTCCTATCGGCGCGAAGCGTTCAGACGAATCAAAGAAGCGAATCAACAGCGCATCGAATTGGCGGCGGGGTCCGGCGAAGTCGAGCTGCTCTTCAATACCCGTGTTTCGGAAATATTGGAAGGAAAAATCCAGTTCCAAGACCAGACTGGGGCGGACCAATTCGTCGAGAATGACAGCGTTTTCGTTTTCGCAGGCGGCGTACTGCCCACCGCATTTCTGGAGAGTTGTGGCATCCAAATCGACACCAAATTCGGGGAGCGCATTTGACGGACGTTTTCCTCAGGAGGCATAGAATGACTGACCGATGGGAATCCGTACCGGGACTGAAGGGTTGGCACGCCGGACCGTCCTCTACCTTCCCGCTTCATGCCCTCTCCGAGCGATTCAGAACTTACCGCCCGGGTCCGGGATGGCAGTGAGGAAGCGTTTCGAGACTTGTTCTACCGGTATCGCTCCGCGCTCCACGGGTTCGTGCATCGGAGGCTGGGGAATGACGCCTGGGCCTCGGATGTCGTGCAGGACGTCTTCGTTCGGGTCTGGGAGAATCGGGCTCGTCTGGATCCGTCCCAATCGGTGCGGGCGTTGTTGTACAGATCGGCCGGAAACCTAGTGATCGATCAGTTCCGCCATGCGGCCGTGAAGCAGCGGCACGAATCGGGGGTCGAGCCGGGGTCAACCCAGCCGATGGCGGGTTACCTGTTTCTGGAATCTGAGGTCAAGAAGGCCCTCGACGCTATGCCGGTTGGCCAGCGAGAGGCGTTCGTGTTGAGTAGATACGACGGGCTCACGTACGCCGAGATAGCTCGAATTTTGACCATCTCGGTCAAAGCGGTCGAAAAACGCATGTCGCTGGCCCTGCGCCACCTGAGACAAGCCCTCGCTGATTTCCTCGTAGTGACCTGGGTGGCCATCGCAGCCGCTCTGGCCGGGGGCGGGTAGGGTGAGCATGCAGTTGAACGTATTCAAGGTGTTCGGCGTCATTTGTAGCCAACCAGTCAACCGTGCTGTCATGCTACTTGTGGGCATCCTGCCCCTCGCCGCTAGCGCGCAAACGGTGACCCTCGAGATGGAAAACGTTCCCCTGAGGCAGGCAATCGCGAGCCTG
>CAYXSE010000306.1:0-3928 GCA_964466675.1 uncultured Rhodothermales bacterium | reverse complement strand
CAACCTTTCGGCTTGCGGTCATCGTTAGAAGGGCGCCACCGTTCCGTCGCTCATACTCGGTTTCTTCGGTGCCATCTGGTTTTAGCTGTCGGCTGTGAGGAAGGCCGCATTGTACTGTTACCCACGGCATAAACCCAATGTTGCTGGCAGCTGTGTTAGGGCGTTCGCGTAGCATCTACGATCTCCTGATCGGTTGTTGCCGGGTCGGCCGGTGTTTGCGCATCGGTCGGCCCACCAATTTCTATCACAGTAGCGGTTTCTTAGGCTGGAAAAAGCCAGGTTCTTCCGAATCTGCCTTTTGGGTGGATAAGTCCTGGGGAGGGACGTATTCAGGGGGATGAAACGGTCGCGGCTAGACCCCCGCTCGGGGGATGAAACGGTCGCGCTCGGGGGATGAAACGGTCGCGCTCCTACTAACAGATAGATCTACAGATAGGTTTTCTCAGATAGTGGTTGGCCATCAACTGTGGATAAACAGCGAGAATCACGGTTTACCGTACCGAGCGAGATCTGGCGGGCTTTGCCCTTTCGAATCCAGCCTCGAATCGTCGTTCGGCGGGGTCCCCTGCACCCCGCAGCCTTGAGCGTCACAGGCTCACTCGATCGGCCTTCGAGTCCAACGCGCAGCCAAGGCCGTCAAGACCGCTTCCTGCTTTATGCCTGAAGGCTGGCTAGCCCCCAGCTCCCCGCAGGGGCCGGGACGACGACTGGAAGGAGGAGGTTTTTGTGCGCCCAAATGGGCGCACAAAAACATGCCTGGCTCCTAGCCCTCAACGTCGACCAGGTGGTCGAGCTCAAACTCGTGCTCGAGCACGGCAACTCAAACGCCACAGGACGGGTGACGAGAAATCCCAGGCACCAAGCTGTTCCCAGTAGCGCCTACAGCACGGCTTTATGTGGGCTGACTAGACCTAGGAGCGAGGTATGCTTTTGTATATACAAAAGCGCGTCCGCCCTGTGGTTGTCCTTTCGGCTAATGCCAGGCTTGAGCCGACGTGCGCAGAGGGATGGCCCATGCGGTCCTCTAGAGGGCCCTGTGAGGCGCTTGGGGGCATCAGCCTGGCTGGGGGCCGCCGACTAGTCAACTAGGGCCCTTCGGACTGATGAGCGGTCCTTGGAGCACCAGCGCTTCTGGGGCATCAGGTGGAGCAAGCGCTTGAGCCTGGTTGGGGGCCGAGTCGATGAACCGCGCCGCGGTGGTGGATGGTCCGCCCGGTCGTAAGGCCGCCTGACGCCCGATTCTAGAAGTTTTTTGAGGGCTGGAGGGCGCCTTGATGGCAGTATTTCGAGCATGAGTGGACATGGGGTCCCTCGATGGAGTCCGCTCGCGACTGGGTGATTCGCGGGTTTGAAAGGACAGCTTACATGGGCGGGCCAAACCCTACTTGTCAAGCTGATTTTCAGCCAGTTGAGCTGTGGATTTGTGCGTGAAAAAGAGGGGGGGTATGTGCGAAAATACACAGCAAAGCTATCTTTTCAGCGTGTATAGATTCGCCGTGCTGACGAAGGGTCAGCGCACATCTCGAATGAATTTCAAGGAGAGAACATGTCCTGTGGACCCAAAACAATCCGAAACGGGGGCGGCGTTTGGACGCTCCCAGACACGACCACACCGGTGTTCGTGCCGCGCACGGGGACGCTTCGCTCGGCGGACTACGCCAGCGCGGGCATCACCCTAGAGCTCCTCGACCCCACCAATCAGATTGAGGTGGGTCGTGGTGTCACGACCTCCGATGATGGCGTGACATGGAACACCC
The DNA here is from genome assembly GCA_964466675.1 of uncultured Rhodothermales bacterium. Classification (GTDB taxonomy): domain Bacteria; phylum Bacteroidota; class Rhodothermia; order Rhodothermales; family UBA10348; genus CAYXSE01. Next base: position 2,171 of record CAYXSE010000306.1, on the reverse strand, counting down.
CCGTCGCGTTCGGCACGGCTGGCTACATCTCCTCGGCCGGGTTCGACTACCCGGGTGGTCTCGACACCATTCCCACGACCTACCGCTTCCTTCGGTTCGGAATCCTCGCTCGCAACGTCACCAGCGCCGCCATCATCGAGCAGGCGCGCGTCAACATGTCCATTGACCTAGACCCAAGGTAGAACCATGACTAAGATTATCGACACTGGCCTCTTGCCCCTTTGGAGCTTGAAGCTCAGCACTGGCACCGGCAACTTCGTCCCCATGACTGGCCCGATCAACACCGCCTTGGTGAAGACCGCCCGGATCTCCAGAAACTTCGAGGCGGCTAGCTCCTTCTGCCAGATCCAACTCGGCTACCGGATGTCTGATGACGGAGAGACCTGGAGCACGCCCACGGCCATTGGCACGTTCAGCGCGGCGACAGGGTGGCTTTACGACACCGCCAGCACGCCGAGCTCTATCACGACGGGTCAGAAGCTCTTTGTCCAGTTCGGACTCTTCGCAAGGAACGGCGAAGGCACCAATCTCGAGCAGGGCATGGGACAACTCCGCATTGAGGTGGAAGACACCGCAGGGCATACGGTCGTTGCAGGGCCGATGAAGGTCTGGGCCGAGCAGGCCAATGCGCTCTTCCACCCGATGACTGGGCCCGTGCCGATTGAGTCGGTGGGCGCCATTCGGGGAAGCGTGGAGGTGGAGTCCGCCTCCGGCACGGTGTCGGCACAGCCGGCCTACCAGGTCAGCGATGATGGCATCACCTGGGACGCCCACACGAAGTTCGGCACGGCACAGTCTGGTGACGGTACGACCTACGGTACGACCTTTGCCGCCTTTGCGCCGGCCTCCTACAAGCAGTGGGTTCGGTTTGGAGCAGAGTGTGTCGGTGTCTCGGGCAAAAACGAAACCTGTCTGGCGTCCCTACGGGTTGACTTCAGACGTGAAGCGTAGGGGGTAGCATGGCTGTGTTCAAAAACACTGCGAATGAAGGCTTGTCGAAAGCGGCGATTCGAACGCCTTCGTTGGCGTCCAATTTAGGTCAGCCATCATACATGGGTACCTCAAGCAACTTGGGAACTGGCGCTGAAATTGCAAATGCATGGGACCGCTGGTGGAATGGTGGGGATGATGAAGAACGTGGATTTGCTGGTGGTGGTGATATCGAAGGAGGCGGTAGCGGAGGTGGAGACGGCGGCGCGCAAGGACCTGTGGGCTTCTGGGAGAAGCTTGGGCCTGAATTCACGTTGGATTTCATGATTCTTGCCTCCCAAACTGAGGAAGTTGGGTACAGCGACCTGTACGACTGTCTTACTAGCGGCGGAAGTATGGACTTTTGCTGGGGTAACTATCCTCCACCAACTTAGGGGAAGGCTGGCCGAAATGGCACATCGGGTTGCCGTGAACCGCCAGGTAGGCGCTATCGGTGCCGTCATGGTGGTGACACTGGGTATTGGCGGAGTGATTGGCACTCGTTCCTCCGAAACCGGAGCCCGGCCCGCTTGTCCTGTGGGGGCAACCCCTATTGTTGGTGCGGCTGAGCGCTGCGAGTTCGCACTCCGGGAGTTCAATATGGAGCTTACGCCCCGCCCACTGGTGTGCGCAGGGCCGGTGGCTCGTTCTCGATATAGGTCGCGGGAGCACATGGTGCTACTGAAACATGAGGACAGAGAGCCGGCCTACCTGAGGGGATTGGGACATGAGTTGTGCCATGCTTCCATGCGGGCGCGAATCGACTCTACCCGGGTGGATCCCTTGGTTGAAGGGCTTTGTGAGCTGGTCGGTCGCCGATGCGCAGGTCAGTCGGGCGTCACCGAATGGGCGATCGGCGACGGTGACGGCTATTGGGCTGCGCTTCAATTCGTTTCGGAATTTTGGAATACGGTCGGGCCCCGACAGGTGGGGTCGATAGCCTCGACACCAAGAACAGAATTTGGTTGTGTTGACGTCAATGTCTGGCTGGCCGGTCTGGGGGAGGACGAGAATGCGGCGCGTCGCCTGCTGCTGGACTTCCCCATATATGAAGAAAAATACTGGATCATGAGCCATGATTCCGTCTGTTTGGGGACAAGTAATACGGAAGATGGACGGCCTGATTAGTGATCGAGATGTACTGCCAGCGCGTTCTGTGCGGCGACCCTGGCGCCCGCCTCCTTTACATAATTCTAGTTATC
>CAYXSE010000305.1:0-3931 GCA_964466675.1 uncultured Rhodothermales bacterium | reverse complement strand
CGAGGACGATGGCGTCCAAAGCCCCAGAGATCGCTCGTGGCCGGAACGACAGCCCTCCGAACTCAGCAGACCGTATCGAAGAGGTCAACGGGCTTCGGTCAATGGCCCCCGAGAGCTCCGCCGCCTCCATTCGTGCCTCGGGTACGATAATTTCGTAGTCTCCAATCGCGCTAGCCATCCAAGTGTCGGGGATGGCCCTGCCGGTCACCTGGAAACGCGCACCCTCGGCATCGAGAGGCCCGGTCCAGGAATAATCGACCGGATCCACCGAGAGCGCTGTCACCGTTAGTTCAAGCGGACCCGAGCGAATCCCGGTTGCATTCGAGAGCGGAGAGTTTGTGCCGGGAAGATGCAGGCTCTCTTGAGTAAGGGTCACCGCCACTTCCGGCGACTCCAGAATGCCATCGCCAAGAGTCCACTCATAATGGCCAAATCCGTCGATCACCAGAGAAGCGCCCGACATCGAGGGGTGTGCCTCCACCAGGGAGACAGACTCCATGAGAAACGACACGCCATCGAAGGCTGCAATTTCTACGTCCGAAAATTCGATCGGTACCGCTTCGACCACCTGCACGACCACGGCACCGGAGGCGCCGCGACGCACGATGCGAACGTCCGCAATCGCCGCCCCACCAATGGACAGCGTGGCTTCGAGGCTGAGGTTGTCTGTAGCGATCCCGGTCCGCGTGGAACCTGAGCGAAAGCCGTCAGCGACAACCGATTGCAGATCCATTCCTGGCGCCATATCCAACCACGAAGGCACCAAGGAACCGGTTTCCAGGATATACCCGTACTCGAAGGACGTGTCGATTCCAATTGTTGCCCGAACCGGCGTTGTCACCGATCCGGCGGCCGGAGACTGTCCTGAGAGAACCCAAGCGGTTCCATCGAAGAACAGCTCTCCCGCTTCGATTCCAGTCTGCTGAAGAATCATGCTGGACAGCACCGGATCGTTGGCATCCACCGTCACGGAGCCCCCAAACACCAATCCGGCCGAATTCACCTGGAGACCGTCCACGCGAGCCGCCGATTGGACGGACGGCCCACCCCACGCGCTCAACTGAACAACTCCGGCGAAAGCGCCGCCGCTATCCAAGAGGTAGTTCCCGAATCCGTCTGGTCCTTCGATGCTGAGAGCGGCGACACTGGCGGCGTCGAGCAACAATAGCCCCTGTTCCTGAGTCGCCAATACGATCCGTTCAGGCAGCAGCGCTGGGGCACCGGTGCTGAGATAGAGACCGCTAGGGTCTACAAAGCCAACCGCTTCTCCCGAAGACGAAACCAAATCGATGCGCCCAGCCGCGAAGCGGGCGGCAGGTTCCAGTTCGAATAGGACCCCGTCGTATCCAGCAGTCAACACTTCCGTGCCCACTCCGGCGAATGTGACGTAGGCGGACCCCTCGATCCCGTCCAGACTGTACCCCTGACTGTCTATGGATCCTGGGGGAAGCTGCAACCTCACCCCCGCAGAGGCCGGTGCCTCCGCCGATCCGTCCGCGGAGACCTCGGTCGACAGGAGCCCGCCCCCGGACGGATCCACCACGAGATCCACCCAGAACCCGTCATCCGGGTAAATGCGCCCCGCCTCTAACCTGAGATCTGGAATGGAGAGCCGAACGAAGTCAAACGTGGCTTCTGTCTGGCGTGAGCCCAGCAGGACGTCCGAAACCGTCCCGTCTATCTCAATTCCAAAATCGGTTGTATCGGCAACCGTAATGCTGAATTCGTAGAGGGGCTGCCCAGCAGGATAGGACCAGTCTAGCCCATCGCTCGTCGGGGTCGCGAAATTATCCACGTAAATGAACGTTGCAATTTCCGTCAACCCTTCGTCGGTAAAGGACGTTGTCTGGTTGGCATCCCTGGCCCGGATCTGCCACGCATACCGCTTGAAGGGCTCAAGAGGCAGGAATTCCGGGGTGTAGAGGAGAAACTGCGTACTCAGGTTCTGCCGGGCCGCGAAAAGAAAATTGCCTTCCAGCGCATCCTGAGGAGTCTGGCCCTCTTCCACCTCGGTGAGCGAAAACTCATAGAGCAGGAGTGCGCCGGGACTGATTCCGACGGGAGGCTCCCAGGTAAACGAGGGAAGATTCGTCCATACCTGCTCATCCTGCACCGGCGCGATCAGCTCCGGCGGATCGACGTAGACCACGGAAAACGACACGGTAGTCGGTACCGTGGTTAGGAAAAGGGAAGGGTCCTCGGCCTCCAGACCGATCTCAACCAGATAGTCCCCCTCGGGAAACTGGCCGAAGGCGTAGGCATCGGTGGCAAAAGAGGGAAGTTGTGCCAGCGTCTCCTCGAGAGACTCTAGGAACACGATCGGGGAGCCCGCTCCCACCATGGGCGAGTAGGTCTGAATGCCCGAACGGAGCTGAAACGCCTCCGAGACCGCGGTGAAGAGCCTGCTGCCGCCCAGTTCGGCCGTGACCGTCAGGCGTACGTCTATGGCCGCCGCGCTTGGGTTGCCGTGGATTACGATGAGACTTGCCGATCCCTGACTGATTCCGGTCACAAAATCGTCCACAGACGTGGAATTCAGAACCGGGGGAATGCCCGAAACCAAAACCTGGACGGACGATTGCGCACGCGCCATCCGTCCTCCGACCATCAAGATCAGGACCAGGATCAGAGCCAAGCCGACGTATGTGTGGCGGGTCCTCATGGGCTAGAATCGATGCTCGAATCGCATGGAGGTCTGCACCTCCCGAAAGGTCCCGGACTCATCCCGATGGCTACGCAGCGCTCGCAACTGAAACGAGATGATGTCTCCGAAGGGCAATCGGTACGAGCCGTTGAACAGAGCGGTGAGTTGAGTGGTGGCTGATTGGGGCATCGACACCGGGTCTGCTGTCGTGGAAGTTCTTCCGAGGGTCGTGCCCACCTGCAAACGCTGACTCAGGAACCCTCGGGAGGCGCCGAAGGACAAGCCGAGCGATCTGGAGTCCACGAACTGGGACTTGGATGAGGCGCCGTTGAGCATGGCCCGTAAAGAGACGCCCGAAGGCAGCGTGGCCGAGTAGGACATGGTACCGAGTACGACGCTAAACTCCGACCCTCCTGAAATTCCCTGAGTCTGTCGAGAAATGGTAGTCATGAGGGCGTGCCGGACATCTCCCCTCTGAATCGTGATGGAGGGCGAGAGCGAGACCACTCGACCGGTCTGCCGAGAACTCCCTACCTCTGGCGGTGCCAGCGAGGTGGGCTCCTTCTGACTGCCGTTCTGCCTGAAACTTCCGGACAAAAGCAGCCAGGGCTGGATTTGGCCGCTAGCCTGCAGTCCGACGGTAGTCCAGGACGTGGTAGAAAATTGCAGACCCTCAAGGTTGTTTCGTCGTCGCTGATATCGGGCTTCGACCCGGACCTTGTGTCGCTTTAGACGCAGTCGCGGGACAACCCGAATCGTTTCCTGGTCGCTGCGAGTCTGGGACAAACCAAGCGATCGGAATCCGCTGGCGACCCGGTCGTAATCCATTCTCAGTGTCACCGGAGACCCACCGTCGTACTGACCAGACAAAGTAGTGGCATAATTCACCCGACTCCCGGTGCGAGCTCGGAAGAGAAATCCGGGTACAAATGAGGGACTGTCGCCAGATTTAGCCCCACGTGTGTCCTCGGTAAAGGCGGAAATCGAGACCTGAGCCTGGAGCCGGATGGCACGATTCATGAAATCGACCCCGAACTCCGGGGTAAGGATCATATTTGCCCTGGGCTGCAACTCTCCGGGGTCCTGAATCGAATCAGGAGAATCTCGCGCGACGAACGCCGAAATTCCTGCATATCGCCCCCCCAATTGTCCGTATCGGACTCTTGCACCCCAGAGCGATTGTTCGAAGGAGCCTCCCAGCAGGCGCCCGATCGCGGGCTCCACCGCGCGACGTGCACGGCCACCGACCAGCGTGACGAGTAGTGGCCCAGGTCGGATCTCAAGCAA
>CAYXSE010000304.1:0-3934 GCA_964466675.1 uncultured Rhodothermales bacterium | reverse complement strand
GATTCTTACATGTTGTAGGATCAAGCAGATCCACACCGGTCACATCGTACTTGTCATCATACTTGTGCTCGTGGTAGCGCTCGCTGGTCAGGCTGGTCTGTGCGTTGAATACGTCGACGTCAAAATGCCCTCCGAGGAGTCCGAGGTCGTCACCACCTCCGTCTCCGTCGGACCCCGCATTCATCAAGAAAGAGCCGTATATCCGGGCGTCATCTTTGATTTCAAACTTACCTCCACTCTCGACGTGAACGACCAGCCCTTCCCAGCGGGAATCGTCTTCGAACTTCAGGTCCCCACCAGTGACGTAGAGAATCCCGTACCCCTTCGCGTTGTCCTTGAATTCCGTCTCCCCGTTCACCCTGATTACGACCGGCGAGCCTACGCTCCCCAGCGTGGTACTATTCTCGAACTTCGTCTCCCCAGAATACTCGGTTAAGGCGGCCCCACTATAGGAAGTGACGGCTGAAATTAATGCCGAGAGACTGGTCGCCGGGGACCCCTGAACCGCATCATTGTCGCCGTCGACACCCTCTCCGTACCCGGGATCCAACTCGTCCAGGACTTCCGTGTGTGTGGCGGCCAAGACGGAGCGAATCGCGTGCACGTCCGTGTTCGTTCCGTCTGTGCCGTTCGGATTGGTATCTAGGCCCGAAATATTCGAATCATCCTTCAGCTCGACCTTGTCGACCGGCCCGTCGATGGTTACGGCGTCCAGCAGACTCCCGCCGCCGCGCTGCAGCGTTCCAGAAATCGTGTATTCCGCTCCCTCGAAGTAGCCGGTGACGCTGATCGCCACGGGGCCGCCACTGGCGCCGGTGGCGGAGATGTCCATAGTCCCGCGCTTGTGAGCGATGTCGCTGTCGGACCGGCGATGATTGTCGAAGTCCCTAGACACGCGGCTGCGGATTACGTTAAATCCTGACTTCGCAACCTCACGGGCGACTACACCCTGCGAGTAGAGCGACGTGGCCAGTTCTTGCTCGTAGCTAGCCCTGTCCTGACTGAGGTATGCCGCCCCGCTGGCCAGGACGACCGCTGAAACGAGTAACAGTGCTGCCTTTCCCATGATATCCTCTGATTATGTATCCAGACTGGCTGGTCTGAGAGTCATGCCCCAATAGCTGGTATTGACTCGGTAGGTTTCCGTGTTGCCTAGCGAGTGCAGGAGCGATAGTGTTATTCGTACCACGCGTGCGGTGGAGGTGGACGCCGATCCACCGGAACTGGTCAGGAGTTCGACGCGGAAGTCGCTGAAGAACGCCGGGCCGCCGCCCACCTGAGCGCCGGCCTCGTAGCGATCTATCCTGAAGATGGGAATGTCCACGCCACGAACGTCTATGGTGTCGGTGGCCACGAGGCGATATTCGATCTGCGTATCGACACTGGATATCTCGCGGTTGAAAATGAAAGAGGTCGTCCGCCCCTCGCTGTCCGAAGTCAGGGATACAATCTTCGTGCCGGATATGCCCTCGCCCATCAACTGGAACTCATCCTCTACCAGTTCGGCGAAGGACAATAGATGCTTTTTTGTCATGTAGGCGACGGTCGAGGACGCCGTGTCTTGCTGCATGCGCAGCTGAGTCGTTGCCAACAGAAAGGCCACCGACGTAAAAACGAGAGTCGACGATAAATGGTCTAGGAGGACGTTCATTGGCCGAAGGTTCGGGCTATGATGACGAGGTCCATGGTGTACCTGTCGTGGGTCACAGTGACCTCAGCCTCCTTCAGGTCCGTCGGGCTGGCCGATATCTCTCCGGCGTCGTCTACATACCGCACGTCCCATGCCCAGTTGAAGCCGATGGATAGCGTGTCCAGCACGAAGTTGGACGAGCCACTCGTGTCATCCAGGTCGTCCAGCGCGCTCCAGCTCATCGAGGCTGCCCGCGTCTCCAGTTCGTTCAACGCGACCGCAGTCGCCATCATATCCAGTTCGCTCCTGATTCTGTCCTCTTGGTTTCGAGTGGAGGATATCTGCTGGTTGTAGGCCGCCATAGAGGCGACCATCACCGCCAGGAATGCAAGAAGTGTCTGAGGCATGCGTGTTTGAGGCTTTCCGACGTCGGTATCGGCACCCAGGACTGGCGACTTAAGTCCCCTGCCCGAAACAAGGCTGGAGGTACTCCGGCGCATGCCGTCGGCCTTCACGTTATGTTCACATTAAAAAACTTAAGCCAGCCTGATTCCCGCCGATAACCCACCTACCGGAAGCGCGGCCTCGTGCCAAGCGACTTGCCATCGCTAGAGGTCAACAAGTGTCCTGTGTAGAGCCAATGTGGGACCGGCGAGGCATTGAGGGGTATCCCTGCCGGTCCCGGCTCTCCCGGGCCTTCCGCAACTCTCCTTGTGTTCTTTTTGTCGAGCCAACCGTCGGTACCTCCGGGTGCCGGCGGTTTTCTCGTTTGAGCCGTTGGGGCGTTGCCGTAGCGTCCCGTGTGTTGTAGGATGTCGGGTCAATACCCAAGCCCGTCGCCAAAATGCTCGCAATCCTCTACATCCTGCTGGTCAGTCTGCTGCCAGCGGTCCCTGAGACAGAAGTAGACATCGTCCACTACGTGTTCGAGCTGGAGTTGACGGATGCCTCCGACGAGATTCGGGGAACCGCTCACATCTCCGCCCGCTTCCTCTCTTCCGGACTCGATGTGCTGGAACTGGATCTGGTTTCAGCGTCGGAAAGCGGCGGTATGACGGTGGATGGCGTGGAGTCCTCGGGAGCGATCTTGCGATTCGTGCACGAGAATGACCGTTTGGTCATCACATTGAACGAAGCTCCTCCAGCAGGTGAGGAACGGACCGTGACCGTCCATTACCACGGGATCCCGCGCGATGGGTTGATCATTTCTGAGAACAAACACGGGGACCGGACCTTCTTCGGTGACAACTGGCCAAACCGCGCTCGGCATTGGCTCCCCACCGTGGACCATCCATCCGACAAGGCGACGGTCGAATTCGTTGTACGCGCTCCGAATCAATACCAGGTCATTGGGAGTGGCCTTCTCGTGGAGGAATCCGACCTGGACGGCTCCATGCGGATGTCACACTGGAGCACAACGGTGCCGATGGCGACCAAGGTGATGGTGATCGGCGTAGCGCGCTTCGCGGTCGAGCGTGTAGATGTGGTTCAGGGTATTTCCATCTCCTCCTGGGTTTACCCGCAGGACCGCGACTCGGGATTCGCCAATTATCAGATAGCGGGGAGGATTTTAAGATATTTCGTCGATCGCATCGGCCCATTCCCGTACCTGAAGCTGGCCAACGTGCAATCGAAAACGCGATACGGAGGCATGGAGAACGCCGGGAATATTTTTTACAACGAACGAACCGTCGACCCAGATCGATCGGTCGAGGGTCTCTTCGCCCATGAAATCGCCCATCAGTGGTTCGGCGACTCTGTGTCCGAGTCTGACTGGGCCCATATCTGGCTGAGCGAGGGATTCGCAACCTACTTCGCCCAACTGTATATGGAGCATACATACGGACCGGCGCGACTGACGGAGGGCATGCGCGGCCAGCGAAGAGCGGTACTGGCCTTTTATGACCGCAGCCCAGTGGCCCTCGTGAACTACCATGAAGCCGATCCGAATCGGCTCCTCAATACTAATGCCTATCAGAAAGGCAGTTGGGTCCTCCACATGCTGCGCGGCAAAATCGGAGATGAGGCTTTCCGGGAGGGTACCAAGTCGTACTTCCGCGAACTGCGAGACACCAACGCCGACTCGGATGATTTCCGCCGCTTCATGGAGCGCTCATCCGGCGAAGACCTGTCCGGCTTCTTTGACCAGTGGGTGTATAGTGCCGGCCAACCCGAACTCACGATCGACTGGACCTGGAATTCGGGATCGCTCACAGTGGATATTTCGGAATCACACCCCACCGAATTTAGCTTCACCCTGGAGATCGAATTCCATCTCCAGGACGGCACCACTAGGAATGAAAC
>CAYXSE010000303.1:0-3972 GCA_964466675.1 uncultured Rhodothermales bacterium | reverse complement strand
CCGGGCTGTTCGGGCCCAAAGTCATGATCATCAACGGTCGCGCGGGATCGGGCGGTGACTTGTTGCCCTATTTTTTCCGCGACTACGGAATTGGCCCGCTCGTCGGAACGCTCACGTGGGGTGGACTCGTGGGTACTTGGGACACGCCTCCGTTGGTCGACGGAGGTGGGTTCGTGGCGCCTCGTGGCGGATTCATAAGACAAGGACGGGAAGTGGGCCGTTGAGGGAGTCGGCGTGGCGCCAGACATTGAGGTGCGCAACAACCCCGCAGAAGTCATTGCCGGCCATGATCCTCAATGGGAGCGTGCTGCTGAGGAAGCTTTACGTCTTCTTGAGACGGGGAAGGTAGAATTCAAGCCAGAGCCGCCCGCTCCGATTCGGTACCGTCGCCCGGTCGGGAATCGATAATCCGACGACGCGCTAGGAATCCGTGGGCAACGTCTCCCTCATACGCCACGCAACCAGGACTCCCGATCCGAAGGTTATGCCCCCGATGACCCACATGGCCACGTCGATCCCGAAGGCGTCACCGACGATCCCTGCCAGCACAGCGCCGAGGGCATAACCCATGTCCCGCCACAGTCGGTAGACCCCCACGGACGAGGCTCGCCACTCCGGGTTGGCTACGTCGCCGATCGCAGCTAGCAGAGTCGGGTAGACCAGCGCCGTGCCCAGACCCAGTAATACCGCGCCCGTCGCGAACCCGGCGAACGTCGCGGACAATACCGTGGCGCCAATCCCGACGGCTTGCAGCCACATGCCCACCACGATGAGCCATTTTCGGCCCACCCGGTCTGACCAGGCCCCTGCGAAAAGTTGCCCCACGCCCCAGGTTGCCGGATAGAGGGCCGCCAACCAGGCGATTTGGGGCAAGGACATGCCCGCCGCGACGAAGAACAGCGGGAACAGACCCCAGGCCATCCCATCGTTGAGGTTGTTGATCATTCCGGCCTGGCTGACGGAAGACAGATCTGGATCCTTGAACGAGGTCCGCAAAAACACCTCGCGTTGCGTCAGTTTGAGTCCTCCCGACAGGGAGGCTTCATGTCGTGCATGTTGGCGGGTTTCCCGAACCAGGAAAACAGACAGCGTAAGGCCGATGGCGACGAAACCGACACCCAGATAGAATGGGTAGGGTCGGAGCCCGTAAATGGAGGCCAGGTACCCGGTCGCCAGGGCAGACCCAGCGACGGCGAAGTATCCGGCAAACTCGTTCAGACCCATGGCAAGCCCTCTGTTCTTGGGCCCCGCCAGGTCGATTTTCATGATCACAGTAGTGGACCACGTCAACCCTTGGCTTACTCCCAAAAAGGCGTTCGCCACCAGGATCCAGTTCCACGAGGGGGCCCACATCAGAAGGAGAGGCACCGGAGCGGCGATAATCCAGCCGGCGATAAGAACGATCTTTCGTCCGTAGTGATCGGAAAGGCGGCCCGCGAGGTAGTTGGTGGCGGCCTTCGTGATGCCAAACACGACGATGAAAGAAAGGACTGCGGTCCGCGCCGCCAGCAAGAATTCTTCCTCACCGATGCTGGGGAGAATGCTGCGTTCCATCCCTACCATGGCGCCGACGAACGCGTTGACCAGGACCAGCAACGAGAACTGGGCGAGGTTCTCCCGAATCCCCAGCGCGGGTTTCATCGCGTCGTCTGCTCCATTCGATCCCGTCATAGGACCTCGAACTTCGCTCCTGGGTGGGTCACGCCGTTGAGCATGACTTCCATGAGGTGAGGACCCGGGTAATGTTTCCGGGTAGAATGCTGGGCCAGCGAGATCGTCTTCTTTACGGTCGCCGAACCGAAGGCATCGAGCGTCACCTCGGACCCCTTAAACACCTTCGGACTCGTAGATCCATTCGCCTTCACGAAATGAATACGGAGATCCAAAAGCGCGGCCGAGGCCTCCTGTGACCGGTTGTGCAATGAAATGACAATCCGGAGCTTTTCTCCAATTCTGACCACTTCAGGCTCGCAACGGACCGTCCGAATTTCGATGGGCGAATCGGCCCAATATCCGAGCACTGCCAGCGCTCCCGGATTTCCCTCCTTTATGAGCGTTCGCAGCGCATGTCGTACCAGTCGCTTCCGCTCCGAACTGGCATCCACCCACCAGCGCTCAGCCACTTTCACGACCGTCTCTGGATGGTCTTTGGCAATGTCATTCAAGTTGTTGGCAACCGAGCGGCGAACGTATTCCTCGGGATCATCCTTCAGCAACTCCAAGAGCTCAAGCACGGGCGCAGGATCCTTCTGGAACGCGCGGAGCCGACTCGCCCACGGCAATCTGGGGCGAGCCCCTTCCGACACGAGCCTTCGAACGTGCACATTGGGATCCCTGGCCCACTCGGCGAGTCGTTTTAGAGTCTTCTCTGGATATCGCTCCAGGTAGGCGCGAATACTGAACTCGGCGGTGAATCTTTTCGTCAACTCGTACTGGGCCCGCATAGAGGTCTCGTAACACTCCAGGCCATGATCGGCGACAAAAAAAACGAACGGCAGATATAGGAACGACTCCATCCCCGTCAGCTCGGCGGAGCCGATCTCTGGGCCGAGGGATGCGGTGACTAGCCGAATAGCCAGTTCGCGCTCGGCTGGCAAAACGGCGGCGAGTGCATCGGAGATGTGTCGGGCCCTCGGTGTCAATTCCAGTTCCTCGTACCCGTTGAGCGCGAGCGCCAGGAAGTGTCCCCGATATACTTCCGGGAACGCTTCTGATACCATGTCGATGATGCGCTCTGGCACATCGGGCCCGAAAGAATTCTTTAACGGTTCAGCCAACGGGGGGTCCAATTAGATTATCACTCGGTCCAGGGAGTGGTTAGATTCACTCCATCAGCGAGCGGTGCGAAACATACTCGATAAGGATGATTGCGACACAACCGTCACCCAGGCACTACCACAATACCGATGTCAAAAATTTCTCCCGTACGCGTAGCCAACTGGGGCGAATTGGCAGACCGCAGTCCTACCTATGCACTCGTGGGTGGAGTGGACCTCGTCGTGATTCGGTTCGACGATCGAGTGTCCGTGCTCTATGGACGCTGCCTGCATCGCGGCGCCCTTCTATCCGACGGGCATGTGGCCGGAGACAATCTGATTTGTGGACTTCACAACTGGGACTATCGGCTGGATACCGGAGTATCGGAGTACGCCAACAACGAGGTGCTGGCCAAATTTTCGGCTTGGGTCGACGGCGACGGCGTATTCGTGGACGAGTCCGAGATTGTCGCCTGGGCGGAGGACCATCCGCAACCCTACGCTCGAGACTCGTACCTGGGCCTTTACCAGGACATCCATGGCACTCCTGAGGAGCCCTACAACTCACACATTCAGGGGCTGGCCAGAGACGGACTGTCCAAGGTGGGACACCATGGCCCGGTGTCGGCGATGGGTATCGCTCTCACCGAACTTCCACGGTGGGCGGATATCCAGATTCTCACGGGGCAGTTGGCTACGCGCCCTTTGGGTGATCACGATGCGGTCGGCACCGAAGTGATCATCGGGCCGAACGCGAAGAGACCCCTTCGTCTGGAAATCCCTCTATTCGTGTCCGACATGAGTTTCGGGGCCTTGAGTGAGGAGGCGAAGATTTCCCTGTCAAAAGGCGCAGAGCTGGCCGGGACCGGCATTTGCTCGGGCGAGGGAGGAATGTTGCCGGAGGAGCAGGAGTCCAACAGCCGGTACTTCTACGAATTGGCATCGGCGCGATTCGGATGGGATATCGAGAAGGTGAAGAAGTGCCAGGCCTTTCATTTCAAGGGCGGACAGGGCGCAAAAACCGGCACGGGGGGGCATCTCCCGGGCGAAAAGGTCGTCGGGAAGATTGCCAGAGTCCGAGGTCTTGAGCCTGGTCAGCCGGCTATCAGTCCCCCTGTCTTCGCGGACCTCGTGACCGTTCAGGACTTTCGAGATGCAGCCGAAGAGGTGAGGGAGGCCACAGGCGGGATTCCCATCGGATTCAAGCTATCGGCGC
>CAYXSE010000302.1:0-4000 GCA_964466675.1 uncultured Rhodothermales bacterium | reverse complement strand
ATTGCTGGCCGAGGCCAATGTCTCGTATGACCTGCTCTACGAAATGGACGACATCAACGGCGAGTTCGACACCTGCGATGTGGCCATTGTAATCGGAGCCAACGACGTCGTGAATCCCGCTGCCCGGCATGACAAATCAAGCCCGATCTACGGCATGCCGATCCTCAATGTCGACAAGGCTCGGACCTCGATCGTCCTAAAGCGCTCCATGCGGCCGGGCTACGCCGGGATTCAGAACGAGCTCTTTTTCAACCACAACAACCGCATGTTATTCGGAGACGCCAAGGACTCCATATCCGCGGTCGTGCAAGAGATCAAAGACCTCTAGAGTCGGCGACGGGCACAGCCTCCAGCGCCTCCAGCAGATAAGGCCACACCAGGTCCGCTACCAGGGCGTGGCCCGATTCATTCGGGTGGATCTGGTCGTTCTGCATGAGCGAGTCTACTCCCCCGATACCGTCCAGAAGAAAAGGAATCAGGACCGCGTCGTTCGCGGACGCAAGCTCCGGATAAATCCTTCGAAACGATTCCGTGTATTCCTGGCCCAAATTGGGAGGCATCATCATACCTGCTATAACCACGGACATATCAGGGTTCGCCTCCAACCCTTGATCGACAATGCCCTGGAGATTCTCTCGGGTCGAGGCGAGGTCGACACCCCTCAGTCCGTCATTGCCGCCCAGCTCTATGACCAGAACGTCCACGTGTCGCCGAAGCACCCAAGAGAGGCGTCTCAAGCCGCCAGCCGAGGTTTCTCCGCTGGATCCAGCATTGACGATCTGTACCTCGATGCCGGTCGAATCGGCGCGCTTCTGGAGCAACGCCGGGAAAGCGGAATCAGGATCCACGCCCAGGCCGGCCGTGATCGAATCGCCAAAAAACAATACAACCGGACCAGTAACCACCGCCGTGGTGCTCTCGTAGGAACCCCCGTTGTTATCGAGGGCAGATTCGGCCGCCCCCGGGGGTGCCGAAGAGTCACCCGAACAGCCCCCGATTACGAGAACACACACCGTAGCTAGTTGGTATAGCAGTCGCTTCGACATCCAGAGTCCTTTTGTCATTCGATTTAGGGGATTACCCCTCCCACAAAACACAGGTTTCAATTCCGCATGCAGAACGTTCTCGAAATTACTGGCCTGAACAAGACTTACATGAGTGGAGGTCGTCGATTGCGAGTTCTTCGAGATATCTCGTTTACTCTCAAAGATGGTGACACCTGCGCCATCGTCGGTCCCTCTGGAAGCGGAAAAACGACACTCTTGGGCCTGGCTGCCGGCCTGGACGCGCCGACGTCGGGCGTGGTCCACCTCTGCGGCGCAGAGCTGAACACACTCTCCGAAGACGACCGCGCCCGGGTTCGCAACCAGTACGTAGGCTTTGTTTTCCAGTCCTTTAGGCTCATCCCGACCCTGACTGCGCTAGAGAACGTGCTGGTTCCGGCGGAACTGAGCGGGCACCGGAATTCCCGGGCCCGTGCAATGGAACTGCTTGAGCAAGTCGGCCTGACCGATCGCGCCGGACACTATCCGTCTCAGCTCTCGGGAGGAGAACAACAGCGGATCGGCCTGGCGAGAGCCTTCGTCAACCGCCCAAGGATCCTTTTTGCAGATGAACCTACTGGCAATCTGGACACGGATACCGGCCACCTTGTCGCCGATCTTCTATTCGACCTGAACAAGACCGCGGGAACGACGCTGGTGTTGGTTACCCACGACGTCGAATTGGCGTCGCGCACCGCCCGTGTGATTCGACTTCGGAGCGGAGCAGTTGAGACCGACTCCCAGTTCAACGCGCAAGTCCCTGTCTCTTCGGACCAGACCGCAGCATGAACAGGCTTCGCTGGATTTTTTCCATGGCCTGGCGCGACAGCCGCGGGAGTCGTCGCCGCCTCCTCCTGTTCGTGTCCTCCATGGTCCTGGGCGTCGCCGCACTGGTTGCCATCAACTCTTTCGGGGCGAATCTGAAGCAGGCCATCGATGACCAGGCCAAGACGCTCCTCGGGGCCGATATGTCGATGGAGCACCGGAAGGCGTTTTCCGACTCGCTGGAGACGCTGATCACGGAGATTGGAGGGGAGCAATCCCGCCACATTTCCTTCGCATCGATGGCCCTCTTTCCGGAATCCGGGGGCACGCGGCTCTCCACGATCAGAGCACAGGACGGCATCTATCCTTGGTATGGAGAGGTCGAGACGGACCCGCCCTCCGCGGCCGACTATTATGTGGAGAGGGGAGAGGCGTTGGTCGACAAGACCCTGATGCAGCAATTCGACGTTCAGGCCGGTGATTCCGTGCGCGTAGGGACCAAATACTACCGCATCGCGGGCGCGCTGCTGAAAACACCGCGCGAGTCGTCGGCGGTAAGCCTTTTCTCACCTCGAGTCTATATCCCGTTGGCGGGGGTAGATACAACGCTGTTCAGTTTCGGGAGCCAGGCGCGCTGGGAGGTTTACTTTCGCTTCCGCGATGGCCGCGACGTCGAAGCCATGGCGGACACCCTTCGCGACTCGCTCCGACCCGCCCGGGTTGGAATCGACACGATAGAGGAAGAGAAGGAAAACTGGGACGAGGCGCTCACCAACCTGTACCGTTTCCTGGGCCTCGTCGGTTTTGTCGCCCTCCTTCTCGGGGGGCTGGGGGTGGCCAGCGCCGTACACGTATATATCCGGCAGCGCATCGATACGGTTGCTGTGCTCCGCTGCTTCGGTGCTTCCTCCTGGTCCACGATTGGGGTTTATTCCGTTCAGGCGCTCGGGATGGGGCTGATTGGAGCCATAGCCGGGGCCGCAATCGGAGTCGGGGTGCAGTTGGCCATTCCCTCCTTGCTAGCAGATGCCCTGCCGGTTGACGTGTCGTTTTCGATTGCCTGGCCGGCCATTCTGCTGGGAGCGGGAATCGGGGTGGCCATCACCGTTCTTTTCACGCTTATGCCCCTGCTCGCCATCAGAAAAATTTCTCCGTTACGGGCGATTCGGTCTCAGATAGACGCGGATGAACAACCCAAGGCAGGGCTATTTACCTGGCTTATTCGTGGGGTCGTTGCCCTCGGGGTCGTGGGCTTTTCCATCATTCAGGCTCCCACGGTGGTCTTTGGGCTCGTCTACGCTGGGGTCATCGGGGCCGTTTTTGGAGCCTTGGTCCTCGTGGCGCTCGGCCTCAGCGCGCTTGTTCGGCTGTTGAGGACCGATGGCCTTTCGTAGTTCGCCAGGGCCTCGCCAATCTGTATCGCCCGAACAATCAGACGGTGCTGCTATCATTGGCCCTCGGACTGGGCACGTTTCTGATCGGGACCATGCTGGTGACGCAGCGAACACTGCTGAGTCAGATTGAACTGACCGGAGGTGATGAACGAGCGAACCTGGTGTTTTTTGACATTCAGCCTGATCAGGCGGACGGGGTGCAGGATATTCTCCGGGACACTGGAATTCGGGTCATAGATCAAGTCCCGATGGTCACCATGAGGGTTCAATCGGTCAAAGGAAGATCGGTCCAGGAAATACGGGATGACACCACTCGATCTGGCCCCAGTTGGCCGTTCAGCAGGGAGTACCGATCCACCTATCGAGCGCATCTCATTGATTCCGAGACGCTGCTTTCAGGAGAGATGCAGGCCTTCGCCGACCTGGCAGACGGACCAGTTCCAATATCGGCGGAAAAAGACATAGCGGAGGACATGGGCCTGGAACTGGGAGACCAGATGGTGTGGGATGTCCAGGGTCTACCAGTGACCACAGTCATCACCAGTATTCGAGAGGTGGATTGGAGGCGGATTCAGACTAATTTTTTCTTCGTATTCCCAAACGGTGTCCTGGATGCCGCGCCGCAATTTACGGTGGTGCTGGGTCGGGCTGAAGATGACTCCGGCTCGGCCAGGGCACAATCTGCGGTGATCCGCGCCTTCCCGAATGTATCGGCCATTGATATCACGCTGGTCCTAAGTGTGTTCGACGCCATATTTTCCCGTATCGCCTTCGTCATCCGATTCATGGCGCTGTTCT
>CAYXSE010000301.1:0-4006 GCA_964466675.1 uncultured Rhodothermales bacterium | reverse complement strand
GCACGCTTCGCGAGCGCGTCCAGGATCATGAAGCCCACGTTGTGCCGGGCTTCGGCATATTCGGAGCCCGGATTGCCGAGTCCAACAACGAGTCGCTTTGACACCGAGAGCCTGTTCTATTCCTCGGAATCGGCGCTGGCCTCTTCGTCTTCGACACCTTCTTCTCCCTCGAGTCCCAGTTCTTCCTCCACCTCCTCGACTTCCTCAACACGCGGAGCCACGACGGCAAACAGTGGGGTATTCGGCGGCGCCGAGAACGTCACGTTCTCGACACTGAGGTGCTCAATGTGAAGCGAATCTCCTATTTCCACGTCCGAGACATCCAGTTCGACGTGATCCGGGATGTGCCTGGGCAAACACGATATCTCTACCTCGTGGGCGAATACCTGCGTCACACCACCTTCCCGCTGGCCGGCTGACATGCCGGTGTACTGGACCGGAACAGACACCGTGATCATCTCGCCAGCCTGCAAGATCTGAAAGTCGGCGTGGATGGGGCGATCCGAAATCGGATGAAAGTCAACCTGCTTCAGGATGCAGTCCCACTTGTCCTTCCCAAGGGCCACTTCGACCCGGTGGAACTGGTTCGTGAAGATCAGCGGGTGCAGGCTTGTTTCGCCTACCTGAAATATTACGGGCTCCTGGCTGTGCCCATAAAGGATGCAAGGAACTTCGTCGGCCCGTCGCGCCGCGCGCGCAGGCCCCTTTCCCGGTGTGCGGGTCTTGGCATCCAATCTTACTACGTCCATGATCTTCAGTCTCTTTCAGTTTGGCTGAGTCGCTACGGTACAAATAGACCGGATACAGACTCGTCGGTAGAGATACGGCGGATGGCATCGGCAAAATGATCCGCCGCACTAACGACCGTCACCTTGCGTGACACCCGTTTGAGGGGGATCGTATCGGTTACGATAACCTCCGTTAGAGCCGATGATTCGATTCGCTCGTAGGCCGGCCCCGAAAGCAGAGCGTGTGTACACACGGCTCTTATTTCCAAGGCGCCCGCGTCTCGAAGTGCATTGGCTGCACTGGTTAGCGTACCCGCCGTATCAATCATATCGTCAATGAGCAGGACATTTTTGCCCTCTACGTCACCGATGATGTGCATCACCTCAGCAACGTTCTGCTGCGGTCGACGCTTGTCGATGAGTGCCAATTCGGCTCTCATGCGCTTCGCGTGCGCTCTGGCCATCTTGATGCCGCCCACATCGGGAGCCACAACAACAAGGTTCGAGAGGTCGAGCCGCTTCAGGTAGCTCATGAACACCGCTGATCCATACAAATGATCCACCGGAACATCGAAGAATCCCTGAATCTGCGACGCATGGAGGTCCATGGTCAGAACCCGGTCCACGCCCGCCTTCTCCAAGAGATTGGCCACCAACTTGGCCGCGATCGAAACCCTTGGTTGATCCTTCCGCTCCTGACGAGCATAGCCAAAATACGGAATAACGGCCGTAATTCGCGACGCCGAAGCCCTTTTCGCCGCATCGATTAAAAGCAGAAGCTCCATCCAGGTGTCCGCCGTGGGCTGCGTGGACTGGATGAGAAAGACGTCACACCCCCGGATCGACTCCTCGTAGTGCACATAAATTTCCCCATCGGAAAAATTTTTGAGTTCCAGAGCACCAAGGTCCTGACCGAACGACTTCGCTATTGCCTTGGCCAGACCCGGATTGGATCTACCCGCGAATATGCTGATCTGATAGGACATCGCAGACGGAGATGCTGAGGATTCAAGCAGTGTTCATCGGTTGCCCGGGGAGGATTTGAACCTCCACCGACGGCTTCAAAGGCCGCTGTCCTGCCATTAGACGACCGGGCAATATTCACATCTGAGAGGCGTTCAGACCTGTCGTCCGTGCATCCTCCTAAATTAGGGCGCTTCGAGGCCGATTGGCAACCGGCTCGCTGTCCGATCAGCGCCCGTATCGTGCCAAGATTTCTCGAACAGCGCCGATATCTATGGCTTCAACGGTCCCTCGATGACCCGAAACAGAGGTGGCCCTAAAAAGTGCGTTGTAAATGGACTCCTCCGCTGCCTCCAGGGCAGCCTGGAATAGGGGCGAAATCCTTCCGTTGGGCAGATTCTCGACACGGCTGGTTTCCGAGCGTCGTTCCGGGGTCCGACGGACGCTTTCGGCCGTCGAAAATGCGACGGCATAGTCGCCGGATCCGTTGGTCGCCGGCGAGCCGGTCCTCGCGATGGCGAGGAGTGCACGGCGAGCCAGACGCTGGAGATTCCGGTCCGACAGAGGCGCATCTGTGGCCACCACGAGGATCACAGAGCCGTCCGCGTCTCCTTTGTCGACGACATTCTTCAGATAGTACTGGCCCATCTCGATCCCGACGGGGACGCCGACCACATCCAGGATGCCGCCGTAATTGGTCTGCGCAAGCACGCCAACCGTGTACCCTCCGAGGCTCGGGGGCAGGACCCGAGAACTGGTGCCGATTCCGCCCTTCCACCCGAAATTAATGGTGCCCGTACCGGCGCCTACGGTCCCTTCTTCGACGGGCCCCGACACGGCCGCATCGATGGCCTGCTGGACGATGGCCGGAGTCACGACGCGCTCACGGATGTCATTCAGGAAGCCGTCGTTGGTCTCCCCCACAACCGCATTCACCGACCTCGCCCGCTCGTTACCCGGCTGTCGCAGTGTCCATCCCACCACTCCGGCCGCACCCTCCGGCACGGACAGCGTATTGGTCAAGACGATCGGCGTTTCAATCTCACCCAACTCGACGATCTGTGTACTCCCGGCAAACTTGCCGTAGGCGTTCTCCGCAAAAAAGCCCGCCGGCACTTTGTTCTGATAGATGTTTCCGGGATGAGGCCGGACTGCGGTGACTCCTGTCCGGATCGAATCGCCAATAATCATGGTGACCTGCCCAACCAAGACCCCGTCCACGTCGGTAATGGCGTTCCAGGTGCCGGGTGCCAGGACGCCGGGGGCAACGCCAATATCCCGAGCGCGAGGGCGCTCGGAAGCCTCCTGTGCCTGAGAAGGAGCATTCACTACCAGGGCACAAAACAGAAGGAAGATTCTCATGCCGGACTCGGGTTCATGAAGTGAATGGTGTAATATATCTTTCACGTCGGGAGGCGCTTTTTCGGGCTCCCCCGCAGCCAGTGAGGCCACGTGAGCCAGCCAATTGTGGGCATCTTAGGCGGGATGGGTCCCAGGGCGGGGATCTATTTGGCCGAAAGGATCGTTGCAAACACCGTCGCAACCGGCGATGGAGACCACATTCCTGTGGCACTTCTGTCGTTCCCCGCGCGGATCGCGGACCGAACCGCGTACCTCACGGGAGCCAGCGATGACAATCCCGCAACCGGCATTCTGGAAGTTGCGAAGGCGCTGATCGGGCTCGGTGCCAGTGTTCTTGGAATGCCTTGCAATACCGCCCACGCTCCTGCTATTCGGAGCTTGGTGAACCAAGAAATCGAGAAGGAGCACCCCGGGGTCCGCTTCTTGCATCTGATCGAAGAAACCGCAGCCCTTGCCAGACAGGTGGTGCCATCGGCACATCGAATTGGAATACTGGCCACGCCGGGCGCCTACCAACAAAACCTATATGAACACGCACTGCGGGCAGTTGGGATCGAACCCGTCATCCCCGACCGCCACGTGCAGCTTGAACTGATTTACCGGGCCATCTACGACCCACATATCGGCATTAAGTCCGCCTCCGACCCCGTGACACACGAAGCCGCGGGCCTTCTCGGCGAGGCCGCCGAACACTTACACACAGCGGGCGCCGAAGCGCTGATCCTGGGATGCACCGAGTTGCCACTCGCCATCCCAGAGACCCATGTCGCCGGCCTGCCCGTCATTGATTCTACCACAGCTTTGGCGCGCGCCTTGATCCGAGAAGCGGATGCGCGGCGCCTGACCCCTTTGAAATGACATGTCAAGAAAGAAAAACAAACCCAAGAAATCGGACCCCACGTGGTCCCGACCCCTGTTAGAGAAGCGAATCCTGAAATTGCTCAAGAACCACG
>CAYXSE010000300.1:0-4020 GCA_964466675.1 uncultured Rhodothermales bacterium | reverse complement strand
CCAACGCCATGTGGCCGCCTTCCTGGAAGAACTACGGCTCCATTCTGCAGTGAAGGTATCCGGACTAGACACCTCCTCCTTCTCGTTTATCCGTGACCCAGACGACCGCACTATTGTAGCGGCGGCAATCTCGGGCGAGGCCAACTCTTTGATCACAGAAGATCGCGACATTCTAGACGTTCGGGACAAGATCAAAGGCATCGAGATATATGCCCCGCGAGAATTTTGGGAGTCTTTGCGGGACCGGGGCAAATAGAATCAAGCACATGTTGCGGACTCGGTCAGGGTCGGAAAACTGGTTCGGACGAAGGTCAGAGGTACTTGCTCTCTAAGCAGCCTCGAACCGTGCCTGGTTTTCGCCCATCCATTTTTCCCTCTCTTTGTCCTGTTCTTCCTGGCTCAGGCGTCCCGTGCCTTTCATCACATCAGCGTGAGCTTCCATGTAGTGAGGCATCAGTGCCTTCATCCAGTCGCCGAACGTTTCGCCCTGCGCTTCGTGGTCGCATAGGTCACATTTCAAAGTCTTCATGGTCCTTTTTCATTGGTGTTCTTGGGCCCCGCTGGGCGCCGCGAGTCTCGCGAATGCTCGCCGGGCCGCCGCTCACAATGCAATTTATCCGATTGTCCGAACACATGCGTTGCCTGTTTCCAATCTCCATTTTGGCGGCGAGGTTTGCCACACCCATGAAAAGCCACATACTCCTCCTCCTAGCCCTCCATGGACTGTCCTGCCAGGCCGTTCCGGATGACATCTCGTCGATTGAGAGCGACATGCTTCCGACGTTTTATATCGAAGGAGAGGAACCGGCCCCAGCTACCATCGAGGCCCGCATGGAGCACCATAACGTACCGGGCCTCAGTGTGGCCGTCTACCGCGAGGGCCGCCTCGCCTGGGCCAAGGGATACGGGTTCGCCGACGAAGACTCGAATCGGCCCGTAACACCCGAAACTCTGTTTCAGGCCGCCTCCATCAGCAAGCCTGTGGCCGCCATGGCCGTCCTGGATATGGCCGAAGAGGGGCTAGTCAGCCTTGATGAGGACGTGAATAGTTACTTGTCTTCCTGGCACCTCGAAGACAATGAATTCACAGCCGAGGAGAAAGTAACGTTGAGACGAATCCTGAATCACTCGGCCGGTACCACCGTCTGGGGGTTTGGTGGATATGCAAGAAGTGAGGAAGTGCCGAGTGCGGTGGATGTGGTCCGTGGCCTCGGAAATACGGATTCCGTCTCCGTCTTTAAGGCTCCCGGGGAAAGTTGGCGATACTCGGGTGGAGGATACACCGTCATGCAAATTGCAATTTCCGATGTCGCAGGCAGGCCTTTCGAAGATGTCTTGGATGACCGAGTGATCGAGCCGCTTTCGATGACGTCCTCTACGTACAAACAACCGCTCCCTGAACATCTTCACGATATGGCCGCGACGGGGTATCGCCATGACAGATCGGCCGTTGAAGGCAAATGGCATGTCTATCCAGAGCAGGCGGCCGCCGGACTCTGGTCGACACCGACGGATATCGGGAAATTTGCCGTGGCGATTCAACAGGCGTTGGCGGGTACCCGCGAAGACGTGCTGACTCAGGCAACAACTCGTGAAATGCTGACTCCAGGTGACAATGATCAGGGCCTCGGTCCCGGAATCCGGATCGACGGTTCTCACTTCGGACATGGAGGAGCCAACGAAGGATTCAGAGGCGACTTCATTGCTTCAAAGGAAGGCGGGTATGCCGTGGCGGTGATGACGAACTCCGACCGCGGGTCGCCGCTCATCAGCGAACTCATCCAAGCCATTTTCAGACATTATGACTGGTCTAGTCTGGAGCCTACCATCAAATCAACCATCGATTTTTCCGAGGATCGAATGGCCGCTTTCGCGGGATCCTATTCGATTCCGGATGTCGGGGACCTGACCTTGGCGGTCGAAGATGGGCAGCTGGTTGTGAAGGCAGGAGATCTCATCACCGCTCGAATAATTCTGAGAGCCGAAAACGACAGCACCTGGTTTGATGCGTCGGATGGCACAACATTTCACTTCACGATCCGCGCAGGGCTGGCCGAATCGTTTGTGGTCCAGGGGCTGACGGCTCAGCGAGAAGGGTGATCGGCCAGAGGCCAGCCGCTGTTGCTTGGAAATGCCTCATGATTCACTCACGACTTTCACAACTCGCCCTGTTAGACTGATGCCTCACTCTTGGACCGAGGATTATGACGATGGGGAAACACACAGACTATCATGCTGGACGGCGCTGGGACTCGAGACGCGCCTTGAAAAATATCGTGGTCGGAAACGGCGCGCTCGCCGTCGTCTTTCTCCTACTGGGAACTGGGAGCGATCGAGAATGGGACGTGGTCCCGTCGTTGGTTGTGGCTCTCGTGACCTCGCCAATCGTCGCGGCGCCGGTGCAGGCCCATCAGGGCTTTATCTACGGCCTAGTAACCGAGGTTGACGGCACCATTTACGAGGGCCGACTTCGTTGGGGTGGCGATGAGGAGGCGTTCTGGGGCGACTACTTCAACGGCGCCAAGGAAGAGAATCCGTGGCTCGCCTACGTGTCGCCCGAGTCGCTCGAGGAGCGCCGTCCGATCGAAATCTTCGGGATCGAGATCGCACACCGGAATAGCCGCCTCGACACCGTCCGGCCGTTCATGGCGCGCTTCGGCGATATCGCACGAATCGAGGCTCGGGGCCGCAAACTCTCGGTGACCCTCAAGAGCGGAACTGTGTTTAATCTGGACCGGTTCGGCGCCGATGACCTCGCAGACGGCTTGCGGGTCTGGGACACCAGGGGCGGCGTGGTTGACTTGGACGAATGGGGAATCCGCTCCATCGAACTTCTTCCGACCAGCCACCTGAGCACGGCCCCGGACCGGCTGCGAGGGACGGTGCGCACGAGACACGGCAACTTCACAGGCTTCATCCAGTGGAACCGGGAGGAGGGCGTCGCCACGGACGAACTCGACGGCCACTCTTCGAAGGGTGAACTGAGCATTCGTTTCGACACCATTCGCTCGATTGCCAAAAACTCTGCCAACGGCTCCCTGGTTACGCTCCTTGATGGCCGCGAGATCGTGCTCTCTGGTACACGTGAAACAGGCCTCGACCACCGCGGCCTTTATGTCGATGATCCGCGTTACGGTCGGGTACTGATTTCCTGGGAGGCCTTCGAGCGCGTCGACTTCAGTCCGGGCGGCGATAGCCCCGCATTCGAAGACTTCCCGCCGGGCCAACCCTTGACGGGCACCGTCACCACGAACGCAGGCCACCGCCTCACCGGCCGTTTGGTCTACGACCTCGACGAGAGTGAGACCACCGAGACGCTCGACGCCCCATACCAGGACGTGAACTACACGATTCCCTTCGGCATGATTGCCTCGGTAGAGCTTCCCGGTAGCCGGGGTCGGGACATCCAGGCTGCCCGGGTGATTCTCCATGGTGGGGAGGAGTTGCAACTCGCGCGCCAAGGCGACCTCGGCGACAGGAATGCCGGCATGCTGGTTTTCGTTGACGACCGCACACACCCCGAATACTTGCACTGGGCCGAGATCAAGAAGATCGACTTCGACCGTCCGAAAACGATGTACCCACCTTTTACTGGTAGAACCCAGTGATCCACCGCACGTCCTATTCCATCTCGGCCTCAGACATGGATGGATGGCGCTCAGTTAGCCGGGGGGAGCAGGCTTTTTCGAGGCCCGAGACGCAACGAGGGCCCCAACCATGCATCCTGTGAAGATGAACCCTTCGATCCCGGCAAGGACGACTTGGGTGGTTTCTCCGAATCGTACTTCGCCGAAGTAGCGGCCCAATGGGTCTAGTGTGAGTCTCGAATCCGAGAATGAGTGCGCCAGCAAGTCCAGGCTGCCCCCCATCAGGTGCCCCCCGGACAGGGCAATCAATACTCCCATGACAGCCCCTGTCGCGGCCGCGGCCGCGACGGGGCGCCACCAAATCCTCGCCTCGAAACCGCCGCCAAGGAAAGCTCCCAATCCAACCGCGAAACCGAGGGCCGCCCCTTCGATA
>CAYXSE010000299.1:0-4050 GCA_964466675.1 uncultured Rhodothermales bacterium | reverse complement strand
ATGAGGTATATGCTGAGGACTTGGGCATCTCTTCTATGGTCAAGAACCGGCACCTGTCGAAGCACATCAGTTTTGCTGGATGGGGTCAGTTCCTGAATATGGTCGAGTACAAGCTGGATTGGTACGGGGGCACCTTGGCTTCAGTCCCAGCTGCTTATACGAGTCAACGCTGCCCTGAATGTGGGCACGTTGAGCGAGACAATCGAAACGGAGAGCGCTTCCAATGTCTGTCCTGTGGCCATTTGGCACACGCAGACGTGAATGGAGCCATCAACATTATGGCGGCTGGGCAAGCCGTTACTGCTTCTGAAGTGAGCAATAAGACCCGTAATGCTCCGGCATTATCGGCGGCTTAAGTGCAGGAAGAATCCCCCGGCTTCAGCCGTGGGAGTGTCAAACACCCCGCTGTGGAATCCCTGGAGGTCAGGTTCTCTCGGGAAATGGGAGAGATGGCCATGAGCATAGGAAGCTCGGCCCCTCCGTCGGGCAACTAGAAGAGCCGTCTAGGGGAAGATGCCCATTTCTTCGTAGGCCACGGCTACTTTGTCGATAGCCACGATGAACGCGGCCGTTCGAAGGTCAGTCGATTCTCTCCGGGAGACTTCCGCGATTTCTTGGTACGCACTAGTCATGGTCTCCTCCAGCCCGCTTCGGACCAGATCCGCCTCGTCCCCCCCGGATATGGCCTCGGCCACTAGGTCATCATCCAGTTTCACTCCCGTACCCTTCTCGATGGCCCGGAGTACTCGCTCACTGGCGGATTGTGAGAAGCGCTTGTTTACTCTTCCAAACCGGACACGGGAAAGGTTTCGAAGCCATTCGAAGTAGGACACCGTCACACCGCCGGCATTCAGGTAAATGTCCGGAATGATCAAGCATCCCTGTTCCAGGAGAATGGCGTCGGCATCGACGGTAACCGGCCCATTTGCCGCTTCCCCGATAATCTGGGCCTTGATGGTCGCGGCATTCGAGATAGAAATTTGGGCTTCTAGCGCCGCCGGCACCAATATGTCGCACGGCAGCTCGAGGGCCTGGATGGACTGTGCGATGTTCGTTGCTCCAGGAAAATCAAGGATTGACCCCGTCGCCTTTCTGTGGGCCACAACCTCGTGCACATCCAGACCATCTGGATTATGTATGGCGCCCTCGTACTCGGCCAGTCCAACCACTTTGGCTCCGCCCTCCTGAAGAAAAATCGCGGCATGGTAACCGACATTACCGAGCCCTTGAACGACTACAGTCTTGTCCTTGAGGCCTGTTTCCAACCCGAGCGCGCTCATCGCAATCTTGTCCCGACAAGCTTCCCTAATCCCGAAGAACACACCCAGGCCGGTCGCCTCGGTCCTGCCGGCGATACCTCCTTGGCCCAATGGCTTTCCGGTAACACAGGCAAGGGCCGATAACGGATCGGAGGTAAACGAGTTATATGTATCCAGAATCCAGGCCATTTCTTTCGGTCCCGTTCCATAGTCGGGAGCGGGGACGTCTATGCCAGGCCCAATGCAGTTCTTTTTGATCATCTCGAAGGTCAAGCGCCGCGTGATGCGTTCGATCTCAGCCTCCGAGAAATCCCGGCGGTCCATCTTCACGCCGCCCTTGGCGCCGCCAAAGGGCACATTCACTATGGCACACTTGAAGGTCATAAGGGTGGCCAAGGCCTGAACCTCGTCCTCATTCACGTTGGGCGCGAACCTGATTCCCCCCTTCACGGGCAGCTTGTGATGACTGTGCTCTGCCCGCCAGGCCTTTATCACATGGATTGACCCGTCGTCCCGTTTGAGCGGGAATTCCATAGACAGTACGGAATTGCAGATCCTGATCTGGGCCAATAGTCCTTTCGAGTGCGTGGTATGGGCGCTCGCTTTTTCGAACATCCGATGCACCTGATCCAGGAAACCTACTTCGCCTGACATGGCTCTCCTCTTTGCGATTTTGCCAACGGTAACGCCGAACGGGTTGAGGGGCAAGCGCCTCGGTTCCGGGAGTGTCCTTTTCTAGACAAAGGGGTATATTTTTGGATGGCCTCACGCCCAATCGCGATTCTGGGACACCCAGTCAGGCACTCCGTCTCGCCGACCCTCCATAACGCCGCTTTCGCCGCGCTCCGCCAGGAGCCGCGATACGTGGCCTGCAACGTCCATCCCGAAGCACTGGCTCAGGCCGTGGCCGGACTCGTGGCCCTTGGGTTCAGAGGCGCGAATGTCACCATCCCCCACAAGGAGGCGGTGATTCCCCTCATGGACGAATTGTCCTCGGCGGCACGGTCCATCGGCGCCGTTAACACCATCGTGGTGCAGGACGGAGGACGGCTCTTAGGCGAGAACACGGACCATGTCGGATTCGCCAGACCGCTCTCTGTCTTCAGGGACGAACTGAAAGGACGATCGGCCTTAGTCCTCGGAGCAGGCGGCGCAGCTCGGGCCGTGGTCTACTCCCTACTCCACCAATTTGAGCTTGAGTCCATCACTCTCGCCGCAAGAACCCTGACGCGGGCCGTACGCCTCCGGTCGGACCTGGCGGGCAGTCGTCCCGAAACGCGCCTTCTGATCGTGCCCTGGGATGAAGAGGAGGTCTCCTCCACAGGCGCCACACTTATCGTCAATACGACCCCCATCGGGATGGATCCGGAGGCTGACGCCTCGCCTCTACCTCCCGGCGCATTCCGCCAGAACCAAATCGTTTACGACCTGATCTACAACCCAGAACAGACGCGCCTCCTCGGATCGGCTGAAGCCAACGGCGCACGGTGCATCGGCGGGATGCCCATGCTCCTGGGCCAGGCGGCTGAGGCGTTCCGACTCTGGACGGGGCAGGAGATGCCCGTGGATGCGGTTCGGGCGGCATTAGCGAACCAAGCTCGCGATTTTGGCGGCCGCATCGTGTGAACGACTTCATTCGCCGCTATCGGTCTGCTGCCTGCCGGCCAGGCCGATAGGACCGGACCGCAGCCGCTCGAACGTCAGATTCGTAGAACGGCATGGACTTGAGTTCGCGACGAGCGAAGAGCGGACTCTGGTCGGCGTAGTGCGGGCTCTCGGGAACGGAGGTCGCCGATCCGAACACATGGATGCTCTCTGATCTAACTCCGCCGTCTGGCTCGAACGACACCATGAGCACGTAGGAATCGCCCTGATAGCCGACAAGCCGACCATCGCTGGACGGCCGGGTGTAAACGGCGTGCAGGACATCCGGACCACCTCCAAGACCCAGATCCAGGTCGCCGCGGCGAAGGCGGTTGACTTCTTGCCACTCAGGCCGGAGCGTTCCGTGGTGCTCCAGAAGCCACGATGCGGCGTCTCGGGCCGCTTCAAGGAGCCGAGCCGTTGGGATAGTCTTATCTCCCGACAGATAGGGTCGAAGGGCAACCATGGCGAGCGCCGCCTCCCGGTTGCCGGGTTCGGTGCCCAGGTCCCAATCGGTCAGGATCGAAACGGCCGCCCGGGTAAGTGAGTCGCCGGGAGTCGCGAAACGCATCTGCCGGATGAGTCTGGCCGCTTTCGATTCAGGACCATACCGCATGTCGTACTTGTACTCCCGGAACTCCTCCCAGGTGATTGAGGAATCCGCTCCCAACAACGCCAAGGCCCGCCGAGACCGATTCGTGTGCTCGGTCTCGATCCCAAACGTGTTCGACAGGCGTACCGGATCTGCGGGAGTGCCTGTGGTGCCGTACGGCGTACTGTTGGCGTTCTGGACGAAGTCAGACGGTGGATTCAAGACCTGAGGCAGGTCCTCGAACGGGAGGTAGGCCTCCCAGATCAGATCGCGCCGATCGCCCGGAAGCGACTTTCGCCAATCGGGGCCCTCCTCGCGAATTGGTAGTCGGGCGTTGTAGATGTACAGAATCTGGCCGGTCCCGTCTGCATAGATGGTGTTGAAGACCGGAAGAGCCTGCATGGACATGGCCTGGTACCACTCGTCCAGATCGGTCGCCCTATTCATCCTGTACCACTGCGTCACCTGTCCGGCATCCCCCCAACCCGCGAATCGGATGGCCACAACCCCGCTATCCGTTCTCACGGCGGGGCCATGCGCCGACCACAAAATTTC
>CAYXSE010000298.1:0-4069 GCA_964466675.1 uncultured Rhodothermales bacterium | reverse complement strand
GGCTGTTGCGGCGCCTGCGCCGGCTGGTGCTGCGGCGCTTGCTGCGGCTGTTGCGGCTGTGCCGGGTGTGGCTTGTGCTTGTGCTTGTGCCGCGGTGCTGGCTGCCGCTGGTGCAGTGGCTGCTGTGCTGGCCGGTGCTTGTGCCGCGGCGCTGGCTGCTGGGGCAGTGCTGACTACCGTCCCTGTCGCAAGCGCGGCTGGTGCCGGCGTGACCTCCCTCGGGCTCGGGGCAGAGGAACTCAGGCCGCTGGCCACCAACTCGGTTTGCGCGGGGGTGGGACCCGGCGTTGTGGTCGATCGAGGCACCCCACCGGAGGCCTCGGCTGGCTGGGAGGAACCGGGTCGAGGTCCGAGTCCGGCAGGCGCTTCTGCGCGGGAGCCGGCGGACTCAATTTCTGGTTGAACCAGCGTGAGGCGGGGAGTTGATTTACTGACTTTTGGGTCAGACGTTGCCTCGTGCCTTGCAGGGCTCGGAGGGACTAAAGAGAGTCCTCCGGGGCCCGTTTCGGAACGCGAATCTGAGGTCTCGGTCACCGATTCAATCCGACCGGGGAGGGGGGGCGCATCAATGGGGAAGGTGTGCCTCTGATCCCTGCTAGGGGCCGCTCCTGAGCCAGGAACAGCCGCTTCTTGCACCGGTGCGACTCTTGGCGCTGTTCCCGCGACCCCATCGGTCTCTAAGTTTTCGGTTGGGGCTTCGACGGTCGGCCCGAGCCCGGCTCGCCCGGCCGCGGGGAGAGGGGCGGCTGATGGGGGAGGCGCGGGAGGCGCGGAATGCGATTGTTTCCCTATCGGAATCCGGATGCCTGGAGTTTTCCAGGAGCCGCCAGCCTCGGCGTTTTCGAGCGGGATCGAGGAGGCCACATCGGGCCCCATCCGGCCTACCGGCAAGACTTGATCACGAACCGGCACTGCGTGAGTCGGAAATGGTTGGGTCCAGCGGCTGCGAGTATTCTCGGCATTCGATGTAGAACCAGAGGCCGACTCCTGAGAGCCGGTTCGCAGAGCCACCGTCGAGGTCTGAGCTTCCGTTGCCTCGCCTCGAAGCGCGGCCAAAGCCGGTTGATCGATGGAAGAATTTGCGACCGCCTTGACCTCAGACGATTCCGTGGTAGGTGCTTGGCCTCCGAGACTCTTGCGAAGGCTGACCACGATTTCTTCCGATGAAGCAAAGGCCTCCAATAATGCCTGAGCCTCCGTGGCTCCAAGAAGCGGAACCGTGGCGGTATTCGGGTTTGTTTGGCGCGGAGCCTGCTGACTCGTTTCCGAACGGGGGGTCGAACCGGTCGGCTCTCTAGCTAACTGTGGCGGCGAGCCGTCTGGTGACTCCAGGAGCACCGGATCGAGACTGGGCGCAGGTCCGTCAGGATGGGAATTAGGTTTCGAAGGCCTGGATTGTTCTTCCATGACAGCCACCTCACCTGGTGGCGTTCCGGCCCTCGTGAGAATCTCAGCAAAGCCATCGCCACCCTGCGCAGCCTGTCCCGGCCGGGAGGAGGGGGGGAGGGTTTCGGGAGAAGCCGTGCGGAGATCGAGTAGAGTCTGGGGAGTCAAGGCACAGGGTGTTTCAAATGTCCATGGAGACGATCTGAGCCGGCGTGTCTTCCACGTCCGGATTCATGAACTGTTGAACGAGCAGAGCCGCTCGGTCCGAGGTCAATGCCTGGAGGATGATCGGCCGATTTCGAGAGGAAGCCGCCTCATAAAGATCCAGTAGGGAAGCGTCGCCCAGTGCCCCCAGGATGGGCCCCAGTTCCTTCAGGTCCAGCTTCGGTAGCGTCGTGGCCATTCCCGCCGCAACTTCCCTACGCGAGGTTCTAGCGGTGGCCTCCGTGGTCAGCTGTGTGATGCGGGACTCCAGTTGGGTAATGGCGGATTCGGCCTCCTCAAGCTTGGATCTGGCCATGTTTAGGGAGTCCACAAGTGTGTCGATCTCGGCGTACAGCGAAGCGGCGGCCAGGCTGTCGGGCCCGGCAAGCAGCGAGTCCTTGTCGAGGAATACCAGATCGGGCGAAAGCGGGCTGATCGCGAAAGAATCGATCGCGATGGTGTCGACCAACACCGCTCCCGTCGAATCCACGACCATTTCTGTGGCGGCGGGGTCCGGCATCGCCAGGTAAACGCCGACGAATCCGCCGCCGAAGCCTACCAATGAGACCACTACAGTGAGAACAATGCGCATCTAGAGGGTGCTCAGCTTTTTGCGGACGTGCCCGATGACGCTGAACTCATCCAGCATCAATTGCTCAGCCTTGCTGTGCATCGCTTCGAACTCATCCCGTTGGTGGGATTTCAATTTTTCCAGGGCCTCCTCTCGTTTCAATCGGTCGAAGACTTGCTCCCTGGCTAGCGCTTCGACGTCCAGGTTCTCCGTGAGCAAGCCGTTGGCCTTGTCGACCGTGTCGATCGCCGCGGACCTCATTTCTGCGAGTCGTCGCATTCCGGATAACAGATTCCCAGACGGGGACAAGGACAGCAATTCTTCCAACTGGTCATGGGCGCGGCCGAACGCCGATCGCGCATCGGAAACCGCGGCCATCGCCACGCCGAGTTCGCGTCTGGCGAGCTCAGTCTCGTGGTGTCGCAGCTTTAGCACCGCTTCAAGCTTGAATTGGAATTTCTTTCCCGTCATATCTGCAATTTTTCCGCAAAAAACTAGGAAGTAGAACCGTGGGTGAAGACCAGCAAATGTTCGGCCAATCCGGCCTATCCAGGTTCAGCGTGCGTATAAAGAAGGTCGTGGAGATCAGCTGAAGCCCGAGACCCTCCATCCTCGTGAGTTCCCTGGACCATGAAGGTCCGCAGAGATTCGTGCGCGCTGATGGCCGAGTCCGCTCGCGCGTCCGAACCGGGCGAGTAGGCGCCGACTCGGAGGAGGTCCTCAATCTCTCTGTATGCGGACAGCAAAGACCGAGCATTGTTTGCCGTGGATACCGATTCGGCATCGATCACACGAGGCATCACACGACTCACACTGTGGAGGACATCAATAGCCGGGAAATGGTTGGAATGGGCCATTTTTCGAGAGAGGACAATGTGGCCGTCAAGGATTCCACGAGCCGCATCGGCGACAGGGTCATTCATGTCATCACCGTCTACCAGCACTGTGAACACGCCCGTGATGGTACCTGTCCTCCCGGGGCCGGCTCGCTCCAGAAGTCGAGGAAGCAGGGCAAATACGCTTGGCGTGTATCCACGTGTTGTCGGAGGCTCTCCGACCGCCAGCCCAATTTCTCGCTGAGCCATGGCCACGCGAGTGACCGAGTCCATCATCAGAAGAACATCCTTTCCAGTATCTCGAAAGTATTCTGCGATGGCCGTCGCCACGAGAGCGCCTTTGACACGACTCATGGCAGCCTGATCACCGGTTACGGCTACCACCACCGACTTACGAAGGCCCTCTTCTCCCAGGTTGTCCACAATAAATTCCTGAACCTCCCGGCTCCGTTCGCCGATCAGGGCGATGACGTTCACGTCTGCCTGTGCTTTTCGCGCGATCATTCCCAGAAGTGTGCTCTTTCCCACGCCGGAGCCGGCGAAGATTCCGATCCGTTGTCCTTTCCCCAGGGTGGTAAACGCGTCGATGGCCCGAACTCCGGTGAACAGTGGCTCGGTGATCATCTGGCGCTGTAGGGGCGGAGGTGGATCTGCGTGGACCTCGCATTCGCCGGTGGTGTGGATCGGACCACGCTCATCGATCGGTCGTCCGTTGGCATCTACCACGCGGCCGAGAAGAGCCTCTCCCACCCCGACCGTCAGCGGCTGTGAAGATCTACGGATCAGATGGCCGGACTCGAGTCCCGAGGACCTGCCAAGAGGCATCAGAAGAGAAGTCGAGCCGCGGAGCCCTACGACTTCAGCCGCCATTCTGGGCTTCATTCCGGGGGCGTCGTAGATGTTGCAAAGGTCTCCCAGCGCCGCGTTGAGATGAGTCGCCTCGATGAGGGTTCCGACGACGGACTGGATCCGCCCAAAGTCTACCGCCGTCGGCGGAGAGAGGGAGAGTTTCTCGATGGCGGAGGCCAGGTAGGACATCAGACGGTAGAAGAATCGTTGGAATCTGCGTGGG
>CAYXSE010000297.1:0-4103 GCA_964466675.1 uncultured Rhodothermales bacterium | reverse complement strand
CTTGCTCTACTCGGAGGCAGGAATCGACGAACTCGAAGATCGTCCTCCCTTCTTCTATGGTCTCGGTGACCTTGGGAAGAGACCAGGCAATCAGCTCGGTCAAATTGCCGACGGGCCCCAAGTCTGGTGTCTCCTCTCGATGAATCACCTCTCCGGATTCGAGATCGACGGACTCCAAGGGCGTGGGAATGGCGTTTTTGATGTCTCCCAGTTGATCGAGAATCCGTGCCAGGGTGCCGCGTAGCTCTATCAAGTCGCTCAAGTGAGGATAAATCGCGCTTCGTGCGAAGTCATCTCTCACCGAGCGGAGAGCTCCCAGAATTGTGTACTGGGCCCGTTCCAGGTCCGGGCCGGCCGTCAAGAAGTGTTCGATGGAGAGAGTTGCCATGCCGACTTGCCTATTGTCAAGATGTCATGAGGCAATAAATGGACCACTAGTCCGATTGATCTTTTTCGACCAGCAGGGTCTTGCCGGCGCCGTCCCCACCGGCACCATCGTCCAGTTTCGGGGACGGTTCGGACTCGGCGTCGCCACCATCTCGGAATGCCGTGGCGAAGTACTCCTCGTCAGTGAAGGCATCCACCTGAATGCAGTCGTCGCGCAGCTTCTCTGCCTCGGCCAAGAGTCTCCCGTTTGCCTGGGACAATACCCCCGATTTGACAGCAGCCTCGATCATCTGCTCTTGAGACGCATGCTTTATTCGGCCCTCCTTGACCGCCCGTCTTAGCCGCTTGGCCAGATCTTCCGCCGCTGCGCAGGCCACGAGGGCTTTTTCCAGCCTTCCCAACGGCCGATCCTCGTCGCCTGGAACATGCGTTCCGGAAAGAATCCTGTCTCGCTGGGCTCCAGGTGTCTGAATGATCTTGGCGACTTCGTGGCCGAGATTGTCCGAGGGTCCCCTCCCCAAGCGGTTGAAGCGCGACCAGCCCGCCACTGGACCTCGAACCAGCCAGGTCAGGCCTGGAAGCGTCATATTGTCAAACAGGCCGTCGAACCCGCGCTGGATCTCGGACATGGCATGCTCCATGGACCACTGAACGAGAGGCAAGTCCTCCCGGCGGCTGCCTTCCGCTTCAAATCGGCGAAGCACCGCCGACCCGATGTACATCCAGGAAAAGATGTCGGCGAATCGGCCGGTAAGTTTTTCTTTGCGCTTCAAGGTCCCTCCCAAGGTGGCAAGCGCCACATCGGCCCAGAAGGCGAAGGTGGCAGAAGCCCACGAAAGCCGGCGATAATACTTGGCGAC
This sequence comes from uncultured Rhodothermales bacterium, assembly GCA_964466675.1. Lineage (GTDB taxonomy): Bacteria > Bacteroidota > Rhodothermia > Rhodothermales > UBA10348 > CAYXSE01. The sequence continues at coordinate 2,856 of CAYXSE010000297.1, read as the reverse complement.
TGGCCCTCTGACGGGACTGCCGGCCAGGCGGCCCCGCGTCAGGGTGAGTAGCAAGGCTCTGATTTTGTTGCGGCCAACATGAGAGACGTGCCCCCAAAAAGCCGCGTCGAAGTCAGCCACATTCCCGGAGGCCAGAGCATCAACCTCCTTCAGGACATAGGGGTGACATCGGATCGCTCCCTGGCCAAAAACCATGAGGGTTCGGGTCAGAATATTCGCGCCCTCCACGGTAATGGAGACTGGAGTGTTGATGTAGGGATGCGCCAGGGCATTACGAGGCCCGCGGGAGATACCGTTCCCACCGGTGATGTCCATCCCGTCGTTGACGGCTATCCGAAACAGCTCTGTAGCATTGTATTTCATGATCGCGGTCGCCACGGCCGGTTTGGCGCCGCTGTCGAGTCCACCACAGGTGAAGATGCGCGCAGCCTCAAGCAGGTAGGAGAACCCTCCGATACGGGCGAGAGGCTCTTCGACGCCCTCAAACTTGCCGATGGACATGCCGAACTGTTTGCGCACCACCGAGTGGGCGCTGGCCACGCGAGCGATCTGCTTTATTCCGGACGTTGAACTCGCAGGCAACGAGATGCCACGCCCCGCCGCCAAGGACTCCATGAGCATGCGCCAGCCGTTCCCGGCACCGGCGGCCCCTCCGATAATCGATTCCTCCAGAGGCACGACTACATCGTGGCCAAAGGTTGGCCCATTCAGAAATGGGATTCCCAGCGGGTCGTGTCGACGCGAATTGTCGACTCCGGGCAAATCTGTTGGAACGAGGGCACAGGTAATGCCACGATCGGTACCCTTTCCCAGGTGATTTTCTGGATCGAAAAGCTTGAACGCGAGACCTAGCACCGTCGCAATCGGCGCTAGCGTGATGTATCGCTTGTTCCAATTGAGCCTGATCTGGAGTTCGCCTTTGTCGTCCTTGAACACCTCACCATGCGCCTCTATGGCCCCCGCGTCCGAGCCCGCGCCGGGTTCTGTCAGTGCGAACGCCGGAATATCCTTGTGGCTGGCCAGTCTCGGCAGGTAGTAGTCCTTCTGCGCCTCTGTGCCGTAGTGTATGAGTAGTTCTGCTGGCCCCAGAGAGTTGGGCACCATGACATGGATGCCCAAGACCGCACTGCATGAGCTGACCTTGCCTACAATCGCACTATTGGCCGACGGGGAGAAGCCATGGCCGCCGTATTTCTTTGGAATAATTAGCCCGAAGAAGCGCTCCTCCGCCAGATAATCCCACACTTCCTTGGACAGGTCTCTCCTCTGGAAGACGTCCCAGTCAACCGTCATGTCGCAGACCTTTTGCACAGGGCCATCCAGGTAGGCCTGTTCCTCCTGTGTCAACCCGGGATACCCGGAACCCAGGATCTTGTCAAAATCCGGCTTGCCGGAGAAGAGTTCACCCTCCAACCACACGGTGCCCGCGTCGATGGCCTCCTGCTCAGTCTCCGAAATGACGGGCAGAAACTCCATGGCGATCATCATTTTCATGATGGCACCGGACAGGATGCGCCGAATGGGTTTCACGAGAGAGATCACGCCCAGTACCACCAACACCACCCACATCCAGTCCGGCGCTCCGATCCCCCACAGAACTATCACACCGAACCCCATCCAGACCGGGGCTCCGACGCCGAGATAGGCCAGCCCAATTGCGATGACCGCCACCACGCCAATCGCCGCACTCAAGGTGGGCACTACGTGCTGCAGGAATTGAAAGAAGGGTAAGAAGTCCATGACAGTCGGTTGGTTGCTGCGACAATTTTCGCACTGCTCGGAAAATCAAGCGGTCAGGTTTTCGATTACTGCGGCGGCGCCCATGCCTCCTCCGATACACATCGTACAGATTCCGTACCGATCGCCGCGTCTCATCATTTCTCCGAGCAGGGTCGCGGTGAGTTTCGCACCGGTGCATCCCAGAGGATGTCCCAGCGCGATGGCACCGCCATTAACGTTGACCCTATCCTCATCGAGACCGAGTTCCCGGATCACGGCGAGCGCCTGCGCGGCAAAGGCCTCGTTCAGCTCGAAGAGTGCTATGTCTTCCAGCTTCAGTCCGGTCTGCTCAAGCACCTTGGGCACGGCCTCGACCGGCCCGATGCCCATGAGTTCCGGCGCGACTCCGGCGACGGCGAACCCGACGATGCGACCGATCGGACTGACACCGAATTCGCTCAGGGCCTTCTGGGACATCACAACACTCGCGGCCGCACCGTCGGAGAGCTGAGAAGAATTGCCCGCCGTCACGGTCCCTCTTGGGCGGAAAACTGTCCTCAGTCTGGCGAGAGCCTCGTAGCTGGTATCCGCCCGTGGCCCCTCATCTACCCGGAAACTGGTCGATTTTGTTGTTACCGAGGATCCGTTGAAGCTTGATTCCTCCACATCCAGCGGGATAATTTCATCCACGAAACGTCCTCCTGAGATCGCCGCCAGCGCTTTCTCATGAGACCTGAGTGCGAATCGATCCTGGTCCTCTCTGGAAATGCCGTACTTCGCCGCCACGTTCTCGGCCGTATTGCCCATGGAGATGTATACATCCATGTCCGCGGCGACGATGGCAGGGTCGGGCGAGAAATAGAACCCGGACATCGGGACCGAACTCATGGACTCCACGCCCCCGGCTACCACGACGTCTGCCTGTCCCACAGCAACCGCCTGGCTCGCCAGAACGATAGTCTGCAAACCGGAAGAGCAGAACCGGTTGATGGTGGCACCCGGGACTGTGTCGGGGAGACCGGCCCCCTGCGCCACGATCCTGCCCATATTCATTCCCTGCGATCCTTCTGGCATCGCGCAGCCGACCAGAACATCGTCAATCCGTTCGTCCGGCAACCCGGGGACCCGATCCAGAGC
>CAYXSE010000296.1:0-4111 GCA_964466675.1 uncultured Rhodothermales bacterium | reverse complement strand
GTGGTTGCAACCGTTGAGACGAGAAGCCTCGCCATTCATGGCGGGGAGTAGTCACGCATTGTTTCCAAGTCAGACAGCGAGCCCGATATTACTGAAAAGACCAGGCACCTGCATCACAGGTGTGGACCAGACCATGCCCGACGCAGCCGCGAACGTAGACCACATCCAGGCCGAGAATGAGCAGCTCCGGCGTGCTGTAGAGGAATTGTCCATCCTCAACGAACTGGCTGCCGCCATTGCCGCCTCCCGGGATGTCCAGACCGTCATCCAGACCATAATCCGGCGCTCGGTCTCCGCGGTTCGTGCGGAGCAGGGCGTGGTAACTCTGGTGGGCGACGAGGCCTCCGATCCGACCCAAACGCTGGTCCGGACCATGGCATCCTCCGGGGACTCGGTGGCGCTAAGCCCGGATCAAACCTTGCTGGGTTGGATGTACCTGAACAAGCGCCCGCTGATGATCAACACACCCCGCGAGGACTCTCGTTTTCGTGGCGTCCAGTGGCCTGAAACGGTCCGCTCGATTCTGTGCGTTCCTCTCGTCGCCCAAGGGCACATGACCGGCATTCTCACGCTCTACAACAAGAAGCGGACGGACTCCGGGTTTACGCCGGAGGATCAACGACTGGTTGCCATCCTGGCAGCGCAATCGGCACAGGTGGTTGAGAGCGCCCGACTGTATGAAGAGGAGCGCTTGCTTGTGGAAATGCGACAGGAAGTCGGGTTGGCCCATGAGATTCAGGCCAACCTTCTCCCGTCCTCCCCTCCCAGCATAGAAGGCTTCGAGTTTGCCGGAGTGAGCCTCCCTGCGAAAGAGGTGGGAGGTGATTTTTTCGATTACATCGACATGGAAGATGGGCGGCTGGCCGTCGCTGTTGGCGATGTTTCCGGGAAGGGGGTTCCAGCCGCCCTTCTCATGGCCACCGCCCAGGCCACGTTGCGCGGACAGGTTGTGGGTGGAACGACGGCATCGGACAGCCTGGCGAAGACCAACAGGCTACTCTGCCAGGTAGCCAGGAAGGGCACCTTCGTGACGCTGTTTCTTGGGATGATCGACAAGAACTCCGGAGAAGTCACCTTCGCCAACGCCGGTCACAATCGGCCGTTTGTAGTCCGACCCGACGGAACTATGGAGATCCTGACGACAGGCAGCCTGGTCCTTGGGTTTCTGGCCAGCCATCAATACGAACTGGCCGAATACACGTTGGCCCCCGGTGAGACGCTGATCATCTATTCCGATGGCGTGACGGAAGCCATGAATCCCGACGGAGGGCAATTCGAGGAGGATCGTCTTTACAAGTTGGCCCTAAGCCATCAGTCGGAAGGGCCACGCGGATTGATCGACGAAATTATTCGTCAGGTTCAGTCGTTTGCCACGGGCCGGGCTCAGAGCGACGACATCACGGTTCTGGTGGTACGTCGGGCTTAAAACAGGCATTGGCACGGCCGATACCTGTGAGGAAGTAACGACCCTCAGCTCATGCAGTCCCTCTCAGACAAGATTCGCCAGTTCCTAAACGATGCCGGCTTCGAATTTGCCGGCGACCGCTGCTCCAACCTGGAGCTGTTTCGCTATTTCGAACGCGAGTACGGGCTTCAGATGATGCGCCTTATGGAACAGGAATGGCTGCAGCAGCAGTTGGAACGCGAAGTCTCGCAGGAGTTCTTCTCGACTCTTCGCGACCAGGTAGACGCAGCGGACCTTTCCGACTACGATTCCGATGTCTCCTTCATCTGGGATCAGGCCGCCTGATCGCCGTTGGGCGGCTACCACAACAAAAGTTGTGAAGCGACTTGGAAAAGTCGAAAAAATTCCCGTAAATGGGAGACTTGGCGCGCGGCACCCACATCTCGCCCGCCTGCAGCCAGCCCATTCATCGGAAGCGGTACACCGCACTTATGCCAAAAGTAAAGCGTCCCCGAGGAAGTGGCCCCACGCGGGCCCGTATGCCAGATAAGAGTTCTTCAAAAGATCAGTTCGGTTGGTGGTTTCGTTGGTGCAACGCCGACGACCCGGTGACCTACTGGAAAGAAAAAAGGGATAAGCGGCGCTAGGCCGGGATAAGGGCGCAGTGCCTGGGCTAGGACCGGCGGGCGCCAATTTTTCGCAGCAACCCTCGAGTAATCCACTCGGCTAACGCCTGGCGGTTGCCAGGTTTGGCCAGACGTATCTGATCGCCTCGGTGACGAATGTTTCCGAGTTCGATGAGTATGGCTACTGGCTTGGTTGCTGTGAGGATCATCAGGTCTCTCCGCGCAACGCGTCCCGAATACCCCCGGCCAGGCTGGTGGTGCTCATACCGATCTCGGATCTCTGCCTGTAGCGTTCGTCCGAGTGCACGCCCTCTGGGTGTCGCATAGGCAAAATGAACGTCTATTTGAGGTTGGCTGCCTGAGCCGTAGGCGTCCACATGAAGGGCGATGACCTGTTGGGATTTGGCCGTTCGGCGGTGCTGGTCATACAGGTCGTTTATGATGTCGGCTCGCGCCTGTAGCCGAGGCTTGGGCTGTCTCGCGATGCGGCCGCCGCCCAGATACACCTCGTCCTGATCGGCCGGGAGGTATTCAGAGTCGCGAATGCCGTCGTTCGGATCCCGGACTATGACATACACAAGCGCTCCTTCCTCCAACAGACGCCGTGTTAGTCTCAACGCCGTGTCGTACGCGATTTCGTCCTCGGTGAAGTCGCGACCATCCAGCGAAGTGTTTGTGCCGGGATCGGGACCGCCGTGGCCACTCACTATGTAGTAAATGTGACCCTTCATTCGGGACGATTTGCGCTCGACGTACTCGTACTCGGCGCCCAGGATGGGATATCGCTCGCCGGCGCGCACAGGGCCCGACGTGCTCGAACCCGGCAACTGGTAGGTGGTCCCTCTGAACAGTCGATCACCCTTCGTGAGAAGATCCAGATTCAGATCCCGGAAGGCCTGCGCACTCGACCTGGTAGGGGTAATCCCGCTACGCCTCAGCAGAGCCCAAATTCCGTCTCCCCTTTCCGCGGAGGCAGTTTGGCCCCAGGAAACCAGAGGCGTCCAGGCCAGCACCAGAATTATTGCGAAGACGGACGAACGGAATCTTTCGGAAGGAGTCATGCTGACTGGTATCGGCAGAATCCGTGTCCGTTTTAGGGAATCCGATCAACATTTCGACGTCCAGCACTACTTCAGCCACAGCCCACCTTTTACCAGGACGGCTACACGAACCTCGACGGGGAGAATCCCTTGACCGGCCATCCGCGGCGCGAATTCGATTCGCCTTCCTTTTGCTACCTCATGCACGACCGTAGTGGCTTCCGCGATAGCCATGCGCCGGCCGAGGCAGGCATGCGCTCCGTGGCCGAACGGCATATAGGCGAAGCCCGATTCGTTGGCAATCGCACCGTCTTTGAGAAATCGTTCCGGGCGATAGACTGAAGGCTCCGGCCACAACTCGGCTCGCGAATGAAAGACGTGCGGCACGAATACAACCAGGTCTCGCTTCCGCAACTCCACACCACACAGGTCGTGCTTCTCCCGAACTTCTCTCCAAAAGATCCAGAGTGGCGGTACCCGGCGCATCGATTCCAGCACGCAGGCCTGCGCCCCCACCGGAGACGATGCTGCAAGCAGAGCGGCGGACGGGTCCGTCGCCAGGTGCCAGAAAGTCCAGGCAATCGCAGACCCTACTGAATCCACTGCGGCCACCAAAAAAGTGGCCACCTGATCGCGAAGCTCGCCGTCGTCCAGCTGGCCGGCCGAATCCGCCTCCAGAAGCGCCGAGAACATGGGCGCACACCGCTCCGGATCCTTGCGGCCGATTTCGATCATCTCGTCGACGAACCGGTCCAACATCGCCAGGGCTTCTCGCTTCGGCCTGGGGTGTAGGGCACATAGAGCAGCTCTCCGGCTTACCGGGGCAAGGATTCGATAGGAGATCGCCCGACTCGGCGCGGCGTAGTGCATCGCCGTCTGAATCGCGCGCGCCAGCACGTCGGAATCCCCTGGAAACGGAGAGACGAGGAGGTGCTGAACGGCGGTCCGCAACGTCGTCTCCATGATCAGCGCCTGCGCATCGAATTCTACTCCGCCGCTACCGGCCGCCCTCATTTTTTCCAGCAAGAGGGCCGATTCTG
>CAYXSE010000295.1:0-4135 GCA_964466675.1 uncultured Rhodothermales bacterium | reverse complement strand
ACGTACATATAAAGAGACGGGGATGGACCCGTCGGTTCGTTGACTTCTTGAGATCGCTTGCCTCCCTGAATGGAGATCTGCCTGAATGGGCTGATACAGGGCGGTCCACTTCGGGCCGCGAGTCACCAATCAGACGAGGTTCAGCATGGGTGACCATGAAGATACCCGAGACTGGCGTCAAGCAAAACGCCTGCAGATCGTGTCAGCGATCATACAGGCGTTAACCTTGCTAGCCATGTTGCTCGGGTAAAGCGACACAGGGGGCTGGTCGTAGTATCGGCCAGTCCCCTGTTTTGTTTCAATAATTTACAAAACCAGATCCATGACAGGCCAGCAACTAGCGGAAATACGACATCGACTAGGCCTGAGCCAGGAAGCGTTTGCCAACGCGCTCGGGTTCTCGCGGCACGCCACCGTGAGTGATTGGGAAACGGGGAAAAAGCCGATCCCCAAAGTCGTGCAGCTATTGGCTTCCGAGCTCAGCAAAAGGGGGCGCCTGGGCTGAGTGGCCGTCCGCCTTCTCCGGGGGCACCAGGAGAACGCCCGCAGCATCACCCGTCTTGCGCTGCCGGAACAGGAGCCGCCACTCGTCCCCTTGGTGGACATTATCCCGCCTGAGCAGGGCAACGTCAGAGAACCGGAGGCCTCCGGCATAGAACGCGAAGAGAAACCACGCCTGTACATCACGCAGCGACCCCTCGCACTCGACCGATTCCAGACGCCGGATCTCTTCGAGCGACAATTTTGGCTTGATCGCCCGCTCTTTCCTGATCCGCACCGCGAGGAATGGATTTTCCCCCGACCATCAGCCCTTCTTGCGATGGGCTGTGTCGGGGGCTCAGACCACCGCGCCCTGGGGAATCTCTTACTCTGTCCACAAGACACACACTGCCCGACTGCCGGTTTTCACGGGCCCGGGTGATCCTCGCCGTCGACGCAGAGCCAGCGATTGGCACGCAAGTCGTGTTCCACGGCCTGAAGCCAGGTGTGGCTGGAACCGATTCGACGGGCACCTTCATTCGGCGCCTGGAGCAGGGCACCTACGTCGTATCCTCCGGCTTCTGGGGCGCTGCAAGGCTCTCCACAGGAGCTATACAGGTAGTTCCAGGTGATTCTGTTGTCATCAACTTCCGACTGCCACCGGGGGTATTGCGACTGGACGAATCGCTCAAAAACAAGCAGTGAACCAACTGAGAGTTGTCCTCGGACTGCGAACGGCCTCGTCACCTCCGTGGCGGGGAGTGTAACGGGGCCGGGGATGCGCTATCCCCTGCCGGATAACTCGATCAGCGCGCCTCTCAAATCAGACACGGCACTAAATACGTACCTCTTTTTGACTTTCCTCTTATCCAATAGCCCCTTGGTTTCCATATCCAGGAGGTCTGAACGAGCCGTCTGATAGGTAACGTCGTGACTGCCTTGGTGGCTGGAGATGGTGTACTCTCCGCTTGGTTTTCTGATAGCTCGGCCTATGAGCGCTCTCTGTCGGTGATTGAGTGGAAATGCGGGTGCCAAGAGGTCGACGACGTCGCGCATCTCACGAGACTTGGCTTGGATGTAGCTCTCGAGGCCAGAAATGGCCGTGGTTAAGACCTTCAATTGGGCCAGGAAGAAGTAGGTAAGGTCGCTGTCGTCGGTCTCGGTGTAGAGAAAAGACTTTCCGTACGCGGCCGGAGCCTGTTTTATTACCCTGGAAATAGAGATGTACTCGGTCAACCAGTACCCGGACCTAAGCATCGACCAATAGAACAGCGCGCGAGCGGTTCGGCCATTTCCGTCTGTGAATGGGTGAATGTACGCGAGCCAAAAGTGCAGCAACACTGCCTTGAGGACTGGGTGCACGTAGGAGTCATGGTCATCCTGCGGGCGGTTGGCTACGTCTACTAGCCGCTCAAGGCGTTCGCTAAGCTGCGAAGCTGCCGGCGGCACAAAGAGAAGGCGGTTGGACACTTCATCGTATACGCCGATTTTGTCCTCGGGCCTCCTGTATCGATTGACCTCTCCGCTCTCAATCGTCCCTTCGACCAAGACAGTGTGCACCTCCTCGATCAGGCCTATTGAAAGCGGGTCGTTGACATGCTTTCGAATCAGAATCAAGGCGCGGTAGTTGTTGACTATCATTTTCTCGAAGGTATTCCGAGGCTTGCGCCCAGTCCGCAGCATTTGCTTTGCTACAGATCTCGTAACTGCCGCACCTGTTGCGTTGCAGTCCCCGTGACGCGCCGGGTTGCGCTTAGGCTGTCATCGAGTGCCCGGCCGGAGTTTGTGAAGGAGCCGTTCCGTTTCCCCGTTCCCAGCGCGCCTCAGGGGCGGAACGGAGGGAACGGGTAGGCATTATTCCGCAACAAAGGGGGATTGCGGGGTCATCAGGGACGATTGACCGGGTCAAGAGCCGTTCCCTGTGAGGCCTGATTCAGGGAACGGGCTTGGAACGAGTCAGGGAGCCAGTGCCAGATCCAGCTGATCGATGGCCGGCGGCAGACTCCACCCGAGCGGGCATCGCTTGACAAGTCCTCTTTCTTCCAGTATTTGCAGCGTCTCTCCGAGCCGCACGTTCTTGACGCGGAGCTTTTTCCGTAGCGCAGCCCTGGATAGCGGTTCCGGTGCCCGGCGCAGTTCACGGCGCACGGCATCGGCCAAGGGTGGCGGCGCTGCCGTCCCGTCCAACTCCAGTCGGCACGGCTCGCCCTTGCCTCCGGCAAGATGCAGCATGAGGGTGTCTGGGGCTGCTGCGGCCCGGTGCTCGACCTTCAGGCGCAGACCGCCGTCGGAGCGGCGGAAGAGATAACAGGCCGAGTCCGTCCATGCGTGTAGATCGGAGCTGCCACGGAGGGCCTGCCCTGGGTCGCGCCGGGATCGTTTGGCCATGTGGTGAACGAGCGCGACGGCCACTTCGTGGCGGCGATTGAGCTCGCGCAAAAAGCCAAGAAGCCGCGAGATATCGGCGCTGGAGTTCTCGTCCAGCGTCGTGTGAAGCCTGACCAACGGATCCAGGATCAGTATCCTGGGCTTGATCGCGGATAAGGTCTCATCGAGCGCTTGGCGATCCGCTTGGGCATCCAGCCGGAGGCTGGGGGCGGTGATGACATGGAGAGGCAGGCTCTCTAAGGCAAGACCGCGGTGCTGGCAGAGTTGGGCTACTCGATCACGAACGTGGACGAGCGGGTCTTCAGCCAGGTAGACGAGCGCGGGCCCTCGGCGCTCGACCTCGAAGCGCCCGAGGCAGGCCGTACCGGAGGCCACCGAGACCGCCAGATCCAACGCCAAAAAGGATTTGCACGACTTGGGAGCGCCTCCAATAATGCCGACCGCCGAGGCGCTCCACAGATCTTTGACGAGCCACCGGGCTTCTTCCGGCTGGGGATCGATCGCGTGGATCCGCGTGGTCGGCAGGGCCTTCATGCCAGGACTCGTTCGCGGGCCGCGATGACGTCTCCAGAAGAGACGACGGTGCGCCCCGCCCGGGCCGCGCATTCGATCGCTTTGAGCGCCAGACGGTCGATCGCCCGGATATTGCCACGGCTCATCTCGAAAAGGCTCTCTTTGGAATCCTCGTCAAACGGAGGAGTCTGAGCGCCTGCCACCGCCGCACGGTGGGCGATGTAGGCATGCGTCTCCTCGCGGGAGAGGAGCCGCAGGGTTGCCGAGTGGGCCAGACGCTGCGCGACGGCCGCCAGTTCAGGCCGGGCGAGCAGCGTCTTCAGGGGCGGCTGCCCGGCGAGGATGACTGAGACGACGAGGCGAGAGTCCATCTGGAAGTTGGTCAAGAGGCGCAGTATCGAGAGGGATTCCGGCCGGAGGTCGTGGGCTTCATCCAAAATCAGGACCGGGCAAAGTCCGTCGGTACCGGCTACCTCTTCGTATCGCTCCTGCAGTTTGCGTACGAGGGATGGATAGGTGCCGGTCGGAGTCAGCCCACAGACGGCGGCGATCTCTCGGCAGAGATCCCGCTTCGAGAGGCCGGTCACTTTGAGGTAGCGGATCTGATAGCGGGCCTCGGGCAGCGCGGCCACCAGGGTCCGCAAGGCGACCGTCTTACCGGTTCCGGCCGGCGCAATGAGGGCCGCTGACATCCGGTGACGGACCGCTTCTGTGAGCGCATCGATGACTTCTTCTTGGTGAGGAAGCGAAAAAC
>CAYXSE010000294.1:0-4151 GCA_964466675.1 uncultured Rhodothermales bacterium | reverse complement strand
TCGGAAATAGCCGTCGATGAGCTCTTGCGCCTCACTCCTGGAACACCGCAAGCGCTGAGCCAGTCCGAATGCCGAGACCCCGTAGGGAATGCCGTAGTTGACCTCTTTGGCCTTGCGCCGCTGGTCCGGATCGATCTGTTCGGGATCACAACCGAACACCCGCGCCGCCGTCGCGGTGTGAATGTCCGCGCCGTCCTTGAAGGCCTGCCGGAGCGCTTCGTCTCCGGACAGCGAAGCCAGAATGCGAAGTTCAATCTGAGCGTAGTCGGCACTCAGGAGAATCCAGCCTTCCTTCGGAATAAAGGCCTTTCGAATCTCCCGGCCGCGCTCGGTTCGAACCGGAATGTTCTGCAGATTCGGGTCGGCGCTACTCAAGCGTCCCGTCGCCGCTACCGTCTGGTTGAAACTGGTATGCACCCTCCCCGACTCCGGGTGCACCAGTTGACCAAGGGCATCGACATACGTGCTTTTCAACTTCGACAATTCTCGCCAATCAAGGATCAGGGCCGGCAAGGGGTGTTCGAGCGCGAGCTCCTGCAAGACACTCTCGCGAGTGGATGCCTTCCCTTTTCCGGTCTTGGCAATCACCTTAAGGCCTAGTCGCTCGAAAAGGATCTCGCCCAACTGGGCCGGGGAGGCGATGTTGAAGATCTCTCCAGCCGCTTCGTATATCCCCTTTTCGAGACCATCGAGGTCGGTGCCAAGCCTCACAGACAGATCGTCCAGCACGCCGGTGTCCAACCTGATGCCTCGCCGTTCCATGTTGGCAAGGACCCCAATCAGCGGAAACTCCATCTCTTCTGCGATCGCCCTCAGGTCGTCCTCGGCCAACCGGTCTCGTAGCCCGCCAGACAACCTCAGCGACATATCGGCACGCTCGCACGCGTAGGGAGCGACTCTGTCCGGGGCCACATCCAGGATGCTCATTTGGGACTTGCCAGAACCGAGGAGAGCACTGATGGCAATCATCTTGTAGTCAAGCTCCTTGTCAGCGAGCACCTCCAGTGCGTGTGCTGCCTCCGGCGCCAACAGGTAGTGCGCCACCATCGTGTCGAAGACCCGCCCACCCAGCGCAATTCCATTTCGGGCCAGGACGATCTGAGCATGCTTGAGATCGTGGCCGACTTTTTCGGATGGCCCCTCCAGTGCCGGCCGCAGGATTTCCAGCACTTCGCCGCTCCCTGTTCCGTCCGGGAGCGGCGTGGGGACATAGGCGGCACCTCCCTCCCCGAGGCCGAACGCAATCCCCGCCAGGGACGCCAGAATCGGATCTCGGGAACTGGTCTGTGTTTCCACGGAAATCTGCTCGCAATCAACCAGTCTGGTGGCCAGATCCCGAAGGGAATTGATGTTTCTGACCAGGAGATAGTCCGACGCCTCTCTATCGTACGACTCCTTTGCGACGGCCCTCTCTTCGTCGACGGCGGAATCGCTGAATAGGTCGCTCTGCCCTCCCGGCGCCACCGCACTCTGAGTCCCATGCCCCAGCGTTTTGAGGGTCCGGTCGGTGAGTCCTCCGAATTCAAGTTCGGCAAAAAGCTCCCGAATTCGCTGGAGGTCCGCGTCCGACCTCTCGAAATCCTTCCAGTCCACGTCCACGGGGACATCCGTCAGAATGGTGACCAGCTTCTTCGATAGAAGCGCCGATTCGCTATGGTTCTGGAGACCTTCCCGAGCCCTTTTGCCGGTGACCTCATCGGCATGAGTCAAGAGTGCTTCAACACTGCCGTACTCCTTGATGAGCTTTATGGCCGTCTTTTCGCCAATTCCGGGCACCCCGGGGACATTGTCGCTGGCATCCCCCATGAGCGCCAGCACCTCAATGAACTGGATTGGCGCAAGGCCATATTTTTCTCGGAAGGTGTCCTCTGTCGTCGGATTGAACGCGTCTCCCCGGTACGCGGGCCGGATCATCGATATTCGATCGGAGAGGAGCTGCTGAAAGTCCTTGTCCGCGGAGATGATGACCACCCGTTCTCCGTCGGCCTCGGCTCGGCGGGCGAGCGTACCGATGACATCATCCGCTTCGACCCCCACCTCTTCTACGACCGGAATATCCATCGCCCGGACGACCGACTTGATATCGGGAAGGTTGCCCACCAGGTCTGCCGGAATTGGATCGCGCTGCGCTTTGTATTCCGGGTACAATTCGTCTCGGAAGGTCCCCCCTTCTCCGATCATATCGAACACCACCGCCGCGTGCTCCAGGCCGTAGTCCTCGATGAGCTTGAGCATCGTCGATGTGAAGCCGTATGTGGCGGACGTATTCCGCCCCTTGGAGTTGATCAGCGGACGGTTGATGAACGCGAAATGAGCCCGATAAGCCAGCGCGAGCGCATCAATCAGGTAAAGCGTCCGTGCTTTCGGGGGAGTCGTCAAGGTCTGTCGGGGCTGCGCGCGAAGGGCGACCTGTGCTTGAGGGGCGTCCTCGTGCGAGGGCCGCGTCGTCCCCGGAAAGTAGCCACGGGATTGCGCGGGCGCCGCTACTCTTCCGGAGAAGTGCAGTTTTGCTGGCGATATTCTTCCAGGGTGTCGATCTGGGTTCGGATCTCCTCGCCGGGGTAGACCACTTTGAAGGCTCCGGGCTCCGCGCCCTTGTGGTTCCGTACCGAGTCGGGCCGGAGAGCGAAGCTGGCCTCTCTCAGTTCTTCCAGCGCCTCGGGGTTGACGATACAGACCTCGTTGGCGAGATCCGTGATCACTTTGAATGCGGACATCCGATATCCGGACCGAACCCTGGAGATCAGGCTGTCGCGGTCCGGCCAGCCCGCCCGCCGCCAGTAGAACCATCCTGCGATTGGATGCCGACCTTCCACAGCCAGCCTCATGTATTCCAGACCCTGGACAGAATCTGCCGGACCGAATTCTTTCTCGATGGCTCCCCCAAAATGGTCTGTGGGCCCACTCCTCTTGGAAATATGAAAGATTCCGACCCTGAAGAGCGCGTTGACTTCTCCGGCGTCGAGTCGCCTCCTGAGGTCTTCAACCTCCAGTTGAGCCCAGCGAGCCGAGCCCTCGGGGGAGAGGACATGCTGGATGACACCAATCCCCCACGCCGCCCTGCCTGAATCCAGAGAAAGCCAGGAAAGACTCAGAGCCGTTATGATCAGCGTGGTGAGGAGAGGCTTCATGACTTCGTAGTGATGTGTCCGACTGGTATCGCCCTCCGCTTACGAGGGTTAAATCGGGTAAGCGCTCCTCCGCGATGGCAGCTGAGTTTTCCGGAACCCTCCGGCGCAAGGCCGCTAAAAGCGCGCGACCCGCTGCCAGCGCCATCACCGCTGTCACGACGTTACCCGAACACACCACCGATCCGCCAAGCATGACCATCCCAGGCAAGCACCAGCCCACCGCCATCCTTGTAACCGGAGGCGCGGGATTCATCGGAAGCAATTACCTGCTCTCGTCGGTGCCCGCATCACCCGATATCCAGTTCGTGAACCTGGATGCCGTGACCTATGCGGGCCGGCCCGAGAACATGAGCGCGCTCGCGGGTGCCGCGAACTACGAGTTCGTGGAAGGGGACATCACGGATCCCGATGTCGTCCGGGGGCTGTTTGACAGCCACGACTTCTCCACGGTGCTTCATTTTGCCGCAGAAAGCCACGTGGATCGCTCGATTCAAGACCCGCTCGCCTTCGTGAGGACCAATGTCATCGGGACGACCACGCTTCTCGATGCGGCAAGGCAGGCCTGGGGGAAAAGGACAGACGTGCGTTTCTTTCATGTCTCGACCGATGAGGTCTTTGGCAGCCTGCCGGACGACGGATATTTCACCGAGGACACAGCCTACGCGCCCCGCTCCCCCTACGCGGCGTCGAAGGCATCCGCGGATCACTTCGTCCGAGCGTACCACGAGACCTACGGACTCCCGATCGTGGTCTCCAATGCGTCCAATAACTACGGCCCCTTTCAATACCCGGAGAAGCTCATTCCGCTCGTCATCCAGAACGTGATCGCGAACAACCCGGTACCTGTGTACGGCAAAGGTGATAACGTCCGGGACTGGTTGCATGTCCTGGATCATTGTGATGCCATCAATCTGATCATGCGAGAAGCCGCCGACGGAGCTACCTATCTGTTGGGTGGCGGCGAGTAGCGAACCAACCTTGAGCTGGTGGAAACACTGATAGACCATGTCGATCACGCCC
>CAYXSE010000293.1:0-4241 GCA_964466675.1 uncultured Rhodothermales bacterium | reverse complement strand
AGACCCAGGATCACCGAAGCCGTCTCGGTCGGCGCTTCTTCCTGCCACTCATCGGGAGGTTCAGACAGCGACGGCTCGTCCTGGGTCATCAGCTCTTTCGACTCGAGCGCGACAGGCTCAAGGAAAAAACCGGGATCGGGTGTGACGGACTCCTGGGTGCTGTTGGTTTCGTGTTCCTGTGCCTCCACCATGAGCCCATCCAGCTCGTCTCCGTAAACGGGCATCACGCCTAACTCTCGGGAGAAAAACTCCCCGTCCAGAGACTCGGGAGCCGGGGCCAATTCGCCGGAGGACTCAATCTCGTCCGCGGTCGGTAGTCGAGCTGCCTCTCCCGCATCCGGCAATGAAGTCGCCTCTCCCGCATCCGGTAACTCTTCTGCTATGGCGATGCGCCGCAGCCGGTAGTCGATCTGCATGCGCCAGACTCCCGGCGCGCCTACATGCAGAGCCAACTCCGTTCCGTCCTTCCTGTGTAGGATCAGGTTCCCATCTGGGTTACCGCTAGACCTGGAGACGGACTCTATTCCTTCCAGGGAGACCTTCTCAACAAAGCGCGACAGTCCGCGCCAACCGCGAAAAACCAGTTGGCGAGACAGTAACATGACACTCCCGAACCAAAAGCGTCGGCCCGAGAAGTGAGAGCAGGAGGATCGAAGCGTCTCCAGAGACATTTTGTCAATTGTGACACGAGACCTAAACCTACTCAAACGGTGCGAAATAGAAAATTCTTGACGATCGACCCGTGAGCGGCCCGAAAATCATTGGGTGCTACCCCAATTTTGTTGCGGTTTACAAGCCTCCGGGGATGCTGGTCCACCGTCAGCACCGCTCGCAGACGGGCCCCTTTTTGCTTCAGTGGCTTCGGGACAGGCTCGGCATGAGGGTCTTCCCGATCCACCGACTCGACAAACCAACTTCGGGCCTGATGGTATTCGGACTCTGCCCGGAGAGCGCCGCCGCCCTGTCGACACAATTCAGGGAAACGCTCGTCGAAAAGCTATATCTGGCCATCGTCCGTGGACACCTGCATGATGACGGACTCATAGACTACGCGCTCAAGCCAGTCAGAGATCGACTCTCCAGCCGTCTGTCCAACGAGGCTCAAGATGCGAGGACGCGGTACCGAGTGCTGGGTCGATCGGAATTGCCGACGCCGGTAGGACGCTATTCCACTGCCAGGTACAGCCTTCTCGAGCTAGCTCCGGAGACGGGTCGACGTAACCAACTCCGCCGGCACATGAAACACTTGTTTCACCCTGTCCTGGGGGATAGAAAATACGGGGATCGAGATCACAATCGATTCCAGGAGGAGCTCGGATTCCGGATGCTGGCGCTCTGTTCGATCGGTCTTTCGGTCAATCACCCGACAACGGGAGAACGCCTCGAACTGTTCAGTGCACCGAATCCGGAGTGGCTTCAGATGGCCGAAGCGCTGGGATTCAATCCACCCCTTTGCTCATCAAGATCTTGTTTATCCCTGTGATCGCCTGCTCGCAGCCGTGGACCGCAGGATTGACGGCGCCGACGCATCCGCCGCGCGCGAGCATTTCCACTGTTGCCAGCAGCTCGTCGAGTCGTTCTGCACCGGCGGTTCTGGCCGTCGAACGGAGCTTGTGAGACACCTCCCCGACTTCCACGACGGAATTGGCAGCGGCCGCCTCGGCCAATTTTTGACTCCCTTCCACCAACTGCTCCACACAAAGCCCGAGCATATGGATTACGAAGGCATCATCGCCCATGGCCATGGCCTCGAGGAACCCCAAATCCACCTGAACAGGGCCACTCGAACGTGGGCTAGCCGAGTATCTTGCGGCGGTATGGAGGTGTTCGGACAGTTCAGTCAACGATGACTGGATGGTGGCAATCTCGGTCCCTTCGGCGGAGATGTGGAGCAGGAGGATTATTTCTGTGCCCTGTGCGAATGCCAGCATGAGTCCGGGATGCGCCGACGGCTGGTCTGCTACGGTGCTGTCTGATATTCGCCATCCGAACGGGCCCGCGGCCTCCGCCCAGAGTGCCAATTCATCGTCTGGGCGAATATGGCGTGTCCCTGTTTTCTCAGGGAGCTCCTTGGCTAGCTCGTATCCACCGACAGGAGCCTGATGCATCAGTCCGGTTCGCACCCAAAGTGCGGCGTAGTCCACAACCTCCTGTTCCAGGAGCTTCTCCACGAACGTCTGACAGAGCGTTCGGTGAGTGACCGCGGTTAGAGAAAGTTGCTCTACGCTAACCTCGATTCGGGCCTGACCGGGAGCGAATGATTTTCGAGGGTGCTTGTATGCTTCGGCGGTAGCCATGTAGCTGGGCGCGGGAAATCGCTTCCCGGAATAGTCCGGAATTGCGACGGGTTCTGGTGTCAGGCCAGTCCTCACAAAGACCGGTCCCAAATCTCCCCTAAAAACTGAACCTCGAGAAGTACCCTACAAAAACCGCCGGCCCGGCTGGGAGGTTACGCCCAGCCACCGGGAGTCGGACTCCGCCCTCCACGGCACCCGAGCCAAGCCTCCGGCCTACGGACGGGAGGACGTGGAGAAATTCTCGTCTCGACGAGCGTACCGCAATCCCGAACAGCTCCGACGGATCGCCGTCCATTGCTTCGAGAGTCACCTTCCATGTCCAACTCGAGAAGGACCCACCGACCGCGGCCAAAAAGAAACGCTCGTCGCCGGGGTGGCGGCGAACCGCGCGATTTTCTGACCGCCAACGGTACCCCAGCCAAGCCATGGCGTAGAGGGGACGCGGCCAGAATGACCGCCCGACTTCGAGAATGAGCTCTGTGTCTCTCTGGCCCTCCGTGAGTGGAATAATCTCAGAGTCGATGGGGAACTCACCCAGTTTCAGCTTGACGCCGGCTCGGACCGCCACTGCCCAGGGGCCGAGATCCAGCCCGGTCAGGGTGTGCCCAATCCGGATGTGAAACCTGGGGTCGCCGAGCCCGGAACTTCGACGCCGCTCGACGACATCGTTGAAGACCAGGCGATGCACGGGTGCCTCGGCCCAGATATCGATTCCCTTGTGGAGCCCCACGACACCGGTGAGTATGAGGGATGTGGTCGCAGACCTCCCACCCTCGTTGAAGAGACCGGTCTTGTTGCCCAGTTCATCGAAGCGATCAGAAGTCCGGTGCGAGTACGCCGCGATCTGAACCCAGCCCGATCGCGCGGCTTCCGTCCACTGTGCTCTCGCGGACCCGACTGACAAGACAGCCAGGCCCACGGCCAGAATCAACCGGCTTCCCATATGGTCGTCTCCGGCTGGAAGGCGGCCCAGGCGAACCAAAAGGCCACGTAGGCATCTGCAACCCCTTCGAGGGAATTCCCTTCGCTCGGGCCGGAGATGGCTACACCGTCCAGCCCCCACTCGGACCCAGTCTGATCATCTATGAATCGGCCGTTCTGGACGGTAAATGTCAAGTTCTGCCCTCCTTTCCTCGCATAAAACGCCACGGCGGCGGCATGGGCGCGGCTCCAGAACACGACGATGCGGTTGCCGCCCTCCTCCACCAAAGCAACAGTCTTCTCTGTTTCGTCCAGGATAGAAAACGGGAGCGCAATCCCGCCCGTCCCATTCGGAATCCCGAACACTCGTTCTTTGGGGGGGCGCCTGCCATCGATGTCCTGGGAGAACAGTAGACGAGCATTATCGGGGTCCTCATAGCTCCCGTAGGGGTACCCCGAGGCCGTGTAGTTTCGATCGAAGCCGGTGTCATCGCTTAGCACGGTCGTCTCTGGATGAAGGGCCTGCCATCCAGACCATGACATCTCCTGAAGAGCCACAACCGGCAGCAGATCGCCGTTTCGATCGCCGCAGCCGGCTTGTCGCAACATTTGGGGCCAGAGAGACTCATTCGTGTTCCGATCATACATGATGAGGTTGTTCTGAAACAACAACCCGGACACTCCAAATTCGGCGCCGCCTACGGCCGACCGATCGAAGGCAATGGAAGTCCCTGTCAACGGGCAGTAAGTAATGGCCGTTTGCTCCCCACCGACATCGAGGTTCACGATTTCGTGCCACCACAGGATGTTGTGGGGAACGGCAATTGGGCCGTTTGAGGTTACCATGCCGATCACTCTGCTGGTCGGGTCCAGGTAGCTGGCCTCTGTAGCAGAGACAAAGGTGGGGTTGGTAAGGGCGGGAATTCCATCCTTGGGCACTCCGCCATCGGAGAGCAGATCTTCAGGAACAATACATTCGTCTGGACCGGTGGCGAACCCGTCGGGGCCTCCACAGCCCGCGAT
>CAYXSE010000292.1:0-4242 GCA_964466675.1 uncultured Rhodothermales bacterium | reverse complement strand
CCTCGGAACAGCAATAAATATCGGGCCCTACTACCTGCTCAAGTGGCTCACGGGTAGGCTGTCCCACGCGCGCAAGGATGAGGCGACGGTCAAGCTCATCGGCGGCGCGATTCTATTCCCATTCGTTTGGAGCCTAGCAGCTGTCCTGGCCTGGTTTGCGCACGAGGAGCTTCGTGCCCTTTTTCCGTCCATGCCTGACGTGGCCGTCTTGGTGGTTCTGGCCACCGTCACCATCGGAATCCTCGGCGGCTACCTCGCCCTGATCTACGCCGAACTGTCTGCCGAAACCTTCCGCGCCATCCGCGTGCGAGTCCTCCGCCGCCGCCGAAAAGCCGTAATCGAGCAGCTCATCCAAGATCGCTCCGACCTGTGCGCCGAATTGGTAGCACTAGGAGAAGGCCTCGACCTCCCCGGCGAAAGGCAACCAGACGGCACCCTAATTCCCCGTGCAACCCCCTGACTCCCAACCTCCGGGATCGCCTTCAGACCAAGCGCGTTGGTGCGCCCGGAGAGGTGGCAGAGTGGTCGAATGCACTGGTCTTGAAAACCAGCGTACCGCAAGGTACCGTGGGTTCGAATCCCACCCTCTCCGCATCCAGCAGACCCCAGTCGCAAAGCGACTGGGGTTCTGTGTTTGTGGTCTCCGTCAAGCGGCAAAAACGAAACGCCAAAAAGTCCCACCACCTCCCCAAGCCGCTTGTAAGGATCCCACCAACACAGAACCAGGGCCGCCAGGCCCGCAGGTCTGCTGGATGCGAGCCTCCCCCCCAAAGGATGGACGAGCGAAGCGAGTCAATCCCACCCTCCCCCACCCCCACCGCAGCGATCCGAGCGAAGCGAGGGAGCCTATCACAGCGATGCGTATCCTATTCTCCCCAGCGGAGCCACATGCGCCCCTATGATCAACAACTTCGTCCAGCAGATGCAAGCGGCCGTCGCCGAGCGACGAGCCGCCCCCACCGTTCGCGGTATCCCACTGATTGTCGTCGCGATGACGGGGTGCACGCTCGCCTACATCGCGCTCGCCATGGTTCTGATTCCGCCGGACCAGCCGATCGAGCTTCATTTCGTGTCGGAAAAGGGTGCCGTCACGGCGTTGTCAGCCTTCTTTCTGACTGCCGCGAGTGCGTTTTCCCTGGCTACGACGATCGCCCTCTTTCGGGCAGGAGATCGTCACACATGGGTCTGGATCATTCTGGCGCTTGGTTTCGCCTTCCTGGCTTTCGACGAGATGCTGGAGTTCCACGAGCGCATCGGCGCTCTTATCGAGCGATTCCTGAGCGTGGGCGTGTTCAGGGGCTGGAACGACATTATCGTGATTCTCTACGGGGTCGTTGCCCTCCCCGTCGTCGTGGCTCTCTTGCCCGCGTTGATGAGGTGGCGATTCGTTACAGAGATGTTCGCGACTGCCTTCGTGTTCTACGCCGCCCACACACTGATCGATTCGGTCAGTGAACCCCCTTCTTCGTTCTCGATTATTCTGGAGGAGTCGGCGAAGCTCCTCTCCGGCACATTCCTCGTGATCGGGACAATCGCGGGTCTCACCGCTGTACTCTGGCGTGCCGAGTCATTCCGACAGGAGCAAAAGGCTTCCGAGTAGGCAAGCCGCTGCAGGGTCGCTATACAGCCGAGGTGCTCACTTGCCCCGACACCGGGACCTGGTGACGAACCACCCGGTCCCTAACAACCCACTGTAACCACGCCCACCCATCGCCCGTAGTGGGGACAATTGCGGAGATTCTGTCACAGCAGGGCCCCAGTGCAACACGGGTCAAGACCCTGCGTGTACGAATCCGCAAAGACGGGCTTCTGAGTCCGACAATCCACAACTCCCCTACACACGGCCATGCGCTTCCGTCTCCCATTTTTTGCCCTCCTCGGCGTACTCCTCATCCCGACATCGGCATCCGCCCAGCAGGTTATCACTTTCGACGACGCGGTCTCTATTGCGCTCGATCAAAATGTGAGTCTGCGCCGGGCCCGCAATAATGTCGAGCTCCAGGCTACCTCCGTAGCCCAGGCCAGGGCCGCCCGACTGCCCAGTCTCAATCTCAATTCGAGCACCGGCCGCAACTGGGGTCTCCAGTTCGACCTCACGACGGGTCGGTTGGAGACGACGTCGAGCGATCGTTTCTCCCTTGGGGCCAACACGTCCATGACTCTGTTCAACGGCTTCTCTATCGTTGCCTCAATCGAGCAGGCCCGCCACAACCTGGCGGCCCAGGAAGCGGGCTACAGCCGGAGTCAGCAGACCGTCGTCTTCAGTGTCATACAGAACTACCTCCAGGTCATCCTGGACCAGGAGCAGATTCTGATCCGCCAGGAGGACCTCGAAGCGCAGCGCAGCCAGCTCAATCGGATCGCGGAGTTCGTCCGCGTGGGCCAGCGACCCATCTCCGACCAGTACACCCAGGAGGTGTCGGTGGCGAACGCCGAGGCAGCCTTGCTGACCGCGGAGACATCGGTGCAGCTCAGCGAGGCGCGGCTCATTCAGACCATGCAGTTGGATCCGCTTAGCAGGTACACTTTCACCGCGCCGCCACCGGACGCCATTCCCCTCAACAGCACGGAATACAACGCCAATGCGCTACTTCGAGACGCGTACGACAAAAGGTCCGACCTGAGCGCTCAGGAGTATGTGATAGAAGCCGCCACCCAAGGCATCCGAATCGCGAAAGCGGGCATGCTTCCTCGCGTAAACCTAAGTAGTGGCATAAATACAAGCTATTCCAGTTTCGGTCGTAATCCTCTGACCGGCCAAACGGCCAGCTTCGGCTCCCAGCTCGACAACAACCGCTCGGAGTCCGTCTCCTTCAGCGTCAGCATCCCGATATTCAACCGCTTCCAGACGCGTAGCGCGGTTGAGCGTGCCCAGGTGCAGCTAAACAACGCCAACCTTGACCTGGAAAACCTACAGCAGTCCATCGCCCTGGAAGTCCGGCAAGCCTATCTGGACTACCAGACGGCGGTCAAGAGACTAGAGGTCACGGAAAAGCAGGTAACATCGGCCCGGCAGGCCCTGGAAGTCGAGCAGGCCCGGTACGACGTTGCGGCCTCTACTCTGGTCGAGCTTACGCAGGCCAGATCGAACTTCGTGAACGCCAGCAGCCAGCGCGTCCAGGCCATCTACAGGTTTCATTTCCAGCACAAGCTGATCGAGTACTACCAGGGTGCCCTGAACCCGGCAGAACCACTGTTCTAAGAAATCGGACGGCATTGCCCCGTTAACTCATTCCTTTCTCCGACCTCCCCCTATGGCGAAAAAGAAAAAGAACGCGACGCGACGTCTCGTTATAATCATCGGCCTCCTGCTGGTAGTTTCTGTAGTTGCGCTGCTTGCCGCTCGCGCGGTTCTGTCCGGAGGCGACGATTCGATCTCCGTCGAGATGGAGGACGTAACGTTCCGCGACATTACGCAGGTGGTAACCGCGTCCGGGCGCGTCCAGCCTGAGATCGAAGTGGTGATCAGTCCGGACGTCTCCGGCGAAATCGTCGCCCTGCCGATCAAGGAAGGTGACCATGTGACCCAGGGGCAACTCCTGGCGCGAATCAAGCCGAACTTCTACGAGGCCCAGACGGAACAGGCACAAGCCAACCTCATGCAGTCGCGGGCCAACCAGGCTCAACGGCGCGCAGACCTCCGGGCCACCGAATTGGAGTTAGCTCGACAGCAAGAACTCTTCGAATCCGGTGCGGTCTCCGAGGCTGATTTCCAGACGGCCGAAATCCGCCATCAGACGGCTACCGCCGGTCTCGAGGCTTCGCAGTACGCGGTTGACGCGGCGAGTGCTCGCCTCCGCGAATCGAGGGAGCAGCTCGCCAGAACAGCCATTTATGCGCCAATGAACGGCACCATCTCCATGCTCAATATCGAACTTGGAGAGCGTGTTCTGGGGACGACCCAGATGACGGGAACCGAGATGATGCGGATTGCGCAGCTGGACGCCATGGAGCTGCTGGTTGACATCAACGAAAACGACGTGGTCAATGTGGCTCTCGGCGACACGGCAGCCATCGAGGTGGATTCCTACCCGAACCGGACGTTCAAGGGTGTTGTGACGGAGATCGCCAACTCCGCCCGAGTCGCGGGGGCCGGAACTCAGGAGCAGGTCACCAACTTCCCCATCAAGATTCGCATCCTGGACGCCCATAACGTCGACTCAGGACCGATTACCGCGGGAATGATCAGGTCCAGCGAAGAAATTCCGGCACAGGCAACTTCAATGGCCGTCTCAATCGATG
>CAYXSE010000291.1:0-4261 GCA_964466675.1 uncultured Rhodothermales bacterium | reverse complement strand
GCGATTGTACCAGGCGTCGTGCGAATACGGGTCAATGTCCAGGTGGCGATCGTAGGATTCGATCGCTTCCTCCATCCGATTGTTTCGGTCGTAGCAGAAGCCCAACTCGTACCAGACCTCGGGATGTTCCGGGTTTGCGTCGGTGCAGAGTTCGAAAGATGCGATCGCTTCCTTCAACCGATTGCAGCGTTCGAGGGTGACGCCGTGATTGAACAGGGCTTCGTCACTGGTAGGGTCCAACTGTAGGGCGCCTTCATAGGCCTCGAGGGCCTCCTCGGGTCGATCCAGACTGTCTAGCGTGATGCCGCGATTGACCAGGGTCTCGAGGTCAGTCGGGTTCAGGGCGAGGGTTCGGTCGTAGGCGTCGAGCGCGTCCTGGTGACGTCCCAGGTTGTTGAGCAGTATTCCACGCCGCATCCAGGCGTCGGACGAAAACGGCTGGGCATCCAGCACTCGGTCGATGACCCGCAAGGCATCCTCGTACCGTCCTTTTTCGTAGTAAAATGTCGCGATATCTTCGAGCGAGTCCGAGTCAAAATAGGTTGACTCATTCCCCTCCTCGAACGAGGCGGCCAGGTCCTTTAGCCTGTCGTCGTTCGTGGACTCGTCAAAATCGTCGAATCCGAAGTTGAGCATGCTCATGGACTGTCAACGGCGCCGGGAGTGGGGCGCTTATATACGTCGCGGGTGCGATAGTTCGCGGGTAACAAAAGACCAAGCGAGCGGACGTACAACATCCGGACGCTAGCCACCGCATATGTATAACGGGTCAATAGTAGATTCTCGTGTTCAATTGTCGTCCGAGAAAGCATGTTCCTCCTGACATTCGAGGGCCTGGATGGGTCCGGAAAGAGTACCCAGGTCCAAATTTTGGCGAAATGGCTCGAGTCCGAAGGGTATGAGGTCTGCGTCCTGCGCGAGCCTGGAGGGACTCGCCTGTCCGAGAAAATTCGCGAGCTGCTGCTGGACCGGAGCAGTCAGATTGCGCCATTCCCGGAGTTGCTGCTTTTTAGCTCGGCCCGCGCGCAACTGGTATCGGAACACATCAAGCCGCTCCTGGAGGCGGGGACAATCGTCATCTGTGATCGGTTTTTC
Source organism: uncultured Rhodothermales bacterium (assembly GCA_964466675.1). Taxonomy (GTDB): domain Bacteria; phylum Bacteroidota; class Rhodothermia; order Rhodothermales; family UBA10348; genus CAYXSE01. The sequence goes on along the minus strand of CAYXSE010000291.1, from coordinate 3,166 downwards.
GACTCGACTACGGCCTATCAGGGTGCCGGGAGAGGCTTTGTCGATGTCCAGTGGCTAGATGAATTTCATCGCATGGTGACCGGCGGCCTGAGTCCCCGGCGAACGTTCCTGATAGAAATAACGGCCGAGGAGGCCCGAACCAGGCGGGCCGGCCGGTCGGAGGACGATCGGATGGAGGCTTCGGGAGAAGAATTCCACCGGAGGGTTGCCCAGGGTTATGCCAGCCTGGCGCGTCGCGAGCCGGATCGCGTGCGGGTTCTCGACGGGACTGGCTCCATCGGGGAACTAGCAGAGATCATTCGAGAAGATGTACGACAGCTTCTGGTCCGGCCAGCCGGAACCGAGCCAGATACGTCCGGTTAGGGCGGCAATTACGCAACGCCTATGCCCGAACTCGGCACGGAGCAACTCGAAAACGTACGCCGGATCTTCTCGGACTTCCTGAAGACTCGGAACCAGCGCCAGACTCCGGAGAGATTCGCAGTGCTGGAAGCTGTTTATGCCCAGAGCGGGCATTTCGATGCCGACGGCTTGTATGTGGACCTTCTGACTGGCGCCGTAAAAGTGAGTCGGGCTACCGTGTACAATTCGCTGGAGTTGCTCTGCGAGTGCCAACTCGTAGCCAAGCATCAGTTTGGAAACAAGCAGGCCAAGTATGAAGCGGCCTACAGTTTCTGGCAGCACGATCATCTGATCTGCATGGACTGCAACGAGCTCTTCGAATTCTGTGACCCCAGGATTCAGAGTATCCAGGAAATGGTAGCAGAGATCTTTCAGTTTGAGATCCGCCATCACTCTCTCCACATGTACGGCCGTTGCCGCCGCGATGCGTGTCCGAACAAGGAACGGAAGGAAGCTCAGGCATGAATTGTGCAGAAGGTGCCCCAGCTACACATTCATGGTCTTGAAATCCATGTTTTCGACACTATCTTCCAGGTCGCACTCGAAATTTCCCGCCTTGAGACCCGTTTCGCTCATCTTTTTGGTATTCGTGCTTTGTGCCGCCTCCATGGGGTATGGTGTAAAGCTGGAATATTTTGATGTGAAGCCAGAGGGTCGAGATTTTGCCATCAAGTGGCAGATGGAAGTTGAGGATGAGGTCAGGATTTACGAGCTGACCCGCCGGACTCCCTACAGCAACAACCAGTTCGTTGCCGTGCAGACGTTTTCGGCGCACGGCGTAGGTGTTCCTTACGAGTTCCGGGACGACCAAGTCTATAAGTCCGCGTCGGAGCAGCTGGACTACCGCCTGGTGGCGGTCTACGAAAACGGGCTTCGTGAAGTGGTAATCACCCTCTCTATGAACTACACCAGTACGGCGGTTCGAAGAACGTGGGGCAGTATCAAGGCGATGTTCCAGTAGAGACCCGCTCGGTCGTCCTAGGAGAGGGCATGCCCACAACCCAAATTCTGGTTGCCTCGCAGGTCAGGCGCATGATTCGCAGGTTGGCGTACGAAATCGTCGAACGCAATCGCGGCGCAGAGAACCTGGTCGTCCTCGGGATACTAAATACGGGGGCCGAGGTGGGGAAGATGATATCCGACGCCATTGGAGAGATAGAATCCTGCAGCGTCCCTTTTTGGCCCCTGGATGTTACCGCATTCCGGGATGACCTGGACCCTGGAACCAGCGCCCCTCGCGGCCAGTCGCCGGACCTGGATCTCGGCGATCGGAATGTGATTCTCGTGGACGATGTGCTGTTCACCGGGCGAACCGCTAGGGCTGCGTTGGACAAGGTGGTCAGTCTCGGGCGCCCAAGGTCGATCCAGCTGACCGTCCTGGTCGATCGAGGCCACCGGGAATACCCGATTCAGGCAGACTTCCTTGGTAGGCGCATCCCGACGAAGCACACGGAGCGGGTCCAGGTGACCGTCGGTGCGGAGCCCACAGTCGATGTCATTGAGTAGGCCGATGTCATTGAGTAGGCGGGTCGTCTCGGGCTCGAGTCCGGAGTCGGACTTCCGATCCGACGCGGACCGTAGTCCCGGAATCGGGACCCTGATCACGGACGGGTCCGGAATCTGGACCGAGAATTACAGACCGGAGTCCTACTTCGGTTAACCGTTGCCGCGCCTCCTCCACACTGAGCCCGGAAACGGACGGTACCTTTACGAACTCAGCACTCGGTCCGAGGCTATACCAAAGCCTCACCACAGTGCCTCGCGGCCTTCTCTCTCCGGCCTCGGGGAGCTGCCGTGAGATCGCGTCACGCTGTACGGAGGAGCGGACCGAGTCCGCGAGCACCTCGGCTTCGAGGCCGAACTGCTCCCGGAGATATCCGGCAACATCCCCCTGTGAGCGTCCAATCACGTCGGGGATCTGGACCGTCGTCGTATCGCCGGTGTTGATGGTCACAAAGATGGTGCGGCCCGGTTTTACCTGGCTGCGGGCGGTCGGTCGCTGATCGATGATCTGATCTCTCGGGAGATTCAATTTCCTGAGCAGCTGCTGCTCCATGCCGAGCCCAGCGAGAAACAGGATGGAATCGGCCTGCATCGCCGTCAAGGACCTCACGTCGGGTACGGTGACCGATGCTCCGTGTCGAGTGACGCGAGGCATCAGGGCCCGATCGAACCCGAGGTACACGGCACCGACCACGACGACCAACGCCAGGAGTCCGTACCAAAAATAATGGTTCCGCAGAAACCGGCGAAGACCATCTCTATAGGAAGACCACTTCAACATGCTCAATGCGCGTGATTACAGGCGGTTCACCCGCAAGACGCGCTTAGGTTCGCCCTCGGCCGGAACGAGCCGATATAGGAGATCCCATGAATGAGCGGAATTGTTTCAGGAAGCGGAAACCTTCAACTGGTGACCATGTTGTTGCGCGCCGGCCTCGAAATACGACTTGGCAACAAGCGGCGTATTTCATGGGCGTGGACCTTGACAGAATGGCTTTCGAACTCAGGCGGTCGCGCCTCTTCCTACTCGGAGATTCGCTCCCAATTTGAAGAGATGCTCAAGACTGCCTGACGGGTTGACACCCAAGTCTGACTTGCCGTACTATTGGAGTCCGGGCCAAAATTTTGTTGGCCGGTTGTGACTGACGAGACTCAGTCGTGATCTTTGATGATTTTAGATGCAAAGCGAGTCCTAGTCGATTCTTGCCGGTTCGCCGGTAGAGGATTGCGAGTATAGAGCAAAGACAATCAAAACTCCTTA
>CAYXSE010000290.1:0-4267 GCA_964466675.1 uncultured Rhodothermales bacterium | reverse complement strand
TGAATTCGTTCATCTCCATGGCACGCGGATCGGCCGTCTTGAAGGCGAAGAACGCGACGGAGAACATGACGACCTCACGGATCCCGAACGGGATGTGGTACAGCTCGTAGAGATTCGGGACCCAGGCGAAAACATTGGGGTCGATAAAGACGCTGCCGATGATGACGGCTACCCAGAAGAAGGACTTCGTTCCCTGGATGGAGATGAGTGGCAGGTTGGGATCCGGGTCTGGCGCCTCCGCCTTGTTTCTGGAATCGATCACGAAGAAAATCCCCAGAATCATCAGCGTAGCAAAGAGCCAGATGTGCCAGACATGGCCCGCCGTCCAGAAGAAGGGTACGCCTCGGAGGAACCCGAGGAAGAGCGGAGGATCACCGATGGGTGTCAGGGCCCCGCCGACGTTGGCTACCAGAAAGATGAAGAAGACGATGTGGTAGGCCTTGAGCCGCCCCTTGTTCAGGCGCATGTATGCGCGAATAAAGAGCATCGCCGATCCCGTTGTGGCGATTACGTTTGCGATAACCGAAGCCAGGAAGAGGAGGATCACATTCGTTGTGGCCTTCCCCTTGGCGTTGATGCTCACATAGATCCCGCTGGCCGCTATGAAGAGCGAAGCCACAAGCGCGATGAAAGAGAGGAACTCCTGGATCGCGTGAATCACCGGCGTCGGAGACTCCAATCCCCAAACGTAGTAGGAAGCGACAAATACGCCGAGTCCGACCGAGTACTTCGGGTAGTGGTGGTGCCAGTGATGCGGGAAGAAAAGCGGCCCCGTGGCGATCATCAACAGGATGGTCATGAACGGGATAACCAACCAGATAGGAGGTAAAGGCCCGTGATCACCGCCCTCCTGCTCCGCATCCTGTCCAGCGTGCTCGTTGTCCGCGTCCTGGTCGACTTCGGAGGCCTCAGCCACAATCTGGGTAGATACAGTCTGGGTCGATACAGTCTGGGTCGATACAGTCTCGGTCGATGCTGAAGCAATCGTTGGAGTGCTCACCATCGCGGTAGCGATCATGAGCAGCAGAAACGGAAGCAGGCGCACGGATTTCATCTCAGTTGCTATCTACCTGAGGAAAGCTGTTCGGCTGGCACGAATCGAGTTCCGTCATACACCATCGCCGGCACGTCGGTGGCCTCGTGGGCGCGCTTCGACTCAATCGTCTCGAGGATAAATTCCGTGGTCGACTCGCTTAGTCTCAGGAACGGTTGGGGACCGAATCCCATCCAAATCATGAGAATGGACAGCGGGACCAAGAGAGCAATCTCGCGAGCATTCAAGTCGGCCATATTCTTGTTCTCGTCTCCCTCCAACGGCCCCCAGAACATCCGGTGGAGCATCCACAGCAGGTAGACGGCGGCCAGGATGACGCCGCTTGTCGCGACCGCAATGAGCCATGGACTCCCAATGACGGTGCTCTTGAAGGCACCCATGAGAATCATGAACTCGCCCACGAATCCATTGAGCCCAGGAAGCCCCGCTGAGGCCAGAACCGCTAGAATCATAAAGAACGTGAGTTTGGGCACGGACTTCGCGATGCCGCCGTAGTCCGCCATCTCCCGCGTATGTCTCCGCTCGTAAAGCATGCCCACAATGAGAAAGAGCGCACCCGTGGAGATGCCGTGGTTGATCATCTGGATCACGGCGCCCTGGAGTGCCTCGGCCGTAAATGCAAAAATGCCAAGGACCACAAAACCGAGGTGGCTCACGGAGGAATAGGCGACCAGCTTCTTGGCATCGGTCTGCGCTCGCGCCACGAGAGCGCCGTAGACGATACCGATCACGGCCAGGATGGCGAAAAGCATCGCGTACTCTCGCGCGGCGTCGGGAAAGAATGGGAGACAGAACCGGATCAGCCCGTATGTCCCCATCTTGAGAAGTACACCCGCCAGAATGACGGACCCGCCCGTGGGGGCCTGAACGTGTGCGTCTGGCAGCCAGGTGTGGAACGGGAAAAGCGGGACCTTGATGGCAAAAGCGAGCGCGAACAGCAAAAAGAGCCAGCCCTGGGTAGACACAGGGATGTTGTAGGCGATGAGTTTATACCAATCCGTCGTGAAGACACCGCCGTTGACGGCGTCCCCCGCCGCGTACCCCAGATAGAGGAGCGCAACGAGCATGAGCAGTGACCCCACCAGCGTGTAGAGCACAAACTTGACGGCAGCGTAGACCCGATCCTCGCCACCCCAAATTCCGATGATGAAGTACATCGGGATGAGGGTCAGCTCGAAGAAGATGTAGAAGAGGAAGATGTCGTACGCCCCAAAGACACCGGTCACTCCGGTCTGGAGGATCAGCAGCAACGCGTAGTACGCCTTTCGGTGTTTGGTGATGTAGGTCCAGGAGGAGAGAACTACAATGGGCCCGAGCAGGGTCGTGAGCAGAATCAGGAGAATGTTCAGCCCGTCAACCCCCACGTAGTACTTGATATCGAACCCATCACCGAACCAAGAGGCCAATTTGTCCGCCATCTGAGGCTCGACCGCCGTCGAAACTGAGGGGTCGAAGCCCAGAAGAATCCCGAGGGAGAGGACGAACGTCAGGAGCGTGACCCCCAGCGCGGTCCACTTGACCATGGAATCGCGGGACAACAGGGTCACGACTGCCCCGACCAGGGGAAGGAAAATGACGACCGATAGGAGGTGCGGGATGTTCATCTATTTCGGTCAGCCGAAGAGCATTAGGCCCATTACCAGGAGGACGCCAAAGACGATCGCCAGCGCGTAAGACTGGACGAAGCCCGTCTGGGTGTAGCGAAACAGGTAGCTGAAGCCACGGGTGAGGTAGCCGACGAGGTTTACGAGGCCGTCCACGAAGTATTTGTCGAACGGAGCGAACCCTTTCTCGGCACTAGCAATCACGGGCCGGACAATCGCCCGGTCGTAGGCCTCATCAACGAAGTACTTCCCTTGCCAAAGCCTGTAGATTCCGCCGAATCGAGCGGCCATGGTCTCGTCAAAGGCGATGCCTTTCGATCCGTACCAGCGCCAGCCCAGGAAGACACCGAGCACGGCGATGACTGACCCCAGCCCCACCAAAGCCCACTCAATAGCGGGCGAGACATGCGCCGCCCCTTGAGCCTCTGCCACCGGGCCGCCCTCGCCGGCCAGGAAATGGTGGATCCAGTTCCAGTCTCCGAATACAGCCGGAACACCGACCCAGCCTCCTACGACAGACAACACCGCCAAGACTACCAGGGGCATGGTCATGGTCCACGGGGACTCGGACGGCTTTATGGTGTCCGCGTGCGGCCATCGTGGCTCGCCCTCAAACGTGAGTACGTAGGCTCTGGTCATGTATACCGCCGTAAGGAACGCGGTAACCAGTCCGATAATCCAGGCGAACCAGCCTGCGCCGAACCCGCCACTGGCCGCTTCGAATGCCTTGAACAGGATCTCGTCCTTGGAGAAGAAGCCTGCCAGAAGAGGAATTCCGGCAATGGCGAGCGTCGAAGCCAGGAAGGTGCCACGAGTGAGAGGCATGAACCGCTTCAGCCCACCCATCGTCCTCATGTCCTGTGGATCCAACTTGTGGCCGTGCCCGTCGCGGGCCAACTCATGCTCCACATCATGCATGCCGCGGATCACCGAACCGGATCCGAGGAACAGACACCCCTTGAAGAAGGCGTGGGTCATCACATGAAAAATGGCCACAAAAAAAGCGCCCACGCCTACGGCTACGAACATGTAACCCAATTGGGATACGGTGGAATACGCCAGGACCTTCTTTATGTCATTCTGAGTGATGGCTATCGTCGCGGCGACGATGGCCGTGAGTGCCCCGACTACAGCGATGAATGCCATGACGCCCGGAGCGGCCAAGACCACCGGCGACAGCCGGGCGAGGAGGTACAATCCACTGGTGACCATGGTCGCCGCGTGAATCAATGCCGAGACGGGCGTGGGACCGGCCATGGCATCCGGTAGCCACGTGAAGAGGGGGATCTGCGCGCTCTTGCCGGTCGCCCCAATAAAAAGGAGCAGAACGGCCGCATAGACAGATCCTTCGGACATTTGCGGGCCTTGCGTGAGCAGCACATCAAAATCCAGGCTGCCCAACTCCTTGACGAAGATGAACATGGCCAGGAGAAAGGCGAAGTCGCCGACGCGGTTCATGATGAAGGCCTTCGAGGCGGCCGCGGAATTCTTCAGATCCGTGTACCAGAACCCGATCAGCAGGTAGGAGCACAGTCCGACGCCTTCCCAACCCAGGAACAGCACCAGGAGGTTGTTTCCCAGAACAAGGTTGAGCATCATGAAAATGAAC
>CAYXSE010000289.1:0-4273 GCA_964466675.1 uncultured Rhodothermales bacterium | reverse complement strand
CTACAGCCAGCAAACCCAGTTTTCTATGTTCGCACCAGATGGATACCGTTTGATCTTGGGAATGGCCATCCTCGCGGTGGCCCTCGCTCTCGGCGGCTGGCAGTTTGGTCCCGTACTTCGTGGCACTGGGGTGATCCTCGGTGTCCTGATTCTCGGGTTCACCCTATGGTTCTTCCGAGATCCCGCTCGGACTACGCCGGCGAATGCCGATGGTCTCCTGATTGCTCCCGCCGACGGCAAAGTGGTGGAGATTGTCGAGGAGCACGAGCCCCTCTATCTGAAGGGGGCCGCGCGTCGGATATCCATTTTTATGTCGCCGTTGAATGTCCATGTGAACCGTTCTCCCGCTACCGGCGTCGTGGAATTCGATGAGTACGTATCGGGGGAATATCTCGTGGCGTGGCACCCGAAGGCCAGCGAAAAGAACGAACGATCTCAATTGGGTCTGCGACACGCCTCGGGGGTGAAGGTCCTGTTCAAGCAAATTGCCGGTGCGGTCGCGCGCCGGATTGTGTACCATGCCGGAGTGGGGGACACGCTTGAGGCTGGAAAGCGGTTTGGGCTCATCAAGTTCGGCTCCCGCATGGACATAATCGTTCCTCCGCATATCCCGGTTTTTGTAAAAGTGGGGGATCGCGTGCAGGCGGGAGAGACCATCCTGGGAAATCTGATACCACAGGAGGATGACACGGACTAGGCGACGACGAGGGGAGCCGGGCGCGAAGCAGCGCAGGATTCGGCAACGCCTTGAGAGTTACCGGGAGAGGCGTCCCAGGTTGCGGAGACGTATTCCTCCCGTTGCCGTTCCGTCTTTCTTTACCCTGATGAACCTGTTCAGCGGCTTCGTTTCGCTGACCCAGGCCATGGAAGGGCGTTTCGAAAACGCCGCGTGGCTGATCGTCCTCGCCGCATTTTTCGATCTCCTCGACGGAATGATGGCTCGCCTCACCAACGGCGACAGTCAGTTCGGCGCGGAGTTGGACTCGCTCTCGGATATTGTCTCGTTCGGTGTTGCGCCGTCCTTCTTGGTGTTCGTATACGGCCTCCAGGAGTTCGGAACGGTCGGCCTCATCGTGGCCGCGCTTCCAGCGATTTGTGGTGCGGTTCGTCTGGCCCGCTACAACGTCAAATTGGGGGGCGAGAAGCAGAGCGAGTTTATCGGACTCCCGATACCCGCTCAGGCTGCCGTCATCGTAGCGGTGATATTGAACGCCGCCTGGCTGGATGGACTCGGAGGCTTGAGCACTACCAACATCTCCTTCCTGGGCCCACTCATGGTCTTCCTGTCGGTGCTCATGATTTCGCCGATAAGGTTCGAATCTCCCCCGATTCCCTCACCGGAGCTGTTTCGCCGCGAACCTAGGCGCGCGATTCTCTATTCTTCTGCACTGGTTCTTGTCCTCGTCGCCCCCAAGATCGGCGTCCTGATCAACTTGACCGGGTACTTGGCTATGGGACTGGGTGGAGCGCTCAAGACCATGATTCAGGCCATCATGGATGAGGGCGGAGAAGAGCCGGAGAAGGAAGGCAAGACCACTTCAGAGCCAACTGGCGAATAGATATATTTCCGCGTCGATCGATCCGAGAAACACGCCGACCCCCGATCCCGATATGCTCTATCACGTTGCCATCGAAATCACACTGAGAAGTTCGATACTGGACCCCCAGGGGAAGGCTACCCAACTCGCCCTCGATCAGTTGGATTTCAAGGGGATCGAAGACGTCCGTATCGGCAAGTACATCGAGCTGCGCGTAGAAGCAGCCAGTCCGGATGATGCTCGGTCCATGGCTCGCTCTGCCTGCGAAAAGGTCTTGGCAAACCCGGTCATGGAAGATTTTAGCATAGAAGTCCGGCCCGCAAACGTCCCAGCCTGATATGGATAAGTACTACCAACCGCTAAGGATGTCGCTCGCAGAACAAACTCTCGAGGAGGCCGCCGAAGTTGCGGTTCGTCTCGAGTCCCCGTGGCACGTCACACTGTTCAACGACGAAGTACACGCATTCGACGAGGTCATCCTTCAGCTGATGAAAGCAACAGGGTGTGGCGCGGATCGAGCCGCGACGATCGCGCTTGAAGCGCATCATACGGGTAGCTCGGGGGCTTACTCCGGGACTATGGAGGCTTGTCTATCCGTCCAGTCCGTGCTGAAGCAGATCAGCCTGCTAACGGAGATTTCGGGCTAGATGCCGGCAAACGCGGTGCCTCCGGTGCTGGGATCGATCCCCAGCGCCTGAAGGACTTCGTGAGTCATTCCCTCCCCAAAGAACCCGTTGTCCCGCTTGAAGTATTCCAGGCCGGCGGAGGTGGCTGGCCCCGGGATACCGTCAACGACTCCGACGTCGTAGCCCTGGTTCATTAATGCTTCCTGGACGCGCATCACCAGGTGGCGGTCCAGGCTCTCTTCGCAGACCGCAGGCTTCCAGTCGAATCCCTCAGATACCGCATCCGGGACTTCGACGACAACGTACTGAGCCGGAATGGTCACGGAGCCACTCGGTGCGCCGTTCGGGTCTCTTGAGTACCTGCATCGTGCGAACCGAAGAGGGGATGGCTGGCGTTCTTACGTAGCAGATTCCCGTCGCCGAGTGTTCCTCGGAAGTAGTTGGGTCCGGCGATGTTACGGCCAACTCTTCGTCCACCACACCGTAGTTGCTCCAGCCCGTCGGTGATTGTTCGGTGGCTTCACCCGGGTCGCTCCACGAGGAGGCCATGTAACTTGAGTTGCATCCGACCAGAAAAGCGGCAGGGAAGAGGAGGGCGACGCGTGTAGACTGAAACATGGTCATGGATTTGCCGCCCGAAGCGGAAAAGCGTGTTGACGGTGGGAAAATTGTGCTGTGTTCAGCAGGGGGTAGTGAACTGGCTACCCAAAGGTCAACTACCGTACCTCACTCGTGAGAGGGCTCCATAAGGCGCGGACTCGCCCTCGCGAGGCCCAGAATGAGGCCCCATCGGGTCCCGAGCCCAACGCGGCATGGAGTTGGCTTTCATGGAGAATCGATCACCGACAAACCCCTCTTTCATCATGTCGCGCACTCTTGTCCCTGCATTGCTAGCCTGTCTCATCGCGTTGCCGTCAACGGCACAAGAAGCCGAGGTCGGATATGCCAGCTGGTATAATCGCGGGTTCGATGGCTTGACCACGGCGAGCGGTGAAATTTACGATCATGAAACGCTGAGCGCCGCTCACACATCACTTCCCTTCGGAACCATGATTCGGGTTACCCGGGTGGATGATGGTCGCACGATCGTTGTTCGTGTTAACGACCGGATGGAATCCGGGCCGGGCCATGTAATCGATCTTTCTGGCCGTGCGGCCAGAGACCTCGGATTGCTGGAGACCGGAGTCGCGAGAGTGCGGATTTCTCAGCCGCAAACCCTTTCCCGGGGAGCTGCCGAGCAGCCCGTCGATCAGGGCTACACTTCGCCAAGTTCAGAGCATCCTGACTATGGCTCCAGCGCTGAAGAGGCTGGTTCGTACACGCTCCAGGTGGGCGTGTTTTCCACTCGCGCAGCCGCTCAGGAAACGGCGGAGAGGTTCGAAGACGGGTGGATCAAGTCCATCCAGGCGGCATCCGGGACCATGTATCGCGTGTACTACGGTAGCTATGACGGCGAGGGCTCCGCTCGGAATGCGCAGACCTATCTGTGGGATGCGGGAATCGAGAGTTTTCTTCGTGCGCTCTGAGGCCCAGGCTCGTTTCCGGGAGAAACGGACGTCCACCGTTTAAGAATCACAATTCGTGGCTGATCCCAAGGCTAAGTGCGTATCTCCCTGTTCATAGCAACGGCCTCGATTTTCCTTTCGCTGAGTGCCCCGATCCCGTCGGTGGCTTCGGTGGGTATTTCGCAGGAAGGCATCAGTTTGGCCGACGACCTCGCGTTTACGCTGCAGGTTGCCAGTTTCAATTCGTCGGATCGGGCGCGGGTGCTCCAGGAGTCGCTTCCGAACGCCTGGATTCAGGAAGTGCGCCAGAACGGCCGGATTGTCTACCGAGTGAACTACAAGCGCTTCACCAAACGGTCCGAAGCGCTCAGGGCACAATGGGATCTGGAAGATTTGGGGCATCAGAGCCTGGTTCAGCGCCTCTTCTCTTAGATTCCGGCCACATTAGCTGCCCGGAACGGTCTTGCCCGACGAATACAGAGAGCCGACGCTCTCGAAATCGGCCGAAATAAAGGTCAAAGGATCCCGCTTTGTCGCCCGGGTCGTCCCTGTCTCGTCTCGCGAGGAGGCCAAGTCGCACCTGGACGCCATCCGGAGGAGGTAC
>CAYXSE010000288.1:0-4280 GCA_964466675.1 uncultured Rhodothermales bacterium | reverse complement strand
TTCAAGTTTATAGTACGTCCTGGTTTGCAGCGCCAATCCCAGCAGATGCCCTCTTGCCGATCGAGAGCCGAATCTCAAATCCTATCGAGTTAGTCCCAGAAGGTTGATGGGTCGGTGTACTTGGGGATCCAGAATCTACAGGTTCTCAATGCCATCCTCTATGTGGCCGAAAACGGCTGCAAGTGGCGAGCGTTGCCTAAACGGTTCGGAAATTGGCATACGATCTATACCCGTATGAACCGCTGGGCCAAGGCAGGTGTTCTGGATCGGCTATTTACCGCCTTACAGCAAGAACAGATCATTCAAATCAAGATCGAGGCGCTCTCGCTGGACAGCACGATTGTCAAGGTCCATCCCGACGGAACGGGCGCTCAAAAAAAAACGGTCCTCAGTCCATTGGTAAATCGCGAGGAGGATGGACCACGAAGATTCATATGGTTGCCGCAGATGCTCTCACGGCAATAAGCTTCTCTCTGTCACCAGGCTGTTTCGTCGCACGAAGGGATTCCGAAGGATCTTTTCCCGGTTCGAGAAACTCGATGTGATGTTCATCGCGTTCATCCACTTCGCACTAATTGTTGAGGCACTCAGATAGTGTTAACGGACATGCTACTTGTCTTTTGCACATTACTTATGCTCGGCGGCGGCTCCCGTCCGGCCACGATGTCGCCCGGTGGCCCCGAGCAGTCTATGCTCCTGGCCGATGAGGCGTCGGTGGTTCTCCTCGATCAAGCCCGGAGGGAGATCCTGTCCGGCCGGTTGGCCCAAGCCGAAGGGACCCTCTACCAACTTGCGGATCGAGAAGACGGCCGCCCGGCCGCCTATCACCATCTGGCAACGGCGTCCCTCTTCAGGGTGCTTCTGTTCGACCGGGACGAGGACTACGAGCGTTTTTTCGCCAGATCGGACTCGCTGCGGCAGATCTTAGCCGACCATGACCGCTCCGCCGACCGGAGTTTTCTAGAGGGTGAGGCTGATTTCCACCGCGCACTGGCTTGGGCCAAGAAAGGCAGCTATGTGAGGGCGGCCATGGCAGGGGTCAGCGCCTATCGCGTGATGACCCAACTCGTCGAGGACGACTCGAACTATCTGGAAGCCTACAAATCGCTCGGGATCGTGCATACGATGTTGGGGATCCTGCCCGCGAGGTATCGGCGGGTGCTTTCCATTTTTGGCTTCGAAACCGATGTGCAGGTGGGCCTGGATCAACTGGAGATCGCCGCCACACAAACCGTGTACGGGCGGCAGGAAAGTCTGGTATTCATGTCCATCCTGGACTCGTTCAAGATGCCGACAAGGGTGGAAGCACACGTCGTGCTTCGGGATTTGTACGATGAATACGACCAGAGTCCCCTCTTCGCCATGGTGCTGGTGGATGCCCTGCTTAGAACAAGGAGGGTGGAAGAGGCCGATCAAATTCTCGAAACGGTGATCGCCAACTCCGCGGCAGACTCCGGGCTGATATCCATCGCGTATCTAGGTGCATTCGTCGGAGACGTTCGTTTCAAGCAGGAGAGATGGGCGGAGGCCGCGCAAGCCTATGGGTCGTTCATGGAGTCCTACGAAGGCTCAGCGCTCAAATCCGTATCCGCCGTGCGTAGGGGCCTGGCGCTTGAGATGCTGGACAAGCCCCTAGAGGCCGCGCAAGTATATCGCAGCCTCGCCGTGGACCGAGATTTCGATTCGGACGCGGCATCGGCTCGAGCCGCCCGCATCAGATTGCTTCGCCCCATGAGTATGGCCGCCAAGACACTCCTGCGGGCACGATGTGCGTATGACAGATCAGACACGGATCGAGCGGATGCTTTGCTGTCCAGCCTGGAGCATGCGGTCCAAAGAGACGCCGCCATCGCCGGCGAACTGGCGTATCGACGGGGCCGTCTCCTGGACGAGACCGGCCGGGATGGCGAGGCGGTCGCGTATTATCGCGCAGCCATCACAAACCCCGTCGATCGGGAGGCCAAGTGGGCGCCCTACAGCCTGTTCTTTCTGGCGAGGATTCAGGAGGAAGCCGGACGAATCGAACTCGCCAAGGACACCTACCGGAGGGTCGTCGACTACAAGGAAGACTATGACTATCGCGGGACCAACGAACAACTAGCGATTCTTGCGCTGGACCGGCTGAGGAACTAGATCCCCGGGGAAAACACAGTCTCCGGGGCCGTGCAGAAGCTTCACACACGGCTCCGGAGCATCCGACCCAATACTACGTGAAGGCCGAAACATAACCATGCCGGAGAGTCGGTCTAGACCCCTCAAGAGTCTCCCTGGCAGAGGCCACCTGTGGACTTGGGGAGTGTCGGCAATTTTGGCCAGTCCGTCTATTGCATTTTCCGGTCCGACGCAATAACGCAAATGCTCAATCAATCTTCGGCTCAGCAGATGCCGCGCTTCGATAGTCGCTTGGGGTGACAAGGAACGCTTTTTTGAACCGCGTCGTGAAGTACTGATGGGAACGAAACCCCACGGTCTCCGCAATCTGTTCGATCGGCTGATCAGATGAAGTCAGAAGAACGCTGGCTCTGTGCAGCCGGTAATCCTCGATGAGAGACCGGCTCGTGTGTCCGGTGGCCCGACTGACCACCGCATTCATTTCTCTAATTGAGGCGTAGCCGGCGGCTTCTGCCAATGCCTGGACGGAGAGCGATTCTTTATGCGAATGTTTCTTCAGCGCATCGCGGATTTCCACCAGACTATCGAGGGTAGCACTATCCGACGAGCCGCTGTTGACAAGGAAGGCGTAAAGGTCTGTGCGTAGGACCGAGGAATGCTGCCGCCGGCCGAACCGCCAGACGATCCCGTTGGATAATAGCAGGGCGAGTCCGATCAGGGCAAAGAACAGCCACCGGTCGCGGCGGGCCTTCAACGCGTGGGAGTCCGGTTCAATCTTGACTAGGGAAGTTTTTCCGTCCACCGTGCCGAGAAACGTGTCCTCAGACAATCGCTGGTCTATGCGGATTCCACTTGGGCCAACCGCAAGAGGCCGTAGCTCGGAATCGAAGAGCACGGTGCGGTTGGTCCCGCTGGCGACGAGGTGGTCACGCAGATTCGCGCCGCCGCCGGGCAGGTTTTTGAGTTGGATCGATCCATTTCCCACGCGAGTCCGGCTCCGTATTCGTCCGGTGACACCGTCGAGTATGTACAGACCACCCCGCCAAGTGCTGAAGGCGGCGTCCGGCACGCGGTCGGCAGACCATTGGCCAACTACCATACTCAGCAGGCTGTCCGTGAGTGGCATCAACTCGCGAATTCGAGGTGACCGATTCAGGTCTACCTCCAGGATGGAGCCTTCTCGCGGGACGTCGCCCCGGACAAGCGCCATGAAGGTTGAATCTGTCGCCTGCTCGATTCCCACAGAGCCGGTGCGGCCGATTCGCTTCTCAAAACTTGGTTCGAAGTGCCGGTTTACGGTGACCAGATATCCTGAGGTATCCGATATCCCACCCACGAATGCACCGTTCTCGGCGCCGTGGGACCCAGCTAGAATTCTGCCGGTTCGTTGGTCGATGCCCATGCCCATGAGCTTCGCGCCGCTATAGAACTCCTGAACAATCTCTAGCGACTGCCTGTCGAGTTCGACCATGCCTCGCGGAGCCAGCGCCCAACCCGCGGTCAGGATGAGCGCAATATTGCCATTTGGCAGAATGCCGGGTATCCCGACACCCACATCCCAGTCCGACTCGACAGGCACCGGGGAGTCGTACAACACGGAATGCGCGATCGTATCCAACCTCGCGCCGCTGTCCACCCTCAGCTTTACGAGGAAGGCATGGAGCTGTTTTCGATACACGGTGAAAGCTAGAATCGCCGGATTCACCGGGTCGGGAAGCGCCCGAACGGCGACCTTGCGGCCGGGGAGGTTAATCTGAGAGAGCCTCCGCTCGTCAATCGTCATCAACACGAGCGCCGCCTCGCCGATGGGTGACATCGTGCCAGGATTTCCCTCCATGAGCGCCACAATCTCCGGCTCTCCATCCAGGTCCAAATCGACGGCTACCGCGTCCCCTTGGATCAAGATCCCGGGAGCCAGAACTTGAGGCGGCTGTCCGCAAGCCGCCAGGAACAAGGCGAATGCAAGTGCAATGACCACCGAAAACGCGGGGGGGATCGGCATGAAACGTTGGAGGCTAAAAGTGCCAGGGCGAGAGTTTGCGGAGACTCGTCGTGTGCCACCGCATCGAATGGTACGATTCGGAGAGTCTTAGGGACAAAAACGGCTACTCGCCTAGATACTATAGCAGGACCCCCATAAGGTAGGGATCGGGTATCCTTGATATCCC
>CAYXSE010000287.1:2427-4289 GCA_964466675.1 uncultured Rhodothermales bacterium | reverse complement strand
TCGCCGAGGGCACCTATGTCTACGTCTGCACGCCGCACGAACCGATGGGTATGAAGGCAGAAATGATCGTTGTCGCCGGAGCCGGCGCCACCGACTGAGAGAGGCTTCGTGCACGATTCCTCACCACGAGACAACATCATGAAACACGCAAGAATCATAGGATCCGGCCTGGTCGCCGTCCTCCTTTCGGCCATCCCGGCCAAGGCCCAAACCCTGGGAGGAACCCTGTCTGACGCCGTCATCTCTGGCTACGGTCAGGTAGGCTGGCAGGCCGCGACCAACGGCGATTTCACTAACGATTTCTCCGCCGGTTTCTCACCGCTCCTTCTCTTCAGCCTTGGGGAGGACTTCCTCTTCGAGTCTGAGTTGGAGTTTGGCGTGAGCGGAGAGACCACCACCACGACGCTCGAATACTCCCAGTTAAACTACCTGGGACTCGAGAACTTCGTCATCACCGCTGGCAAGTTCCTGGTGCCCTTCGGGCTCTTCGGAGAGCGTTTCCATCCGACCTGGATCAACAAGCTCCCGACCAGGCCGCTCATCTATGGTGACGCCCACGGCGGCGTGGCCGAAGGCGCGTCTGTGCTGCCTATTCTGTCGGACGTCGGAGTGATGGTGCGTTATCGCAAGCCCTTCGAATCCGGCTGGGGAGTCAACCTCACCGCTTGGGCTTCTCAGGGACCGAGGGCCGTCGGTGGAGCGGATGAGCATGACGAGCCGGACGAGGAAGAGGGCGATGACCACGCCAGAAACGCCGCCGAGGGCTTCAGCAGCGACCTTGGTGACGGACTCCTGAGCACCGATATTCCATCCGTTGGATTTGGCATTGCCTTCCCGGACAACAACGCCAACAAAATGCTTGGCGCCAGACTGGGATTGGTCAAGGGTCCAAGTTTCGAGGTCTACGCAGGAGCCTTCCACGCCCGCTACGACGATGCGAGCGAACTCGATGTCGTGGCCAGCCACCTCTCATTGGAATACCGCAAGAACAACTACGACTTCAAGGCCGAAGGCGTTTGGCTGTGGCAGGATGTAGCCCATGAAGGTCAGGTAGAAGTCCTCAACCGAGGCGGGTACTACGTGCAACTCGCGCGTCGGGTCGGCGCCTGGGAGCCTGTCGTCCGCTGGTCGCATGTGCTGGAGGCCAAAGTCGCCGGTACCGTCGCATCGGCAGAGGGGCGCGGCTTAACGGTCGGGTTAAACTTCCGGTTCGAACCCTCCATTCCTCTAAAGTTCGCCTACCACGTCGACCTGGACGGCGATGACCACCTCATCATCCAATGGGCATTCGGATTCTAAAAACGGTCAATACCATGAAACCACTACTCCTACTCGCAGCTATGATCGTGGGCCTGGCAACCTCCGCCAGCGCGCAGGATACCAGAACGATTATCGAAGGCGCCCGGCTCTGGGCAGACAATTGCACTCGGTGCCACGCCGCGCGCAGCCCCGCTGAGCGGACCGATCGGCAATGGACCACCATCGGAAAGCACATGCGCGCCCGGTCCAACATGACCAAGTCCGAGACTAAGAAGATTGTGGCCTACCTGCAGGCGATGAACCTGCCGCCAGCTACGGCGCGTGTGGTTGGTTCGGAACGGACGGTTGAGCGGGGATCGGTCCAGGGCGCTAGGGAACGGTAGGTTCCAGGCCAAAGCGTCCTTTGCAATCTATTCAGGTGATGAATGACAAACATTCACGGCTTGAATGACAAGCGGTGAGGCCCGCGGCCCCTTCAAGTGTAGCCCCAGCGTCAGGCCGGGATGCTCTACAGCGCGAGCTGCCCCTGTCTTTCTACAATCTCCGCCTCTGAGCTATCTGATTCCAGCACCTCTTCCACAACCCGGTCTGTAACCTCAGCG
>CAYXSE010000287.1:0-2417 GCA_964466675.1 uncultured Rhodothermales bacterium | reverse complement strand
TGAGAACTGCAGGTATTCCGGCCAAAGCGTCTCATCGACAAACCTCTTTGACACCCGGGCCATCACCGTCGTGTGACGTTGGCGTTTGTACCGGTAGGGCCGGATCTCGTAGCGCCTCAACAATGCCACAAAAATCTTTCGTTGCCACATGTCCGGCATCGAGAATCGATATTCTGTGGGCGGTGCCAGTTCCTCCCAGCGTTTCAGGCGCTCGATGATGCGTTCGCGCGCCCTCGCGGCAGCAATCTGCTCACCGCCCGTAGTGGCCCCGGCGTGGAGCGCCTCAACTAGGCGCAGTTTTTCTATGAGTTTGGCTTCGTCCGTCATCGTGCGAAGGTAGGTCTCGCGACAGCCGTGTACCGATCAGCTTCGAGAGCGCGGAACACCTCCAGGTGACGCCCTGGAATGTCCACGATCCAAACCTCAGGAACGCCAGCCTCCGCGTACATGGCAAGCTTGACACCTCGGTCCCGCTGCAAGGACGACTCGGACACCTCAACGACCAGAAGTCTATTGAGCACACTAACACACGCCGCGTGGCGGCTGCCCATGGGTGTCATTCTCACCACCTGACCGTCAAGTAGTTCGACCCGCTCGTCGGCACCCAGAATGCCAGTCCGCACCATGTCATAGTACTCGTGGACCGAGAATCGCCTCGGTGTGAGTGACGTGGGTGCAGTCATGATATCAGGCATCGGTGGGCTGTGCGAATCGGTCCAACACTGCTTCCGCGATGCGCTCTCCTGCGCGGCCATCCCACCCATCAATCTCCCTGCTGTGCTTCCACGCTCCCGCCCGGATTCTTGCGATGGCCTCCGAGACCACTTCGGCATTCAAGGGCATCAGTTCGTTGGAGCCCTGGGTGACGGTCACCGGCCGTTCGGTGTTGGGCCGCAGCGTCAGGCATGGAACGTCGAGAAAGGTAGTCTCTTCCTGAATGCCGCCGGAATCGGTCAGCGCAAACTCGGCCCCCATCATCAGACGCAGGAAGCCCAGGTACCCGATGGGGGCGATGAACTTGAGTGAGGTCATCGACGCCAATCGATCATCGAATCCCTATTTTGTCAGATTCTTCCGGGTGCGGGGATGCACCGGGAAGATCACCGGAACGTCTCCCACTCGGTCGATGATGTCCAGAACAGCGGTGAGGCCCTCCTCCGGCATCGTGCGATCGCCCGACCTGAGACCGGCCTCTACGTGCACGATCGGGATGTGGAGCTTGGAGCAAACCAGGGAGCACGCCAGAGTGGAGTTCACGTCGCCAACCACGAGTACCACGTCCGGAAGCCTCTGCAGAACGTATTCCTCGGAGGCCGACATGATTTGAGCCGTCTGCTTGGCCTGCGAGCCGCTTCCGACCTGCAGGTAGGCGTCGGGCTGAGGCAGTTCGAGCTGGCGAAAGAAGATGTCGCTCATCTCCGGCGAGTAATGCTGGCCGGTGTGCACGACGCGGTGGGAAACGCCCGGGCGATTCCGGAAGGCTGCTGCAATGGGCCCGATTTTGACGAAGTTGGGCCGGGCGCCGACCACCGAAAGAATATCCATCAGCTCGAATCACCAAATGCTGCTTGACAGGGCGACCCAACGCGGCGGCCGGCCGAAGGAGCCCGTCGCGCCATAAATTGTCACCGGCCGCGGCTGGAGGCGGGGCCTTCGGCAGTGTTCGGACGGCCGTTTCAAACCACGGGCTGAGCGGCCTATATTTCTGGCATAACCGTCGCCCCTTTTTAGCCAGCCATTCTCGGATGCGCTTCTCCGCAGTGTACAAATTTCCTCGCCTCGCCCAGCGCACTTTGGCGGGCGCCCTGATTGCCATCGTATTGTCCACAACCCCGGCGTCTGCGCAGATGTTTGTTGACGGATCGCTCTTTGCGCAGCGATTCGAGAAGCGGCCGGTATACGGCCCGGGCGGGGCCCTCCACTTCGCGTTCTACAACTATGCGCTGGAACTCGTGGCTTCCGGCGGCTACTACGTGACGCCGGACAACTCCTCGGAGTCTTGGGATGTCCGCATCGACGCGCGGATTAACCTGCCGTCCCTCATCCTCCTCAGACCGTACGTGGGCGGCGGCTTTGCGCGGAGTGTCACCGAGAGCGTCAAGACGAGTACCGGCGTCGTCATGGCCGGGACCTACCTGGGGTTCCTGCTGGGGCGGCGGATCCACCCGTTTGTCGAGGGCGAATACCGCGCCGCACCTGTGTTGGGGGATTTCCGCTTTCGGGCCGGGCTGCGGTTTCAGTTTCGGGATCCTTAGTCGAACCCACCGTGAACGGCTGGCAAGCAATGGCTACCTGGCCGAAGCGACACGCTTCAAGCGCGGCTGCGGCGCCTCACCACGCCTCGATTTCTGCGAAGTCTTGGGCCATGCTTGCCCCCTGCGGGAGCCGGACAAAGCAGGGTTCTGCCTCCGCGGAGA
>CAYXSE010000286.1:0-4341 GCA_964466675.1 uncultured Rhodothermales bacterium | reverse complement strand
CAGGCCATGGTGGCGGATATGCAGCCGGCCATCCCGTCCGACTTCTGGCATCGCAATCCTGTGGAGCGCATGCGGCAGATGACACCTCGACAGTTGGAGCATGCGGGCCGACTCTCTCGGCCCGTCCGATACACGCGCAGCACCGGACGGTATGAGCCGGTCTCCTGGGACTACGCCCTCGAATCCATTGCGGCCAAGCTCAGCGACACACCCGCCGATGAGACCTTCTGGTATTTCAGCGGACGTAGCAGCAACGAGGCCGGATTCCTGCTTCAGCTTTTTGCCCGACTGTACGGGACCAACAACGTCAACAACTGCTCCTTCTACTGCCACCAAGCCAGTGGCGCCGGGCTCACCAGCTCCATCGGAACGGGTACTGCCACGGTGGTTTTGGACGACCTGGACGAAGCCGACATGGTGTTTGTGATCGGCGCGAATCCGGCTAGCAATCACCCCCGGCTCATGGAATCCTTCCGCCGGGTCAGGAAACGCGGCGGGGACGTGGTTGTGATTAATCCTCTCAGGGAGCCCGGTCTGGAGCGCTTCAAGGTCCCCAGCAGACCGGGTAGCCTCGTGTTCGGGTCTCAGATTGCTTCCTGGTTTTTGCAGCCACATATCGGAGGCGACCTGGCCTTGCTCACGGCCATCGCCAAACGGACCCTTGAGTTGGACGCGCACGATGAGCCCTTTCTTGAGGCCAACTGTTCTGGCTGGCGGGATCTGGCGGCGTCCCTTCAAGACCATGACTGGGATGCGCTCGTCGAGGCCTCGGGAGTGAGCTACGAAGAGATCGATCAGACTGCGCGCAAGTATGCCCAGGCGAAGCATGTCGTGTTCTCGTGGGCGATGGGAATCACACACCACCTCCACGGCGTCCAGTGCGTTCAGGCCATCGCAAACCTGGCTCTATTGCGAGCGATGATCGGCAAGTCTGGCGCGGGTCTCATGCCGATCCGCGGCCATTCGAATGTCCAGGGCATTGGGTCGGTTGGTGTGACACCGCGACTCAAGAAAGCGATCTTCGATGGCCTTGAGTCCGAGTTGGGTATTGAGCTCCCCACCTCGCCCGGGATGGATACGATGGCCTGCATGGAGGCGGCTGAGGCCGGTCGGGTGAGAATCGGCTTCTGTCTGGGGGGCAACCTGTTTGGCTCGAATCCGGACCAGGATTTCGCTACGTCCGCGTTGGAGAAGCTGGATCTTGCCGTCTACATGAGCACCACCCTGAACACGGGTCACGCCTGGGGGGTCGCGGAAGAGACCCTCATCCTCCCGGTCCTGGCGAGGGACGAGGAGCCACAGCCGACCAGCCAGGAATCCATGTTCAACTATGTCCGCCTGAGTGATGGCGGCCCGGCTCGGATTCCGGGGCCCCGCAGCGAGGTGGAGGTGATCGCGGACTTGGCGCTGCGAGTCCTCGGCCCCGATGGACCCGTGGACTTCCGCCAGATGCGGGCCACTCGCTCCATCCGGCAGATCATCGGCGCCGTCATCCCCGGCTTCGAGGCGATGACCGAAATGGACGAATCCGGGGAAGAGTTCCAGATCCCGGGTCGGACGATACACGAGCCTGTGTTTCCCACGCCCGACGGCCGGGCCAAGCTCCACGTGCACACCAGACTCACGTCGAGAGACCCCGGACCGGAGGAGCTTCGCCTCATGACCATCCGGAGTGAGGGACAGTTCAACACGGTGGTCTATGAAGAGGAGGATCTATATCGGGGCATCGAAGCCCGCGACGTCATTCTGATGAACCCGAGAGACATCTCGGCCCGCGACCTCGCACCGGGCGACCGGGTCTCGGTACGCGGTCCCGCTGGGGTTCTCACCGGGATCGGCGTGGAGTCGTTCGAACGCATCCGAGAAGGCAGTACGGCCATGTACTTCCCGGAGGCCAATCGCCTTATCAGTCGCGAGGTAGATCCTACCAGTAGAACGCCCGCTTTCAAAGGGGCTTTTATAACCATCGAAAAGTGACGGCAGGGCTACGCTACTCGTCTGGTTGGACGGCCTTTTCCATCAAGGCCACCAGTTCTTCCATGGTCTGGCGTCCTTGGTCCTCGGCATACCAAGCTTTTTTCTGCCTCATGAAGTCCCCGATGTCCAGATCCTTACGGGCTGGCAGGGCCCACTCCTGAAGCGGAGTCGGCCGCTCAATGAACACGCCCGCCTCCTCATAGTCGGCGTCCAGAAGCAGTACTGTTGGTGTAGCCGGCCGGCCGTCGGGAGTCAGATGCGACTCCATGATGGAGAGTCCCGCGTCGGATCCAATAATGCGCATTTCAAGACCCGGGACGGCCTCGACGAGATCCGCGAGGTACGGAATCGTTCCCACGGAATCGCTACAACCGTCCACCGCTACGGCCAGGAGATACCACGTCCCACCCACCGCTATGGCTCGGGCAAGCACGTCCTCCGGTACCTCACCGTTCTCCGAGTTCTCGACCCAGGCCGCGTGCCTGTTCTCGGCGGAATCCAGGAACTCGCTGTAGGTCTTACCCGCATCGTACATGGTGCGGTACTCGTCGTCCGTCGGGGGGTGGAAAGACGCGATGACCAGCAGGACAACAGTTGAGAGAATGGGTCTCATGGGGAGTTTCGGGCGTGATTTCAGATTTCTATTATACAGGTTCCTCCGCGGAGTCAAAACTGGTCTCTGGCGATTACGGAAACGACACGCCGCATCTGCCGCATCATCCCATTCCGAAGAATTCCGCTACGCGCATACCGAACTCTCTGGCCTGGGATGCATCGCCGAGGCTGAATCGGATTCGAGTTTGTGCGGGAGCCTGTGCGAGAAGGTCAAGCGCTTCGGGGAGCACCGAGCCCATCTTGGGATAGCCCCCCATGGTCGGACGGTCTCGCATGAAAACCAGGGGCTGGCCCGACGGGAGGACCTGGATCGTCCCGTCAACGATGGGCGTGGAATCCAGCACCCTCGGGCCGGACTCCAATGGAGGCCCGTGCAATCGAGTGGCCACCCGATCGCTATCCGATCCCACTCTCCATTCGGATGCCAACAACTGCCGACGATCCTCTCCAGAGAAACCATCCCATTCGAATCCCCTCAGGAATGGTAGTGTGAGGACCGGGCCGGGAAGTGCCGAAAAGGCGGGGGGCACGATGCGAGCAGGCACCTGGTTCTCCGTAGACCAACCCAGGACATCACCTGCTACGAGGGCCGATCCCAAGCGCCCGGGAAGGCCTTCCCTGATGACGGTCGAAGCCGAGCCATAGAAAGTCTTGGCGTTCAGGCCTCCGGGAAAAGCGAGATAGGTGCGAAGGCCCTTCTTGGGATACCCGAGCGTGAGTCTCTCGCCGGTGGAAATCTGGATGGTGCGCCACTCTCCGGCAAGCGCGGTGCCTGCGACGGGACGACATTCGGCCCCGGTGATAGCCAGGGTCGCGGCCTCTTCAAACTCCAACGTCAGCCCACCCATGGTTACTTCGAGGGCGGGCACGCCAGGCGCGTTTCCCAGGAGATGGTTGGCCCAGAGGAATGCCCGCCGGTCCATGGCTCCGCCTGGAGAGACCCCTTGCCGGCGTCCGCTGGTTCTACCCAAATCCTGAATCGTACAGAGGGGGCCGGGCTTGAGGATACGGGCCCCACTCATGCGCCACCTTCCGCGAGGTAGTCCGCCATGGTCAATGGACGAAATCTCACCGCACAACCGGGCGAAAACCTCGTGATCCGGAGCGATACATCGGAGAAGAGCGCCCTGGGAACGCGACCTATCAGCTGCCATCCTCCCGGCCCGGCAGAGGGATAAACTCCTGTTCTGGTGTCGGCGACTCCTACCGACCCCGCCTCGACACGCGCTCGAGGTTCGTGGTGCCTGGCCACGGCGATCCTTGAGTCCAGATCACCCAAGTAGGCGAAACCCGGTGCAAAGCCGGTGGCCAGAACGGTGTATTCACGGCTCGAGTGGGCCTCAGCTACCTGGTCTGTTGAAAGTCCGACCCGATCGGCCACGCGAATCAAGTCGGGAGCCAGTTCCGGATCATAACAAGCCGGAAGCTCGATGACGGCCCCGGGAGCAGGGCGGTGCTCCGTTTTGAGGCTAATAGGGATGAGAGACTCGAGGAGAGCCTTCACGCGGCCTGGGTCCCAAGTCGCGGCTGAGCCCGAGATCAGGAGCCGGTTGAACGCCGGGATAGTTTCTGTCACGCCTTGCAATCGGTCGAGGACTAGGGCTTCCAACGTGAGCACTTTGAAAATGCCCGAATTTCCGGGGCTCACCGGAAGGGTGACCAGTGCGCTACAAGGTCCGGGAAAACCGATCATGGCTTGTTGTCGGGTGGGAGTCCGTCGACGAGTGCCCGCACCCGCCGCAGTCCTTC
>CAYXSE010000285.1:0-4345 GCA_964466675.1 uncultured Rhodothermales bacterium | reverse complement strand
ACCCGCTCAATTCGCTCATGAAGGCTCGATCCGAGCCTCAGGATGTTCTTCGCGGCATTCACGTCTCTGTCGTGAATCGCCCCGCAGGAGCACGTCCACCCGCGAATTGCGAGTTCCGTGATCCCCTTGGGCCCCTCAACGGATCCGCAGGCGGAGCAGGTCTGTGTCGTGTACGCGGGATTCACTTTGATCACCGTCGCTCCAGCGCATTCTGCCTTGAACTCCAGGATAGAAGTGAATTGGCCCCACGAAGCGTCGACAACGCTCTTGGCCATACGGGTCCTCGAAAGGCCCTTGATGTTCAGGTCCTCGACGACGATCAGATCGTAGTCGTTGACCAGCTTGGAAACTTCTTCGAAATGCCAGTTACGGCGCTTGTTGGCGATTCGCTCGTGGTGGCGAGCGACATTGCGGCAGGCCTTGCGCCACCTGTTGGTATACCTTGTCTTCCTCGTGACCATGCGCTGAAGACGCTTCAGCTTCGCTTCAGAGTCCCTGAAGAAGGACTCCTTGCCAATCTCATTGCCGTCCGACATGGTCGCGAAAGTCTTGAGGCCGAGGTCGATTCCGACCTCACGGAGGATCGCCCTCTTGGGAGGCGCAACGTCGCCCAGATCCGAGCTGAGGACCAGGTACCACTTTCCGGACTTCAGCTTGAAGCGCATCGTCTTGATGCGGCCTTCGTAGGGGCGATGAAGCTTGACCTTGACGTCGCCGACGTGCTGGAAGTAGGCCCGGCCGGAGTCGCGCATTCGGCACCCGTCGCGGTGTGTGAAGACGATGCTGTCGAAACGGCCACGGCCTTTGAACCTGGGAAATCCGGGCGTGTCGCCCGTCTTGACTCGGCGGAAAAACGACTGGAACGCAAGGTCCAGTCTCTTGAGGGTCCTTTGGCAAGAACTCGTGTTGGAGGCCTTGAGCCAAGACGTGTACTTGCGATGCAGCGTGAGCGACTTAGCCTGGTCCAGGTAGGACACGCTGACCTTGGCCGCCTCGTAGACGTCGCGCCTTTCGGCAAGCGCATCGTTATACAACCGCCTGTGCGTCTCCAAGAGATACGACATCGACTCGGACTGCTTCCGAGTGGGGTAGAGACGGTATACGAAGGACTTCCGCACATGTGCAATATATATCTTTGGTGTGACATGGCAGCGTCACATCGAAAGAGCGCGATTCCCCTGTCAGCTAAAGCAGACAGTACCCTCGCGACTGCATCATGGATTGGATATCACAATTTGTGATCTCCAATTCTCGAACTCCTCCCACGACAGCTGGAACATGAAGTCTTCCGGGAAGCGCTCGCTGTTGCGGCTGACTGCCTGATTCAGCACTCTCGTTTCCACACCATAGAGCTCAGCCAGGTCTTGATCTAGGAGCACTTTGATGCCGCGGATGACGAGAACCTTGCTAGCGATTCTCTCATCCGGCATGACCGAAATGGATGCGTCGTTTTGATTCATGCGTATAATTGTATCACGGGAGGAGCCGAGACGTCTTCGGGGGAGACATACCGCGAAGTGCTCAGGACATCAGTAACGGCAGGGGCTTCGCCTATTCGATCCACGCGGAGATCTCTTCGAGAACCAAGCATCGACCAGTACGGATTGCGCTTCGGTCCGGCAATGGCTGTTCTCACGGAGAGGCTACTAAGACCTTCCACCACCCGTCGCAAGACGGTCTCCGGAGTGCGGTCTGCCACGTGGCCCCGACAGATCCATCCAATTCCGGCCAGCGCCGGCGCAAATCTGAAGCCCCACGGCACCCATGTAGGGGACAACCAAGAGTGGCACAGAGGGCGCCGCATTCCGGGTGGTCGAGATTGCGCCACGCGTTCATGTGTGCAAGTGCAGAACTTGGAGAAGAAGTTTCCGAATGCACGGTCAAGATTAATGCACGACTGCTGGAGCGCCATCGAATCGTAATCTCTCAGCCAGGAATAGCGGCCCCTCTTGGCAACCGGAAGCAACTTCTTCAGATCGTGCTTGGCAGACAGCTTCCTCTCGTGGCGCCTGTATTGGTGCGACATGGCCGCGAGCGCCTTGTTGTAGACGAAGCGTGCGGCGGCACCGAACTGGCCGTTCAGGAATTGCTCCTCGCCGGCCGTAGGGTAAAGTCGTATTCTGGTCGCTCGCCGCATAGGTGCAATCTATGTGTCCACAGTGTCAACCCTAGGTCATACCAAGGCAGGCATTCCTCCCCGCCCTGACGGGCGAGGGTTCCTGCCTATAATTGCTGATCCGTGCGATGAGGTCCGACGATAGGACCAGCCACATACCCACATACCCGTCATTCTTCTGACTGCCGACGCCAGCGAGTCCGGCCGTCTGGCTGGCTTGGAAACCGGGGCCGATGCCTACCTGACCAAGCCGTTTGATGCCTCCGAGTTGAGGCTCCGAGTCGCGAAACTGATCGAACGGCGCCACCAACTTCAAAAGCGATTCGCCAGCCGAGTGGTCGTTCTTGGCGCTGCTGAACTGGACCTACCGCACCAAGAAACCGTGTTTTTGGAGCGCATCGAGGGCATCATTGAGGCGCACATGAGTAGGAGACAGCTGCTCGCATCAGGCGCCGCTTCGGTGAAGGAGGTCGCGAACTCGACCGGCTTCAAGAGCGTGCCCTACTTCACCAAGGTGTTTGGCGAGATGTACGGATCGCCACCGTCCGCGTACGGCGAGGCGGAGCGGAGTCGGCGGGCGGGGTGAGCCGTGGGGGCAACGACCTCTGTCTGGCTACGCGGTCGACCGATGCGGCAGTCTTCACCTGACCACTTCCTGAACCGGAATCCGCACCGCCGGCACCAACTCAGGCGCCGCCACTTCTGCCCTCCCCAATCTCGCGACAGCCGTGTACCGACCAGCCTCGGGAGTGCGGAACACCTCCAGGTGACGCCCTGAAATGTCCACGATCCAAACCTCAGGGACGCCAGCCTCCGCGTACATGGCAAGCTTGGCACCTCGGTCCCGCTGCAGGGACGACTCCGATACCTCAACGACCAGAAGTGTGTCCTCTGGCCCCGGATGACCATCCCAATACCCATCCGGACGGGCTTTCAGCAAGACCAGGTCCGGCTCAGGCTCGGAGAACGAGTGAAGCCGAAGCGGGAGTTGAACCCGCAACTCGACCGAATCCGGAATCTGATTCGAAAAGAGTCTATTGAGCACACTAACACACGCCGCGTGGCGGCTACCCATTGGTGTCATTCTCACCACCTGACCGTCGAGTAGTTCGACCCGCTCGTCGGCGCCCAGAATGCCGACCCGCGCCATGTCATAGTACTCGTGAACCGAGAATCGCCTCGGTGTGAGTGACTTGGGTGCAGTCATGATATCAGGCATCGGTGGGCTGTGCGGCTTGGCACGCGAAACGGGAAAAGGAGTTTCACGCTAGACACGGGGTCCGGCGATTCATAACCTTCGGCGGTCCAACGGCAGTTATCCCATGTCAGAAAAGATCTGAGTGACTCCCAGTTCGGATCAAAACGAGTTCTTCGTCAGACAGCTCATAGAGAAGCAGCCAGTCGGGTTCGATATGCAAATCTCGAGCCCCTCTCCACTGGCCTGATAGTTCATGATCACGCAATGAAGTGGGTAGGGCTTGCTCAGACAAAAGCAGCTCAATCACGGCCTTCAGTTTGTCGAGGTCTTTGCCCGTCGTTGCATGAGGCGCACTTCCTTCTTGAATCTAGAGGATCGCCGAATTCGCCTCATCTAAATGCCCAAGTCCTCATACAGATCGGCCACGGTATCAAGCGTCTTCCCTTTACCCGCACGCGCATCTAGGATCGCAGCCCTCGTCTCTTCGTTGGGTAGTTCAACAGCGAAAGGGATACCGTTTCGAAGATGTACCTGCTTGTAAAATAGAGCGATCGCTTGGGATGCCGTGATCCCAAGTTTGCTGAAGATTACTTCTGCATTTTTCTTGTCGCTGGTGTTTATGCGTGCCGATATACTGCTGGTCTTGCTCATTTGGCTGTAATACATTGAATATGGTTTGTATTACATTGTGCGTGGATTGTTTGTTTCGCGGACTATATCACATTCGGCTTTGAGGTTCGCGAGCCCAGCCAGACGGGCGTTGCTACGGCGTCCTCTTGAGGAACAGCCCACCGCCTCCGTCACGCCCGTCCTGTGAACTGGCTCAGGGATCGAATGGGCGATGATCTGCTCGACCGAGTGGTCATCACCTCGGGCGGATACGCCTACCGGCGGAAAGACGGCGTGGCTGTTGCACCGGCGGCCTCGTTGGCCCCTGAGAGCGTCGGGAAGGAGCAGCAAATACGGAGCGATCGCACCGGGGCTTACCCCTCCTCCACCGGCGGCGTGATCTCTACCACTGGTACGGAAAC
>CAYXSE010000284.1:0-4354 GCA_964466675.1 uncultured Rhodothermales bacterium | reverse complement strand
CGCCATCCAGGTCCTCTCCAGGATCCTCGTCCGCGACCCCATCATGGTCCTCATCGACGGGATGCACCGTACTCCGAAGCGACTGATCCGTTGTGAGAACCAGGTTTGACCCGTCGGGATTGAACTTGGGCCGGATGTAGAAGGCGCGGGTGTCCAGGAGGTGCGTCACCTGTGGGTTGACCCCATAGTTCTGAAGCAAGTATTCCAGCGTGAACAGCGCCACCTCGGAAGCCGTCAGTTCGGCGGCATGGATTCCCCCATCCAGGTACACCGCCGGTTTCTCGGACGCGGGGCCGGTGGCTTCATTCGTGACTTCCATCACCATCAAGTCCACTCCCTCATAACTTTTTCCAATGGAAACCAGTTCGGTCAGGTCGGGATATCGGTGGGCCCAGTTTTCCAGAATCCAATGCGTCTCTTGCCAGGTGTGGTAGTGGTCGAATACCACCCGGCCGGTGTCGTCCATGAGCACAGAGCGTTGTGCCGATGCCGAAAGAACGACCGCTGAAAACAATAGCGATAGAACCGTCTGGAGCCTGGTCATCCTTCTGTCCGGGTAAGTTGGAGGAATGTACTAGCGCGCCGGGGTATCTTTCGATTCAGCCAAAAAACGGAATCCATGAAGTGCGTCCTGTCCCTTGTTGCCGTCCTCGTCCTCCAAGGCTGCACCGCCTCTCAAAAAGCCGCGACCCAGCCCGATCCTGCGACAGACAAGGAGACTGAGCCCGAGAGTTCGATCAAGAAATACGCGGAAGTGATCACAGATTGGGCCGTCTCCGACGAAGGCCTGTTTGGTGTGCACCGGGTCGGCGATGAGTACTTCTTCGAGATTCCGGATACGCTCCTCGGTAGCGAGCTTCTCCTGGTAAGCCGGATCGCACAGACGCCGGCCAACCTCTCTGGCTTCATAAACGGCGGAAGCAAGGTCCACGAGCAGGTCGTGCGCTTCGAACGTCGCGGTGAGTCGCTGCTTCTCCGCAAGATGGCTTACACCAACGTCGCTCCCGACTCGTTGCCCGTCGCGCTGTCAGTGGCAGTCAACAATTTCGAGCCGATTGTGGCGGCCTTCGATATTGAGGCGATCTCGCCGGATTCGGCGGGGACAGTCATCAACGTCACAGACTTCTTCGAATCGGACGTCCCCGCGATCTCGGGCCTTTCAAACTCACAGAGGACGCGATTCAAAGTCCGCCGCCTGGACGCCTCGCGCTCGTTCATTGACGAAGCCAAGAGTTTCCCGCTGAACGTGAACGTCCGCCACACCATGACCTACGAGGCCACGGAGCCCCCATCGAACAGGAACACCGGAACCATCTCGATGCAGATGTACCAGTCCATGATCCTGCTTCCGGAGCGTATGACGGCCAGGGTCAAGGACGCCCGAGTCGGCTACTTCAGCGTCAGTCAGGTCGACTTTGGCCTCGACGAACTCAAGGCGGCCACCCGCACGTACATCCGACGCTGGAGACTCGAACCAACCGATCCAGAAGCCTATCTGCGAGGAGAGTTGGTCGAGCCGACGAAACCAATCGTGTATTACCTGGACCCCGGCACGCCGAAGCGCTGGCGGCCGTATTTCTGTGCGGGAGTCGAAGACTGGAATCGTTCGTTTGAGGCCGCCGGCTTCAAGAATGCTATCCAGTGTAACGAAGCGCCAGAGAATGACCCGGATTTCGATCCGGAAGACGTTCGGTTTTCCATGGTTCGGTACGTGGCTAACACCACCAGAAACGCGACAGGCCCGAGCGTTTCCGACCCAAGAACAGGAGAAATAATCGAGAGCGACATCATCTGGTATCACAACCATATGCGGTCCTACCGGAACCGGCTCCTGATCGAAACAGGAGCGGCCAACCCGGAGGCGCGGTCATTGGACATCGACGAAAAATTAATCGGCGAGACCATGCGGCAGGTCATCGCCCACGAGATTGGGCACGCCCTGGGGCTTCCTCACAACATGATCGCCAGCTCCAGCTTTCCAGTGGATTCGCTTCGGTCCCCGACATTCACCTCGGCGAATGGCGTAGCCCCCACCATCATGGACTATGCCCGGCAAAACTACATCGCCCAACCCGGGGATGGCGTGACCCGGTTCGTGCGAAAGGTCGGAGTCTACGATGACTACGTAATCAATTGGGGGTACCGATGGTATCCCGGGGTCGACCATCCCGACCAGGAGAAGGAGGCTTTGGATTCGCTGATTCTCGCCAAGGAAGGAGACCCGGTGTTCCGATTCATGGGCGGATCGGCATTCAACCCGGATGCGCAGACAGAGGACATGGGAGATGACCCCGTTCGGGCGTCGGGCTACGCCGTCGCGAACCTAAGGCGCGTCACCTCAAATTTGGTTGAGTGGACATCAACAGCTGGACAAGACTATTCAGACCTCCAGGAGATATATGGTGAGCTCCTCGGCCAGTGGTCTCGCTACATGAGGCACGTCGTCACACTTATCGGAGGGGTCTATGTGACCCCGAAGACTACAGACCAGGAGGGCCCTGTTTACGAGATCGTACCCCGCGAGAAGCAGGTAACGGCGCTCGATTTCCTGGCGGAGAACGTCTTCGATACCCCAACCTGGCTACTGGACGAGAGCATTCTGCGGCGCATCGAGCCCGCCGGCGCGGTGGACAGAATCCGAGGACGACAGGTAGCTATCCTCAACAACGTTCTAGACCCAACGCGCCTGCAGCGGATGGCCGAAGCACAGGCAATCGATGGCGGTGGGTACTCTGCTCTGGATTTCCTGGATGGCCTTCGTAACTACATTTTTAGTGAGTTGAACGGAAACCGACCGGTGATTGACAACTACCGACGAGCCCTCCAACGAGGATATGTAGAGCGCATGGAGTACTTGATGACGCAGGAAGTGAACCGGCCGGCGTCCTTTTTCGGCACCACGGTCAATGTGAGCCAATCGGACATTCGGCCACTTGTTCGAGGCCAATTGACCGAACTCTCTGCCCAAATGAATCTGATGCAGCGATCCGTTCGCGACAGAGCAACACGCTATCACTTGGCGGATCTGGTGGCACGCATCGCCTCGATTCTGGATGAGGACGACTAGGCATGTATCACCTCGTAGGCAAACAGGTCCGGGTTCACCTCTATACAAGAGAGGGTGTTACCCTGGGGACCGTCTCTGGTCGAGTGGCCGATTTTTCGGCTCAGGTGGAGGTGGGCCCCGGCATGCACAAGGACCTCGTCTATGTGGTGGACATCGAGACGGGCGATCCGGAGATGCCCTACAAAAGCAGTACGGGTGAGGAAAATGAGTCCTGGTTCGCCGTCCAGGATGTTGAGGTGATCGATGTGGATGCACCCAGACTTTTCACCAACTGACATACCGCACTTGGCCGGCCAGACCGACAGCGTATACCAGACTCTGCGACGCTTCGTCAAGGTCATGCTCCGGCTATTCTTCAGGGAGGTCGCGGTCGAGGGGCTGGAAAACGTTCCCACGGATCGGGGTGGACTGTTCATCGCCGGACATCCGAACGGACTGATCGATCCCGCGCTAATCATCGCTCAGTTCCCCGGACGCATCGTGTTCGGCGCTAGACATGGGCTGTTGAGCTGGCCGCTGATTGGACCTCTCATGAAGCGGCTCGGAACAGTCCCGATCTATCGGGCATCGGACGAGAGCGGTCTTTCGCGGGCCGACACGATGAAGGCCAACGAGGGAAGCCTGGGGAGGATGGCTGAGGAGATTGCCGGCGGATCCTATTCGGCGCTCTTTCCAGAAGGGATCAGTCACGATATGCCTCACCTGTCCGAGGTGAAGACCGGAGCGTCTCGTCTCTATTACGGCGCCCGGAAGTTGCGCAAGGCGGACGCCCCGCCGCCGGTAGTCATCCCCGTAGGACTGCATTACAATCGCAAGCACACATTCAGGTCGCGGGTACTGGTCACGTTCCATCCGCCCCTCTCGTTGCCGGCGGATCTGGACATCGATCTTGGCGATGATCGCGCGGTCTCCAGGAAGGCGATTGTCGGCCTCACGAAATTGTTCGATGCCACGCTGGCGAAAGTCATAGGGGCGACCGAAGACTGGACCATGCACTACCTCATGCACCGAGCCCGGAAACTGGTGCAGGCGGATATGGCCTGGCGCAGCGGGTCCGACTACCGCAGCCCTGGCCTGGCGGAAAAGCAGCTGGGATTCGCCAGAATGTGGCACGGATATCAGAGCCGGAAGGAGACGGACCCGGAGCGGCTTCAAGGATTGCTGACCCGTTTGACCCGCTACAATCGGTATCTCAGAACTCTCGGATTGACAGACCATGAGCTTACCGAAAAGCCCCGAATGGGGTCGCCCCTTCTGGTCTCGCTATTCCTTGGCCAGGCCATCGCC
>CAYXSE010000283.1:0-4372 GCA_964466675.1 uncultured Rhodothermales bacterium | reverse complement strand
GTCTCAACTCGCCGAGGAAAGCCCTAAACT
This sequence comes from uncultured Rhodothermales bacterium, assembly GCA_964466675.1. Classification (GTDB taxonomy): domain Bacteria; phylum Bacteroidota; class Rhodothermia; order Rhodothermales; family UBA10348; genus CAYXSE01. Next base: position 4,342 of record CAYXSE010000283.1, on the reverse strand, counting down.
CGAGACGCGTGAATAAAGCGGGCTAAGAAGACGTCATCTTCTTGATGACTCCCGCTGTGTCCTGTCGCAGCAGCTCAGAGATAGGTATGATGGATGGAATGGCTCCCATTGTGAGGTGCTGTTAGACTGGATGTGGAACGTGGTTTATGGGAAGGGAAAGCGCGCCAACTTGGCGCGCGCGAAATACGGTTCGGTGAATTCGGGCATGAGTGAAACCATTCGGAGGCCTGAATGTAGCACATTGTGCGAGCAACAATGCTCCATTGTGATACGGTACCTATTATGAATCCAGCTCGGAAGGCCGATACCACCACGAGAGTCGAGTACTGGAGCACATTTGAAAAGAAACGGAAGAAGAAGAAAATCTCGGTCGATGACCTGGACGATCTGACTCAGAAGCTCCAAGCGAACCCCAAAGTTGGGACTCTTATCCCGGGTTCGGGGGGCGCGAGAAAGCTAACGATACACTGGCGTGGCGGAAGCCGGGTCATCTACTATTACGATAGCGGCTCGAAAATAACCGTGTTTCAGTTCTACCTGAAATCGGAACAGAAATTTATAGGCCCGCCAGAGAAGGCGGTCCTGAAGCAGATCATCAAAGCACTCAAGTAAAATGTAGAATCACAGCGGGAGCCGGACCCTGAACCAAGCCCGGCAAACCAAAAGCCAACCCAACGAAAGGAGCGAGAGAGGCTGCTATGACCTTTCTAGATGAACTAAAAGAGAGCCTGCTCGAAGCAAGGCAGATTGCCAGCGGAGAGATTGAACCGGCGATCGCATACGAATACCAAGGCCCAATTCTTACCGAAGTGAAACTGGACGGAAAATCTGTCTGGAAACTGGCGCGAGAAGGAAAGTCGGAACTGAACGAAATTGCCAAAGGGGACTACGACTCGCTCCCGGAACTGCTCGTCGCCATTAGAAGGGGACTGCGCCAGTCTCAGACGGCCATGGCACACATGCTGGGGGTATCGCCCAGCACCTATGAGAAGTGGGAGCAGGGAAAAAGGGCGCCCCGTGGGCCAGGGAGAACCCTCCTCGGGACACTGATGATCAACCCGCTCGCAGTGATGCAAGGGAGAGCGCGTATTGATTCCATGGCAGCGACGCTTGCTATGTGAGGGTTCCGCCGGCTGCATGAGGCTATGCCTACCGGGCCAGAATCGCCGTTCGGGGGTTCGACGGTAACCGAAGGATATCAGCAGAACTCACTCACTGACCTGGGATCCTTCGGATCAACGGCCGAGACATTATAGAGGCCCACTATAGCGGGATCGTGAGAAGGCATCGCGATACCGGGCCTGGAGCCGATATCGTGTGTTATCGGCTCTAAAGCCGATAGAGCCATGTTTTTGTAGTTCATCATCACATAGCTCCAATATCGGCTTATAAGCCGATATTGATCGTATGAGCCAAATGGGGGCTGGGTCCCCGGCGAATACCGACACTATCGAGACGCACTCGCCGACCCCAAGGTATATCCTGTCTTATTGGCCCCCTACATTTCGCCCGAATCGGCCCTCATTTGCAGACAGTCTGGGGTGGGGTTCGTGGATTTCGCTGGCAATTGTCAACTGACATTCGGGATAATTTTCATCGAGCGTTCTGCCGCTTCGAACGGTAGAGCGAAAAGGCGGGGGCTACGTTCACTCTTCTCGCCAAAGGCGGCCCGAATCCTGCGTTGCCTGCTACGCGAACCTGGGCGAGGCTGGCGAGTCAAGGATCTGCAAACTTCGGCAGGGGTCAGTCTGGGTCAGGTGAGCAATGTACGTCGGGCGCTTCTGGATCGGGAATGGGCAAAACTAGGTCCGCAGGGCTTGGTTCTGACCGGGGCGAAGCCATTGTTGGACGACTGGCGAGATGCCTATGAACCCCGGCCTCTCCTACGAGAGCACTATTACACCTTGCTGCACGGTGATGTCCTTGAACGGGAGATCAAAAACGCGCTAAGCTCAGGCGGACCGGGCGCGCATGTGCTGCTGGCATCGTTTTCAGCAGCACGGTGGCTCGCACCGTTCGCGCGTTATCCCTACCAGGTGTTCTATGCAGATGATGCCGGGGCATCGATCTTGCGTGACCAATTGGGCCTGGAAAAAGTGGGTAGGGGTCATAACGTCATCATCGATCAGCCAGCCGATGATGGCATATTCGCCGACCGAATAGAGGCCGCACCGGGGATCTGGAGCACGAGCTTGGTGCAGACGTATCTCGATCTCCATGCCTCCGGAGAACGCGGAATTGAGGCGGCCGGCCATCTCCGCCAGCACAAAATCGAGCCAATGTGGAGTGGTGCGCGATGAGCCTGCCCGATCTCGCTCGTGATTATGATGAGCGCGGCTCTGAAGCCGTCAGAGCGGTGCTGATTGAAATTGGCCAGGTGCTCGGCGTCCTCCGGGAAAAGTTTGTGATCGTGGGGGGTGCGGTGCCATGGCTCTTGTTCCCTGACGCGCAGCCTTCTCACATCGGCACTCTTGATGTCGACCTGAACCTTTCGCCCGAGGCCTTGGCCGGCGGCGAGTACGCCACGCTGATCGAGAGCCTTGAAACGGCGGGCTACGAACGCGGTAACTATGATCTGAAACCATTTCAACTCCGGCGCTGGGTCAATCTCGACGGCGGCGAGGCGATTCCGATCATAATCGACCTAATGATGCCAGGCGACGCCAGGACCAAGAAAAACCGCCCAGTCTTGGTTCCGGGCTTGCGTGTCATCAAAGCTAGTGGGGGACGAATAGCGCTTGAAAATGGGCTGTGGTTGCCCATCGAAGGACGAATGCCGGACGGCCGCAACAACTTGGTCCGACTGGGCTCGCGGAGCAGTGTAAACGGCTGCTGATGGACGAGGATGTGGTAACCGGATATCAGAACATCGCTTCCAAGTTTCGGACCGAAGACGACTACGGCCCACAAACTGTGAGAACATTTCTCAGCGAATCGGACGCTCTGGGCGACATGTCGCCCGATCAAGTCCAGGTGGACGCGTTCAGACAGGTTCATACCTGGCTCCGGGCGCTAGAAATTGTCGAGGCGGGGGCCTGAGTCGGCGCGCCTCAAATGCGATCGCAGTGTGTTCGCAAAACGCAAATCACCGTTCTGGATATATAAAACGGCGATTTGTGGGTCCGAATGGAGTCGGTGAATCGCACCAAGATCGTTTCACCTCTGCGATCGAGTAGGAGATAGATGCCGCGATCGTCCTGAGCCTTCTCAATAATGTATCCGTCCATCCGGACCAGGAGGCCCATGAATGGTCGCAAATCGAGTGTGGCGTAGGAAACAGCACGCGGGGCCACCGCCGACGATTCCGACCCGTCCACCTGTACTGACTCGATTGTCAGACTATTCCCTCCGGAGTCAAGACCGACAGTTCCGACAGCCAGCACGTTCCGACCTTCCTGCAGGCGCATGTCCGCCGGCACACCCTTGAGCCAGATTCCTCCGGTTTGGTCCTGCACGAACACCTCGAGTGAGCCGCTTGGCATTTCCTGAGACCCAATCGTCACCTGGCCACTCAGTGTCACCCGTCGCGGCGTGACAATTTGGCTGGACGCTCAGTTGGCACCTGCGCTGAAGAAGCCAGGAAGGCTGATGCGGTAATCATGACCAAGGACAGCGACTTCGTGAGACTGCAGTACGATCGTGGGAGTCCTCCTCGGATTATTTGGATCCGAACCGGAAATTCCAGCCTTGAGCAAATGCGTGGACACGGACATGGTTAGGGCCGTGTCGCCGAGCCTCTTCTTGGCCCTCCTGCGGATATTGAGACCCAGCGCCGTGTAGATCCCGTAGAGGCGTTTGTGATTCCAGCGGTGGCGGGATGTCAGTCACTCTCGCTCTCACCGCGGTCCCTGACCTGAATCCACATGAAAAAAGCAACCGGGAGCACCACGATAAGGCCTCCCATTATCATTCCGATTGAATCACTCATCGAATCTCTCCTTCAGTTTGTGTCGGCCTCGTCCCTGCTCCACGACCACGGAGCGTACTTGCAATGTCGCGACTCTGGACGAGAATACGTTACGATCACTGATGGGAAAGTTGAAAAAGCAATTCAAGAAGGGCAACTGGAAGCGGGGGTTCATCTTCCTCGGCGTGTGGATGGTGGTCATCATCGCCAACGTCGTCCTTGAAGGGGACTTGGACTTTCTGCCCGGGATGGGCGGTGGGCTGCTGGTGGGGTTCGTCTGGTGGACTCCTCTCCATACTGCGCGTTTGCTTCAACGCCCTTGGCTCTCTGGGATCACTCTCCTCGTGCTGGCTGCAACGTGGGTATTGGTCTTTACAAACCTTCTCTTGGGCGCGGTCGCCACCGTCGCCTTCATGGGCGGCATGTCCATCCTGC
>CAYXSE010000282.1:0-4418 GCA_964466675.1 uncultured Rhodothermales bacterium | reverse complement strand
GGATATCGCGGCTGGCGTCGAGAATGAGCTAGCCAATGCCGGTAGGTACATGCGGGCGCTTGATGAAAATGAGCGGCTCAGGATCGAAAACATCAGACTGTCCAGCCAGGTGGCCTTGTCCCGTGAGGCTTCACTCGAGAACGCCCGATTGCGCGATTTGCTGGCGCTCCCAGATTCTGTAACAGGCGGCCGCGTCGGGGCACGGGTAGTCAGCAAGGATATCACGCGCCAGCGCGGTGTCATGGTCATCGGTGCGGGCGCGGAAGAAGGCGTCGAGGAAGGGATGGCGGTGGTGGACGCCCGCGGCGTGGTTGGTGTCGTGAGCCTGGTGGCCCGCCATTATGCTCAGGTCAAAACCTATTTGAATCCAGGCTTCCGGACTCCAGTCAAGATCCGTCCGCACCTGTCCGATGGGATCATCTCTCGAGACTTTGACAACGCCAACATGCTGGAGATCGAGCACGTGCCTCGAACAGACCCCGTGCAACCTGGACAGTTGGTTGTGACCAGCGGCTACTCCGGTATCTTCCGCCCAGGACTGGCCATTGGTGTCATTGATACGATGGAAGCGATCCCCGGCCGCCTCTCATGGCGAATTCGGGTGAAGCCCATCGCGCCTCTGGCGGACATGCACCACGTATTTGTCTTGTTGGACCGCCCTGATCCGGATCGAATGATTCTTGAGAACCGATAGATCATGAGACTACTTGCGCTGATTCTGGCGATGGCAATCCCGTGTTCGGCCATGGCCCAGAAGGGCCCACGAAACGACCGACGACTCCGCCGCGCCCTCGAATCCATCGTGGAGAACCCGGCATTCGAACACGCACAAATCGCGGTTTCTGTGATTGACCCGGCCACCGGGCGAGTCCTTTTCGAACACAATGCCGGCAAAAACCTCCTCCCGGCATCCAATGGCAAACTTTACACGACAGCAGCCGCGCTCGATCTTCTCGGACCCTCCTGGCACTACGAAACCCCCCTCTTGGCCAGCGGCGAAGTGATAGATGGAGTCCTGTACGGACCGCTCTTGGTCGTTGGATCGGGGGACCCGGTCATCGGCGGGCGTCTCAATGACGGCGACCTGACGGAGGTATTCCGGGGCTGGGCGGAGGCCCTCAAGTCCGCCGGGATCCGAACCATACAAGGCGACATTATCGGCGACGACAATTTCCTCGACGACCTGCAGTTGGGAGCCGGGTGGAGCTGGGATGACGAGCCGTACTACTATTCTGCGGAAATCAGCGCGCTGTCGTTCAATGACAACGTAGTGGACTTCACCCTGGAACCCACGGTCCCGGGAGGCCCGACCAGGATGTCATGGGCGCCGCACAACACCACCTACGTCACACCGCGGAACGCGAGTCGGACGGTCTCCTCCACCGAAAAGCGCCAGAATGCGTACACTCGAGAACGGGCTGGCAACAACATGGTGCTTTCTTCCCTCGTTCGAGAAGACACCCCAGCGAATCATTCGATTTCGATTCACAACCCCACTCTTTTCTTTGTCCACGTCCTACGAGAGGTATTGATCGACCAGGGAATTGCTGTCATCGGTCACGGGGTGGACGTCGACGATCTGTCGATTGCGCCGGACCCATTTGCGTTTCGAGCGATTTCCGTCCATCAATCGCCTCCGATGTCTGAGATCGTGATGGCGGTCAACAAACCCAGCCAGAATCTCTACGCCGAACTGCTTCTGAAAACGATCGGGGCCACGCTCCCGGACACCACCTCCGAAGCCGCGCCGGGATCCGCCGAAATGGGGTGGGACGTAGGGATCAGGACGATGGCGGCTGCGCAAATTGATACCAGCCGGTTTCGCATGGTGGACGGATCCGGATTATCCCGCATGGACTACGTGAGCGCGCGTATGACGACCAAGCTCCTGGCCTATATGTGGACACACGAGAATCCCGAGGTGACCACCGCATTCGTGACATCACTACCGATCGCTGGTGTGGATGGAACCCTCGAAGCACGGATGACCGACGGCCTGGCTTATGGGAACGCCCGCGCCAAAACAGGAACGCTCACAGGCCATTCCAGTCTCAGTGGGTACGTTCGCACAACGGCAGGAACGGAGCTCGCATTCAGCATCATGATGAATAACTACACGCTGCCGTCAGACCATGCACGGGACCTCCAGGACGAGATCGTGGAAACGCTCGCATCGTTTCGGCGTTGATTCCCATGCCCAGGTGACGCTCCAGACCCCTTCGCCAGACCATTATTTCGCTTGAAATCAGGAAAACAATCCTCCACCGGAGTCTTCGATTCTGGAAGTCGTCCGCTCATCAAGAGCACGACGGTTGTAGGCGTCCGACACGGTGGAAAAATCGCTCTTGGGTCGGACGGGCAGGCCACCATGGGCGACACCGTCATGAAACACAAGGCCAAGAAAGTGCGGCTTCTGCACAATGGCGAAGTTCTGGCGGGATTCGCCGGAGCGACGGCGGACGCATTCACGCTCTTCGAGCGCTTCGAAGAGAAGCTCGAACAATACGGCGGGCAGCTGAGTCGCTCCGCGGTAGAGCTAGCCAAGGACTGGCGAACTGACCGTTACTTGAGACGGCTTGAGGCCCTCCTGGTAGTGGCCTCCAGGGACACGCTGCTCCTGATTAGTGGAACCGGAGATGTTATCGAGCCCGATGACGAAGTCCTCGCCATCGGGTCGGGTGGATCCTATGCTCTTGCGGCCGCCCGCGCCCTTCTGAAACACGGCCCGGACCTTTCGGCCAGGCAGATCGTCGAGGAGTCCTTGACCATTGCCGCTGATATTTGCATCTACACAAACCAGAACCTAACTATCCTGGAACTTGACGCTGGTTCATAGTCCAGCCGCTGATATGGCACGCCTTGGAAGGCCGTCCGCCTCTGATTCCGGAGCGCCCTTGGCCGTGATTCTCATCGACTACGACAATTTGTTGAGAGATCTCCCCGGAGAGAATGGAGAGGCCGGTCAACTGGCTCTTGCGATGATTTCTCGCCTGCGGCAGTACCTCTCAAGCGGCCTCGGGGTCGATCCGGTTCGAGCGATCGCATTCGGAGACTTCGGCGACACAGGTCCTTCAGGGACGATTGACGAACTCGCCTTGGTGGCGGTCGAAACATGCCATGTGCCCTCGGGAATTCAGCCGTCAGATTCTGAGACGGCCCTCATCATCAAGGCCACCGAGTTGGTAGCCGAACGGCACATTTTCTCCACCTTCGTCCTGCTTTCCGGGAGCTCCTGGTTTGTCCCTCTCATCCGATCGCTCAGGCAAGCCGGAAAACAGGTAATCGCCGCCATCCTCAATCCGCCGTCGCAACACCACGTACAAGGGCAATCAGACGCATTCCTGGATGCGACAGTCCTGTTGCCTGCCGACACAAAACTCTTGGGCGACGCTTCGGACCATGCGGAGCCGGAGACCGAGACGGGCTTCGCCAGGCCCCATGAATTCACCTCGATTGGCGATTCGGGCGCCTTGAGCACCCTGGAGCTGATCCACGAGTACTTCGGCCAGTACGAGGAGGTCTACCTGACGCCGTTGCTGAGGCGAATGACCGAGACACTTTTCGCCGAAGACGGTGAGCCCAAGGATTTGGTGACCATTCTCCAGGATGCCGGTGCCGTGTGGCTGGAAAAAAGGCGTGGATTTCCCCATGACTACACAGTTCTCATGGTAAATGAAAAACACCCGGACGTCATTCGAGTTAGGGAGGCGGTGAGATCCCCGAGGGAGGAGCATGAAAATGATGCAGACCTGCCCGGGAGCGAATCAGAATACTAGCAAACATTGGGGCCCCACCGGCTCCAGATGATAGAAAAAGAGAGTTCTAGAGCATGAATCAATTGACGCCTCGACAGATCGTCGCGGAACTGGATACTTACATCGTCGGGCAGACAGAGGCGAAAAAGAGCGTGGCCATCGCGCTTCGCAACAGGTGGAGACGGCTGAACGCTGCCTCTGAAATGCGCGACGAAATCATGCCCAACAACATCATTATGATCGGCCCGACCGGGGTCGGGAAGACGGAAATCGCCCGAAGGCTCGCCCGCCTCGCGGGAGCTCCGTTCATCAAGGTCGAGGCGACCAAGTTCACCGAAGTCGGCTACGTGGGTCGAGACGTAGAAAGCATGATCCGTGACCTGACCGAATTCGCGGTCAACATGGTCCGGGAGGAGCACACGACCAGCGTGCAAGCCCGAGCAAAATCCCTCGCCGATAATCGCATCCTGGACCTCTTGATCCCGGCCGCACCGGCTCCCGCCAGGGAGTCGGTGCGGCCGGTTGCCTTGAGTGGCGTGGCGCGAGTTCCCACACCGGAACCGGCTTCTGAAGTTGAAATGCGTTCGAAGACCAGGGAGCGATTCGCCAAGATGCTGGCCGATGGTGAACTGGATGAGCGGGAAGTAGAAATCGAGGTGTCCG
>CAYXSE010000281.1:0-4426 GCA_964466675.1 uncultured Rhodothermales bacterium | reverse complement strand
GCCAACAAGCAAGTTGCAAGTCCAGATGATCGAAATTGAGAAGCTCTCCTCAGACGATCGCCTTTCGCTTGACGCTTTGGCCCGACTCCGCGTTCGAGTATGGGAAGACGAAGGAGTATTGCGGGAAGGGATCTCAACCGACGGGAAGTGGCTCGACGAGCTCCATGCAGAGGCGATTCACTGGGTGGCGCGAATTAACCTTGAACTGGTCGGGGCGTCACGCTTGACAGTGACCTCAGTCGTTATCCTGCCCACGCCCTACCGGGTCCCTGCGCTCAAAAGGGATGGGTTTCGTCACTTGGGCCCCAGCGGCGTTTCCGCTGACGATATGCCTGACCTTAGAATGCAGATGCACGTCATGGACCGGCCCGTCGAGGGATTCCCGCTCCGCCCCTTTTCCGAGCGCATCCCGAACACGTTCGATCACCCGGACCACGTGTTGTCCGGGGTGGAAGATGTGCCTGGCCGAACTGTTGGAAATGGAGCCTCATCGCTGCCATGACCGCACACTTCGCAGTGGATGTGGCTCCCCACGTAATGCCAGCACTAGTAACTTGATGGATGTTGCCGGCATAGTTCGCACCATCTCTATATGAACGATGCTGTCGTCATCGGGGCAGGTCCGGCAGGATTGATGGCCGCCGAAGAGTTGGCGCGCGCCGGTAAATCCGTCCTGATCTGCGACGCCAAGCCCTCGTTTGGACGCAAGCTCCTGATGGCTGGTAGGTCGGGGCTCAATCTCACCAAGGATGAACCCCTAGAGACGCTTCTGGCGGCCTACACCGAGGCCGGCCCTCGTCTCCGTCCGATCCTAGAAGCCTTTGATGCCCAGGCCATACAGGCCTGGGCGAAAGGGCTGGGACAAGAGGTGTTCACTGGGTCGACGGGCCGCGTTTTTCCTACTGCGATGAAAGCTTCACCTCTCTTGCGGGCGTGGTTGGAGAGATTGGATGGGTTGGGCGTGCAGCGACAAGTTCGCTGGCGCTGGCAAGGCTGGAAGGATGGCGGGCTGTTGTTTGATACTCCAGATGGGCCACAATCCCGGTCCCCAAGAGTCACCGTTCTGGCGCTGGGGGGCGCGAGCTGGGCAAGGCTGGGGTCTGATGGAGGTTGGGCAGGACACCTGTCTGCCATGGGAGTGCAGGTGACCCCCTTTCAGCCTGCCAATACCGGGTTGTCGGTAACGTGGTCCGAACACATGACGCCGCTGTTCGGGCAAGCGGTCAAAGGCATCGCGTTGCACGCTGGGAGTCACGTTTCGCGCGGCGAAGCGATGATTTCCTCTCGCGGTTTGGAGGGTGGCGGTCTGTACACCATTTCGCGATATGTGCGGGATGGCTCACCTCTGGCACTTGATCTGTTGCCAGATTGGACCGTCGAGAAAATCACGGCGAGGCTTGCCCGTCCTCAAGGAAGGGCCAGCCTAACCAACCATCTGCGAAAATCGCTGCGATTGGAAAGGGTGCACATGGCCTTGTTGCAGGAATTTGGGCGTCCATTGCCGGACAGCCCGTCTGTGCTGGCCGCTCTGATCAAAGCACTTCCCATCGAACACAATGGACCTCGCCCCATTGACGAGGCCATCTCGACCGCAGGCGGTGTCCCCTTCCACGCACTAAATGAATCTCTGATGCTCACAGACATTCCCGGCACCTACTGCGCCGGTGAGATGATCGATTGGGAGGCTCCGACAGGCGGATACCTATTGACGGCCTGTTTTGCCACCGGGCGCTGGGCGGGCAGGGCCGCCGCCAAAGCTCTTTAGGGAGCCATGGGTGCCTTTGCCTACTTGCCTACAGATTCACCGAGAGTCCGGCCCCGCCTCGATTCCAGAGACGGTTCCGAGGGTGGCCACGCACGCCCGATAAACCTCAGTCAGGTTTTCTTTGTGCAACACCGAGGTTGCGAACCGATCATCGGCGTGTGGACCGAACTCGGGAGAGGCGGGCGGGTGGCTCACTTTGCGGATCAGCGAGTAGTGTCCGCCGCCCGTGAAGAATCGAGCGTACGTATTCTTGTATGAACGCACGCCGTGCTTGTGTGAATAGGCATTGCTGCAGGGCACCGCCACGTCAAAGTCCGTAATACAAACCATTCCGCCGGACCGTGTTACTCGGTCTACCTCCGCGATGGTCCGAAACAGGTCGCTCCGGTCGACTAGATACAGGCAAGACCCGAGAACAACCACATCAAAGGAGTCATCCGGAAACTCTAGTCGATCCGACGTCCCTATGCGAAAGTCTATATCCGGAAAACGCCTACGTCCCTCCTCGATCGCGGCCGAGGACGGGTCAATTCCTGAAAGAGCCGAACGCGGGCACTTCTCCCCCAGGTAGGCCAGCTTCTTTCCGTAAGCACACCCGATTTCGAGCACCCGGGCTTGGCTCGGAACCAGCGGCAGGAAAACGTTGACGTCCCCGAAATCATCTCGGCTGTCCAAGGTTTGGACATTTCTCCGAAACCAGGAGTCGCCCTCTCCCCCCAGAAATATATCGCGCTGCTTCTGTTCAGGAGCCATAGGACGTGGTTCGGATACTTGAGGGAATCAATGTTTTCCGCAGCACTAGTCCAATCCCAGCGCCCCCCGCTGCCATCGGTCTCGCCCTTCGGTGCGCCTGAACGGATGGATGGCCCGTATGCCGGTTCGGCCGATGCTCTTCTCCAGGAATCCGACCTCGGCCACTTTCGCTCGGGTAGATTCGTCGGGCTTCGGCTCAAATCCGGCCTCCCGCATCATCAACATTCCCTTCGCCCGAATCGACAACTCCATCTCCAGCCGCAGCAAACACAACATGTCCACGATCACGGGGCCTGGAAAACGAGTCCTCAATTCGGCCAGATAGCGCCCAATCCGGGTATCTGTGATCGTGCCGGAGGTGATGAGCTGGAGCAGTTCCTGATCGGCGTCGAATCCGGCGGATATCCAATCGCGCGTAGCGGCCTCACTTCTGGCGAAAACAAGCGACACGAGGAGCAGAAGTGTCACAAAGATGACAACAGTCCCTACCAGTGGTGGCAGGAGGAAATGGTTGTACACCGAGTGAACGGCGATCGCGGCCGCGAGACCCGGGAGAAGCAGCCAGACCCGAAATCCTCGCTTCCGATCGACCAAAACCTTTGTGATCAAGGCCAGAAGGGCCGTAGTCCCCGCATGCATGATGGCGGTCCCGAAGCCGCGGACAACCCACGTCCATAAACCAGCATCTCTTGTGCCGAGATAGAAAATGTTCTCGACACACGCGAATCCGGCACCTACCGCGAAGCCATAGATAGCGGCATCGACCAGAAATCCCACCTTGTGCCGGACCAACAGGACGCCTATCAAGATGGCCTTGAGCAGTTCTTCGACTACGGGCGCGGGATATCGCTGAAAGGTCCTCCCATCCAGGTCGAGTACCCCGGTCAGCCAGGTGTTCACCAGGAAGGCACCTCCGGCAGCCAGACAGCCGGCCCCGATCGCGGTGAGGAGATCCCACACCTTGACCAGTTTGTAGCTGTCCAATATTCTCAACCCCGCCAAGAACAACAGAACCGGGAGAATGCTCACCGCGACGTGCACAACCGTCATTCAATCTCCCTCCTTTCCTCGACCAGAGGCGGCCACCGGCCGCAGCCTGGCATCGCGTTCAATAGGCGCTTGGCAGCGTTATGATCGCCGCCTCACCCTGCGCGTCGGTGACCCGGATTTCCGAATCGAAAGCCTTGGTCAGTTCCACCCGGACCTCACCCACCCCTGTATTGGTGACCATCAGGCGCCCGGCATCCGCTACGACCGTCACCGCACTACCCGACCATGTCACGCCGGTTACCGTCTGGGCCTGGGAGTCATAGATGAACTCCAACTCGGCTGCCCCCTCGAATTCGAGGATCAATGCCTCAGTCTCGGGTAACGCAAGCACCCTGGTGCCACCGACTTCGATTGCTTCCAAGGGCTCCAGAATCTCCGTCACCATCGACCCGCTTGCCGCAGATATCGGGACATCCTGGTCGAGCGAAAACATAGCCGCAGTAGCGATCAGCATTCCAGCCACCGAAGCGTAGACCAACTTCAGTCTGGGACCAAGAAGGAAATCGCTGATTGAAAAACGAAGCCTGGGGGCTCCTGCAGCCTGAGGCTTGGGGAGGGCCGCCATCACGTTCGCCGTAAAGTCAGCCGATGGACTGAATTGGGGCTGGCTCGCAATCGCTCCCCCCAAGAGCCCGTACTCGTCATAACGCGCCTTCACGGCCGCATCAGAGATCATCGCCTCGCGCAGTCGCTCAGAATCTGACGGCGTGTTCTCGCCATCGAATTCCTGTTGAAGTAGCGCATCCATTGATTCGTCCACTGTCGTCACCCGCCTGATACAGAAATTCCACGACCCATACAGATCTCTCGAAGACGCATCCTGGCCGTGAAAAGCCTGGATTTAACGGTCTTGACCGG
>CAYXSE010000280.1:0-4442 GCA_964466675.1 uncultured Rhodothermales bacterium | reverse complement strand
CAAGCCTCCACGAATAGACGTGCCGCTCAAACCATACCGGGAAAACCTCGGCGTATTGTCTCCGACAGACAGGGTCCACCAGGAGCGATCGACACGCATTTTCGCCTTGTTGAACTGCTGGCGGAATCGGGATTGCTCTGTGGAGAGGAGAAGGTCCAGCCTGTATCGAAACCCGTAAGCATCGGCCGCGGCCCGCGCATACACCCTACCAGACTGGCCAGGCCGCCTGGGCACGATGCCCGATGCGGAGTAACCCTCAGCCATCACGCCCGCTGACCCTGTGATGCGGACGGCACCCACTTGCATGCCGGTCCTTCTGCCTCCATCCTGGGCGCGAGCCGTAGTGACCTCACCATGGCCCAAAGCCAACACCAGCACGGCGAGCAACCAGCGGTGAAACCGATATTTCTTGTTCACTGGGGAGGGGGCATGCTTCGCCCCAGATGTACACGCTCCGCCTGGAATCGCTACTATAACAAAAAGTGGAACTGTGGGGCGGAGCATACTCCATGAGGTCGGGAAAACACTCTTCGAGTATAGGTGTACGGCGGGTATGTATCGCGATGTACTGACCCCCAGCGTGATCGTGCTGGTTGGTGCGCTCCTCGGGGCTGGATCGGCTGACGCACAGGACGCCTCCCTGGTGCTGGGAATGGAACTCTTCGACGCCGGAAGGTTGTCTGCGGCCGAACCTCATCTGGCGCGCGCATGGGCGACGAACAAGTCGAACCCCATGTTGTCAGCACGCCTCGGGATGGCTCGACTTGCCATGGACGACCTCGTGGGCGCCAGGGAAGCTCTTACAAGTGCCAACTCGGAACATCCTGAAGTGATATGGACTCTTTCTTTCATTCTGGAACGGGATTCCCGGATGGGACAGGCACTGGCTCTGTTGAGCGGCCTGGAAGCCTCGGGCCCACACACAGGCATCGAAGTGGGGCTGGTCCGTGTGAGAATCAGCCGACTCGCTGTTCTCGAGTCCCAACGTGCTGCCGGGCTCGGGGATCTAGATACCGCAGCCGACCTTGCGCGACGTTCGGTAGTGTACGCTCCCGACTCTCTGTACGGTCATACCCAGTACGTGTCTGTTCTTCTTGAGGGAGAGCGCTGGCAGACACTCGCGGACGCAGCATCGAGGGCCGCAGGCGTTTTTCCTGGACGTCCGGAATTCCTCCGAGCCCTGGCCCTCGCGCAGGCAACGCTAGATCGGGTCGAAGAACTGGCCGAGACCCTCAGATTCCTCTATACCTTGGAACAGGATCCGGACGTAGGGGTGGCTGTCGCACAGACGTATCTGGCGGAGGGGGGGCACGCAATGGCGGAAGAACTGCTTGTGGCCCTCGTCTCGGAGAACCCCGGACACCTCGAGGGCTCGCTGCTATTGGTTGATATCTGGACGGCTTCATTCCGAACCGAGCAGGCTCTAGAATTGTTATGGGCAGTCCGGCGGCAGCATCCTTCCGAGGCCGCCCCGATCGAGTTGGTTGGCGCCGTTTATGCCAGAGACCGTGATTGGGATCGAGCGCGTGCCGCGTACGACACGCTCCAGTCTGCGGCGGGGCAAATATATGTGGCGGGCATGCTCCGATTGACCTCCCACATGGTCCAGGGGTCGTGGCCCGAAGCTGGCGTGAGTGCGCGGTGGTTGGGTGATCGCTTCCCGGACAGCCTTGAGGCTCGGCTGCATCTCGGCGCCGTAATGGACAGCCTGGGAATGTGGATGGCCGCCCAGGCCTTGTACAGTCGACTGATCGGGGGCCGGAGCGATGCCTCGCCAGGTCTGTGGCTGAAGCTCGGAGACGCCGCCTGGGCTGCAGGAGACCGTTCCGAAGCTGTTGCAGCATATGAGCGTGCCGTCTCCGAAGGCGCGAGAGGTGCGAGGGCGAGACTCCGGATGGGCACCGTGCAGATCGAGTCGTCCCTTGCCTGCTCCGAGTATGACCAGGGACTGCGTCTCGCACTGCTGACCGTGCGGAGTCCCGCCATCAGTACCGAGAGAGCCCAACAATCGGGCGACCCTCGGCACATGTGGCTTCAACAAACTCGCGTACAACTGGGACGGAGGGCAGGAAAGGCCATATCGGGGCTCATCAGCAGACTCGAAGCGGAGTGTGACCCCACCTTCGTGGCGATGGTCCTCTCGGAGGCGGAGAAAAACAATCTCGACTCTCCCCGGTTTGCGGTACTGATGGCACAACGCGAGCTCCGCCTGGGGCTCACGCAACGGGCCATCGACCGACTGCGAAACATCCTGGTCCTCGCGCCGGGGTACGCCGGTGCACACCTCGCCCTCGGGGACGCGCTTCTAGATTCAGGACGACCGTCAGAAGCCGACGCGGCGTACGACCGGGTGCTGACCCTGCAGCCTCATCATCATGACGCGTTCCTCAAACGACTGACCCTCGCGGAGCAGGCCAACGAACTGGAAGCCTTCATCGATCGTCTCTACCTCCGGCTGCGGTCCACCAGACAGAACGGGGAATTGCTCCAACGCCAACTCGTCGAGGCGCTAAGGAGAGCCGGCAGATCGGCGGAAGCCGCAAAAATCCTGATGGACGCACGAACCAAGCTTAGTCCGCGTCTCCGCGACAAAGCAGGATAGAATCGGGAGGGCTTCAACGAACGACGACTGGCAGCGTCTGCCGACGGTCGCCAAGGTCCAGGACCAGAAAATAGACTCCACGAGCCCTTACCGGTAGCTGCAGGGCTATTTCCGAATCGCCAGGCTCGAGTTCGATGACTCCGAAACGACGACCCAGCGCGTCGAAGACTGAAACCCGGATGGGGGTGGGGCCTCCGAAAATTCGGACCAGGCCTGTTGTGGGATTCGGGTAGACAGAATAGCGGGCGGCCGGCAGTCCCGGTTGGCCGGCCTCCGCCGCCGGACCGTCAGGAGACCACACCATGAAGTTTGAGGCGATGGTGCCTCCGGCGTACACCAGTTCCGAAGCGAGTCCGAGGTAAAGTGTCCCCGTTGGGGCGACCGCTAAAACAGGACTGCCCGGCGACCAGAATTCCGGGGCTGCGCCCAGGTATTCCCCTAACCGGCCCAACTCTCCGGATAGGCCGGGCACCGGCTCCCACTGCCGCCCTCCCCACCGGCTCAGACCGTGAGCTTCGGCAAGACCGGCCCAGCGAAAGTTTCCTGCAGAATAAAGTCTGCCGTCCTGATCCACACCCAGATACCTCGCAGAATTCCGCTCCCCTGTGAACCCAGCGTCCATGGCTTCCCAAGTCGAGCCGTTCCAACGCCTCGCCTGGCTGGTGGAGCCAGAAACAAGACTGAACGTGTTGTCCAGGGCAACAACTTGACCTTGGTGCACAACGAGCGCCCTAGGGCGCGCCTGGAATCCGCCTCCCATCGCGACAAGTGCCGACCCAACGAGTTGGGCAACATGTCTCAATCCCGCGGTGTCGAAATGGCCCCCAACGACGAGGGTGCCATCTGCGGCCAACACAACCGAAGAAATAGCACCTTCGATCGTTGCCAGAACTGTCCATCCCGGATCATTCCATCTTACCACGAAACCCACGCCCGTACTATCCACTCCAACCGCGATGAGGCGTCCGTTGGCATCCCTCGCGAACGCCCTGACGGCGTCTAGATCGACTGGGACAGGTAGTGGGGCCATGGGACGCCATTCTGTGCCATCCCATCGCGCCAAGCCGTTCAACTCTGTGTCTCCAGCGTGGCGAAACCAGCCCGACGCGAAAATCTCGTTGGATTCGTCTCCATAGAGTGCGTGAATCTCTTCGTCGAAGGCTTCTCCGAAAGTCGTCCACTGCCCCCGTTTGAACATCTTGACAAACAGTGCGACACCGTATGAACGGTCGCGCCGTGGTACGGACCCGTACGCCCGGTGGTGTGGGAGGGGCTCGCCGGGGATCTCTTGGGATCGCCCGGCGCCCCTATCCCGATTGCAATATTTATGTGCGGTCGAAGGCAGCCGGAGAACGGGTGATGGCCTCGGTGACCCGATTCCTGGAAGAGAAACTTCGTCTGAAGGTTAATGCCGCCAAGAGCGCCGTAGCCCGGCCGTGGGAGCGCACGTTTCTCGGCTACTCGATGACGATGCACATGCAGCCGCGCCTGAAAGTGGCCCGGCAATCGATTGTGCGTCTGAAGCACAAGCTGAAGGGTCACTTCCGACGGGGACGTGGACAAAGCGTCCTGCGTCTTATCGAAGAGCTGACTCCAGTCCTTCGGGGCTGGATGACCTACTTCCGCTTAGCGGAGGCCAAAGGCATCTTCGATGAACTGGATAGTTGGATCCGGCGCAAACTGCCCTCTGTGCCTATCATGATGGGACACTTTCCTACTCATAGTTTAAGGTAGAACGGCGCTGTCCGGAGACGGCCAGCCGGGGGGCGGGAAAAGAGGAACCATCATGTCAGAGCAAGACCAAGTTTGGATGTCGGAGAACGACTTGAAGTTGGAAGAA
>CAYXSE010000279.1:0-4496 GCA_964466675.1 uncultured Rhodothermales bacterium | reverse complement strand
CAGAGTGGCCAAGAGGTGCGCGTTTACCTGGATCGCGGGCGTTTCATCGGCCACCTGCTGCCTCAGCGCGGCGAAGATCTCCGCTTCCAGCGAAGAAATTTTGTCCTCTGCCGTCAGGATTTTTTCTTCGTACTCCTTCAATTCGGGAGTGATGTACCGCTCCGCGTTAACCAGCGTCTGCTTCCGGATGTAGGTCTCCGGGACTTTTTCGCGGTGGGCATGAGTTACCTCCAGGTAGTATCCGAACACCCGGTTGTAGCCCACCTTTAGTGACGGAATACCCGTGCTTTTGGACTCTTCCCTCTGCATCTTGGCCAGCCAATCCTTTCCTGATCGCGCCAGACCTCTGAGTTCGTCCAGTTCGGGATCGAACCCATCCCGAATCACGCCACCATCCTTCAGGGTAGCCGGCGCTTCATCAGCCAAGGCCGCCTTGAGCCGGTCCAGAAGGGTGGGCATGGGGTCGAGCGTCTCCCCCAGAACGGACAATGTGGGCGAAGAAAAAGCCTGGAGCTCTCCTTTTAGTGGGCCGATGGCATCCAGGGTACTGAGCAGATGCTGGAGGTCTCGGGGGTTCGCACGCCCCGTCGCTGCGCGCGCGCTTATTCTGGCAAGGTCTCCGACGGGCTTCAGCGCTCCGCGAAGGCTTGACCTCAGTCTCGGCTCGCTCTTGAGCGCTCCCACCGCGCTCAGTCGCTCGTGAATAGTGGGAAGGTCCTTGAGAGGACGCACGATCCAGTTTCTGAGCAGCCGGCCGCCCATCGGCGTCATCGTCTGATCCAACACCCCGATCAGCGACCCCTCCTTTCCCCCGTGCATGGGGGCGACAAGCTCCAGATTCCGCTTGGTCTGGGGATCCAGGGCCATGTGTCCGTCATTCGGCAGCGCAGTCAACTTGCTGATGTGCGGCAACCGACCCTGCTGTGTCTCGGCCAGGTAGTGCATGGCGACGCCCGCGGCAACCACCGCTTGCGGTTGGTCCTCGATTCCGAATCCCTTCAGAGAGTGGGTCCGAAAATGGCGAAGCAGGGTCTCCGAGGCGAACTCGGTCGTGAAGATCCAATCATCTCTCTGGGTCACCACAAAAGCCCCTGAAGGCAAGAGCGACTTCCGCTTGGCGTCGACCAGGACCTCCGCCGGAGCAACGGTCTGTAGGACCTCGTTCAGTTGGTATCGCGGGCTCTCGGTAGCACAGAACTCTCCCGTGGAGGCATCGACCCAGGCCACGCCCACGGGGTCGTCCGAGTGCTCGCCCGAGAAATGAACCGCCGCCAGATAGTTAGAGCGCTTTGGGTCGAGCAGCCGATCTGAAAGAGAGACTCCGGGAGTCACGACTTCGACCACGCCCCGCTTGACCACGCCCTTGGCCTGCTTGGGGTCCTCCAACTGCTCACAAACGGCCACGCGCAAGCCGGCCGCGACGAGTTTGGGGAGGTAGTTGTCCACCGCGTGGTACGGAAATCCCGCGAGAGGGATATCGGCCGCCTTCCCGTTGGAACGCTTGGTGAGGGTGATTCCGAGTACCTGGTGCAGCGTGTGTGCGTCTTCCCCGAACGTCTCGTAGAAATCCCCCATCCGAAAGAGGAGAATCGTCCCCGGATGCCGCTCCTTGATGCGGTCGTACTGGCGCATCAGCGGCGTTTGGCCACTCGCGGCCTTCTCTCGCTTCACTCCTTTTGTCGAGGCCATCACACCAGTTTGCGTCCGACCCGAAAGCTATCGGCCCACCCGTCCAAAGGCAAAGCTCCGGGGCTCTATCTTGCCCGAGAATCAGCGAATACCCACGTGTTTCAGACCCTCATTTCCGTTTCCGAACTGGCCACCCGTCGCCGAGAAGACTGGGTCATCGTGGATTGCCGGTTTCAGTTGGCTGACTCGGGGTACGGCCGACGGGCGTTCGCAGAGTCCCACATTCCCGGTGCCCTGTACGCTCATCTCGAAGAGGATCTTTCTGGACCCCTTCAGCCCGGCATTGCTGGCCGCCATCCACTACCCGAATTCGACCCGTTCTGCGAGCTGCTGGGCCGCTGGGGCGTCAGACCAACCTCCCAGATCGTGGCCTATGACGATGGTCCGGGACCCCTTGCCGCTCGGTTGTGGTGGAATCTCCGGTACTTGGGCCATACCGCCGTGGCCGTCCTGAATGGAGGGTTCGCGGCCTGGACGGCATCAGGTGGTGGGTTGTCTCAAGCTGAATCCAGGCTCGAACCCGTAGACGCCTACCCGGGTGTACCTCATCCGGAAATGGTCGTGGCCGCTGAAGATGTCCTGGATTCGACATGGACGCTGGTCGACGCCCGAGCCCCAGCGCGGTACCGGGGGGAAGCCGAGCCCATAGACCCCATCGCCGGCCGCATCCCGGGAGCTATTTCGCGGCCATTCCAGGAGAACATTGGCAAAGACGGGAGTCTTCAGCCGGCCTCGGCCCTCCGAGATCGCTTCTTGGGGTTGGGCGCACCCGAGAAAGTGGTCCATTATTGCGGATCTGGTGTGACGGCAGCCTACAATTTGCTGGCGATGGAGGTTGCGGGACTCCCTGGAGCGCGCTTGTACCCCGGCTCGTGGAGCGAGTGGATCACGGACCCGGCACGCCCCGTCGAAACCGGCTAGAACAGCCGCGCGACACCGAAGCCCACGGCCCAACCGGGCTTATCCAGCCTCCTGGCCACGTCCAAGCGGAGCATCTCTAGTACGCCGTTCAGTGACAGGCCCACCTCGTGGTGCCATCCTTCCGCTATGTTCGGCGACCAGCCGGTCGGACTTCCCGGCTCACCTGCCGCGTTTTCACCGCGAAGCCAGGATCGACCATGTCCTCCAAACGCGATGATACCGAGGCCGCGGTCGACGGCCCATCGCCAGCCAAGGCGCTCGAAGAGCACCGTTCTGAAGTGGTGCTCCCACGCGACCAGCACGGTCCGATCGCCTATGTATGGGCGTCCCTCCAGCGTCCTCAGGCTCCCCGGGCGCGAAGATTTGTTGTTGCCATCCACCACCCAAAGTCGGTGCGCCGGAATTCTTCCCTGAGACGCCCCCAGTGCGATATGGATGTCCAAACCTTGCGGAAGTAGCCGGCGGCGGAAGAACGTGTCGATGTGCCACGTCGCTCTTAGCTGGGCCCGCGAAAAGTCTTCTGAACCGCCCAGGAACCCGGATGAGGCTTTCTCCACAAGGAGCTCCGCCCAGTTACTGCCGGCGATTCCGAACGGATCGGGCTTCGAACCGACCCATGTTCTCAATGAAACCGATCCGACACGGGTGTCCGGGAGGCCCGGATTGCTGGTCACAGGCGCGTCGCCACGAAATCTGAAGGTGGCGGATGTGGCCTCCGCGGACGCGTCCTCTCTTTGCACCGTCACCTCGGCGGACGGCAGCCAGCCAGTGCCTCGGAGTCGGACGATGACCCTGGCAGTCTCGGAGCGGAAGTAGTCGAAGTAGTCCGGCCGCCCCATAAGGACCGAGACCGAGTTTTCAATCTGGCTGCGTGTCCAGGAGTCATAGGTAGGCCGTACGCGATCGTCCCATTCCGCCCTGATTCGCAGTCGCCTATGCCGGTATTCCACCCGATACCCCTGGAACCACTGCTTCAGACCACTGGAGTAGCCAACACGCGCGCTCAGGCGCACATCGGCCCCGACAGAGAACCTCGCCCCCGGGCTCCATCCTTCCACGCGATTGTACCAAATGGAGGGAGATATGTCCAGGAAGCCCAGAACTCCCGAACCCCTGGAAGAAATGTCGTCATCGCCGCCGGCCGATATCCGGGCCGCACGCCCCATGACCCCGCCTGGCCGGAACGCCTCTTCGATGGTCTTCGTGCTATCGATCTGGTTGTACGCCACCTCCTCCCGCGCCGTGAGCGGTACCGCCATGCCAGAGGCCTCCAGAAGACCATCGGCGGCGACGGCCACCGAATCGACGGTCACCATTTCGTCAGAATCGAAGAGCGAGTCCGCCAGCGTAATGTTGATCTCGTAGTTGGATAGCCGAGAGAACTGCCGGATTCGGAAAACCGGAAACTCCAGAAGTCGGCGGAGGCCCACCTTCAGGTCCAATTCCGATCGAAAATCTGCTGGTAACCACTGATCCTCGCCGTAGGGCAGGTACTGCTGCTTGAACGAAACGTGGAAAAACTGGATGGGCGGCGGGAAAATGAAGGTGTCGTTCGGCCGAAGGTCAACCGAAAGCATCGCGAAGACGCTGTCTGCGACGACCACGGTACCCTGGAATCCACTCGTGAGGCTGCTTTTGGTCTGAACAGAGATGGAATACACCTCGCGGCCGTCCTGTCTTGTCGTGCCCTCAAGTTTGAAATCGTAGTGTTCGATGGCGTCCGGATGTGTTACACCGAACAAGGTGTGTCCGCCAACCTCGATCTCGTCGTCGTAGAGATTGGTCACAAACAGCGCCGCTGGCATGAAGCCGTCGAACTGCATGTTGTTCGTCTGCCGTGAGGCCATCACAATTTCTCGACCTCCGCGTTCATGATCCCAGACGAC
>CAYXSE010000278.1:0-4529 GCA_964466675.1 uncultured Rhodothermales bacterium | reverse complement strand
GTAACATATTCATGGTCTCGGGCGCCATGTCCATGGCCATGGCGTTCATGGGTCCGACCACACGCTCGGCTGCAGGGAGGTCTTCGTAGGCCAGGACCAGGAGATTCCCGCCGGGATACAGGCCATTGTTCGTGACGCGCCGGGTATCGTGGTCGTGAAAGGTCCACAGACCCCGATTTTTGCCCTCGATGATGATGTCCAGCGTTTTTCCCGGACTCAGACGGGCGGTGTTCATCTGCCAGGGCTGGGGTACGGGTAGCCCATCGTCGCAGACCAGCCAGAAATCATGGCCGTGCAGGTGCAGATAGTGTTCTTCGGTCCCGGCATTGATCAGCCGGACACGAATGGTTTCGCCTTCATTGATATACAGGTTCGGCGTTGACGGATAGGACTTGCCGTTTACGGTAAACCAGTTCGGC
Organism: uncultured Rhodothermales bacterium; assembly: GCA_964466675.1. GTDB lineage: Bacteria > Bacteroidota > Rhodothermia > Rhodothermales > UBA10348 > CAYXSE01. The sequence continues at coordinate 4,110 of CAYXSE010000278.1, read as the reverse complement.
TGGGGCAAGTCCGACGGCGCCCGCCGGTTGACGACGTAGGGCGGTTGGTAGCCATTCGCGACCGCATCGATGAACTCATCCTTGCTGTCGAAAAGAGCGAACCGCTCCTTGTCGAACCGGCCGTTTCGCATGAGATACATCCTCTCCTTCATGCGTTCGAGCATTCCGTTCAATTCCAAGCGAACGAAATTGACGTCGTGCGCGGAATAAATCAGAGAATACTCCCGCTCATACGGAAAGGCGCTCTGAATCGGATCATCCGGGTTTTCGATGATAAAGCTGCCAAACATTCCCGACTGCATGTGTAGCAGCGTACCCCAATGGCAGTGATAAAAGTGCGTGCCATAGGGTTCGGCCGTGAACTCGTAGACGAACTCCTGGTCTGGCATGACCGGCATTTGTGTTACATAGGGAACTCCATCCATTCGCCAGGGCACGTGTAGACCATGCCAATGAATCGTGTGGTTGAGTTGTGTCTTGTTTTTAAAGACGACTCGAACGTTATCTCCTTGATTGACGCGAATTTCCGGGCCCGGCACCTGGTTATTGAACGCCAGCATGTGCAGCCGCATGCCAGGAGCGAACTCGATCTCGGCGATGTCGATGAAAATCTCGAACTCCTTGACTCCGCCGACCATTCGATGCCCAATGGGTTGGGGAAACTTCAGAGCATTTTCCCGCTTCGTCGCCTCCGCCAGAACCGACCCCGGAAGGATGGCCGCAGACGACAGCGCCGCTCCGGTCTTTAGGAAGTTTCTTCTGTCCATATTGACTTTTGTCTTGGCCCTGTCTTTGAGCTTAACCCAGCTACAAGACTAAACATAGTCCCCGCCGATCGGGATCTCAAGGCGGAGGACTTGACCTGACTTCAGCTCACAAAAAAAGCGGCCACGGAATTTTCCGAGGCCGCTTCTAGTGCGCGACTGAGTCACGCAATCGGGTCACGCGACTGAGTCACGCAATTGCTGGGACGCAATTGCTGGGACACCTACCAGCGGCCGCCTCCGCCGCCGCCTCCGCCACCGGAGCGTCCGCCACCGCCTCCGCCCCGCGGCTTGTCCTGGGCTTCGTTGACGCGCATTTGACGTCCGTCCTGGTCGGATCCGTCAAGCGCGGCCATGGCCGCTTCGGCCCCGGCATCGTCCATTTCTACAAATCCGAATCCGCGAGAGCGGCCGGTTTCCCGATCGCTGATCACTACGCAAGATTCTACGGTCCCGTACTCGGCAAAAAGTTTCTCCAAATCACTGTCAGTGAGATTCCACGAGAAGTTGCCGGCGTAAAGCTTTTTCATACCCTGATACAAAGAAGATTCGTGAGGCGGAATGCCTCACCCGGTCGCCGATTGCGCAAAGTCGTTGCGGCGTCGACCGGTAAAAAGGGAACAAACCTGCCGAGCAACTTCGGTTCCGCAGTTGGTCAGAGGTTCACAAACGCCACTGCGGTATGTGCGAACCGGTGCCAAGGCAACCTGTCAGCCCGCGCCGGGTATGTGAATCGAGAGCAGCAGGGGCCCGATACGGACGGTCATCAGGTGTTCCACAACCAACCGAGGCGTCGCCATGGCCGAGACTATTCCGTGTCCATCCTGCAAATTCGAAATCTCCATGCGGGCGAAGATGTGCCGCAAATGCGGATTTAACACGCGGTCGTTACTGCACACCAGGCCCTCCGGTTCGAAAATGAAGGATGTCCCTCAGGCGAAGGGCGGCACGCCGCCGGCCATCAAGCAGCGCTCCACCGCGTCGCGTCGGACGGGTTAGGCGCCATAGGGTTGTAAAGGAGATGCGGGCTGTTTTTGGAGCCCGTGACGGTTGCCCGAACCGGGTCACGTAGTCGGCCTGCTCTGGGTGTTCCGAATCACACGGTGCACGAGACTACGGGCATGGTCGATCTCATCCTGGACGATCGTGTGGGCCATTCCCCGATAAATGCTTTTGGTGACTTCGGCGCCGAGGTCCGAAAAGACGACGGCACTCTCCTCCACACGCTCCAGCGGGATATGGGGATCGATGTCGCTACAGCCCAGGAAAACAGGGGTCCCGTCGAGAGTTCCGGGATAGGCTCGGGCCATCCCGAGCGGTCCAATCAATCTGCTTTCGGTCCCCTTCCAGCCACGGGGGGAGTCTGAGTGCAGTCCCCAGTTCTTGAACAGTTTCGTCATGCGTGAATCCGGGTCCGTCGGTGGCAACTTCAAACAGAACGCCCCCAGGCTCGCGGAAATAGATGGAGCGGAAGTACTGTCGATCCTTCACGGGCGTTGTCCGCTGTCCGAAACGCCCAGGCGCCTTTCCGTAGTCTGCCTGCTCCAGATCGTTCGCCGCCCGAAAGGCGATGTGATGTATCGAACCGGCTCCGAACACCCCGGGGGACTGCTCGGGAAGTTCGACGAGATCTACGCATGCTGCACCGTCGCTCGCCGAGGCCCGATAGCGATGCCGATTGTCTTCCTGTCCGACGAGAGTGTATTGGAGCACGTCTGTCAAAACGGCGGCAGTGGGAGCCACGGCTGCCAGCCACAGCGTTACACCATGGAAGCCCTGGATAGCGTGTTGGAGGGGGACGGGACCATCGCCCCAGTGACGCACTAGTGCCGACTGATCGGAGACTATGAGTTCAATCGACATGCCGCTTGGATCCGAAAACCGTAGTCCGGCGTGTCCAAAACGCGAGTCAATATGCTCGACCCCGATACCGAGGTTGCTCAATCGAGCGTCCCAATACCCGGTCGACGTCTCGGGTATGGCATAGGCAACCGTAGCCGTTTCTCCGACCCCATTGCGGCCCGGCCGCATGTGGGGCCACGGAAAAAAGGTGATGATCGTGCCAGGCGAGCCTACCTCGTCTCCGTAGCAGAGGTGGTAGGTCGCCGGATCGTCGAAATTGACGGTCGTCTTTACGAGACGCTGCCCAAGCACGTCCTCGTAGAATTCTACATTCGTCTGGGGGTCGCTGGCGACGGCTGTGATGTGGTGCAATCCTCGAGTGGGCTTCACAGTTTTCTCCTCTGTTGTCCAGTGGAAGCTCGTGAATAGCGGCGAAAATCGCGAACCAATCGACATTTTGCACGACGACTATGGCAGGCTAGACCGAGGGGGCTTGCTGCCCTAACCGGATCAGCTCCTTGACCGCTCGCAGAGAGAGTCCTCGGTCTCTGGCGACCGATCGTTCGTCCCATCTCGGCAAGCTCAGGAGATACACGACTACCTCCCGCTCAGCCAGTTGCTCGCTCAGAGACATCTGGCGATCCGCTGGCACGGGTTGCAGGCTCTCTAGCTTGATTCCATTCCGCTTCAGCAGGGCACGAATCCTCTCTTCGGTTACTCCGAATGCGGTTGCAATCTCGCATGGCTGCATGCCTTCCTCGAAGGCGCACAATACCTGGGGGGCATCAAGCTTCATGGATGTGGAACGCGCAGTACGGGTATTGTGTCCCTTTCTGCCGCGATGGGATGCGCCCTTGAAGACAAAGCACGCCTTGACTCCGTGAAGTTGGGCTTGTGCTTACTGATTGGGGCCAGCTGGGCAAGGTTACCAGGAGAGCTACCAGGACGCGTCCGAGCGCTTTCGAGATCAGTAGCAGGCCCCGCGATCAGGCTGAGACATTTCTGGCGCTGGCCCAAGGAGACGCACTTGTCCGCCCGGACGCTACACCTCTCCATTCTCAAGAGACATCGACACCGCCGATTTGTTAGCGATCGCGTTCAGGAGGGCCACTTTATTGAACGGCTTAGCCAGGTAGTCGTCGAAGCCCAGGTTCTTGTACTTTTTCTGCCCGCCTGGGGCAGCGTCGGTCTGCATGGCGATGATCGATACGCGGTCGTAGCCGGGCTGTTGACGGATGCGGTCGAGCAGTGTGCCCTCTGGCGACCCGTCTTCGATACTCACGTCGAGCAGTACGGTATCGAAGGTCGCCCGATCGATCAGGTCCATGGCCTCAGAGACCGAGGAAGCCTCTCGCACTTCAAAATGATGATCGAGAACGTGAAGCGCTATGCGACGCGTCTCCGCATTCTGGTCGACCACCAGAACCGACGTTTTGTTCTTGAAGACTCCTGCTGTCGGAGAAAGCGCGAGCGGGAACCTGATAGTAAACATGCTACCCTCGCC
>CAYXSE010000277.1:0-4532 GCA_964466675.1 uncultured Rhodothermales bacterium | reverse complement strand
AGGACGTGCGCGCGCTCGAGTACATGCTCGAGAATGACATGCTGGAGAAAGGCGTTCGTCGAATAGGGGCCGAACAGGAGCTTTTCCTGGTCGACGCGGGTGGACAGCCAGCGAGTCTTGTAGAGCAGTTGTTGGAGCATTCGGACGACGACAGATTGGTCACGGAACTAACCCGTTTCAATCTGGAGTTCAATTTGGATCCGGACGATTTCGCTGGACAATGTTTCAGTCGAATGGAGGATCAGATCAATCATGTCCTGGAGTATGTCCGCGGCCTCGCCGAAAAAGTAGGGGCGCGGGTCGTGATGGCTGGGATCCTTCCGACGATCCATCTCTCAGACCTTACGCTGGACAACATGGCGCCGATGCCGCGCTATTTCGCCTTGAACGACGCGATCATGGGTCTCCGGGAAGGGCCCACACAGTACGCCATTCGGGGGACGGACGAGCTCTTCTTCCAGCACGACAATATCATGGTGGAGGGGTGCAACACCAGCTTCCAGACGCACTTTCAGGTGGATCCGGAGAGCTTTGCACACTACTACAATGTCGCCCAGCTGATAGCCGCGCCTGTCCTGGCCGCCGCCGCCAACTCCCCCACGCTCTTCGGAAAACGGCTCTGGCGGGAGACTAGGATCGCGCTCTTCCAACAAGCGGTAGACACTCGGTCCAGCAACCTCTACTTGAGGGAGATGAGTCCCCGGGTGCACTTCGGTTCGGGCTGGGTGAACGAGTCGGTGACCGAGCTTTACAAGGAGGATATCGCCCGATTTCGGGTCATCATGACTTCCGATTTCGATGATCCGTTCGAGGCGCTTCGGGAAGGCAGAGTACCCAAGCTTCGCGCGCTAGGGCTCCACAACGGGACCGTGTATCGCTGGAATCGGGCCATTTACGGGTCATCCAACGGGATTCCTCATATTCGTATCGAGAACAGGATACTTCCGGCGGGGCCGAGTGTCATCGACGAGGTGGCGAACGCGGCGCTTTGGTTCGGGCTGGTCACTGGCCTCGCGGCCGCCGTGCCCGACATCCGCTCGGTGATGGATTTCGATGATGCCCAATGCAATTTCGTAGCCGCTGCGCGATTGGGGTTGGCGTCTCAGCTTCGGTGGATTGACGGCGGACGGTACCCGGCCCACGAGCTCGTTCGGAACGAGCTGATTCCCATCGCGCGGACCGGACTCCTTGATTCGGGGATCGACTCCCAGGATGTCGATCGGTATCTGGGTGTCATCGAAGCCCGGATGGACCGTCGTATGACCGGTGCCCAATGGCAATTGGACTCTCTGGCCTCCATGAAAAAGCAGGGCAGCACCAGATCCGAGAGGTTGGACGCGCTCGTTGGGGCGACCCTGGCCAGGCAAAAGGATGGCCACCCCGGTCATGAATGGGAATTGGCCAGGCTGGAGGAGGGCACCTCACTCAGTCAACTGCCCGGGACCCGCGTGGAGCACTACATGACCACGGAACTCTTTACGGTCCACGAGGACGAACCAGTGGAGTTCGTGGCCGTGCTGATGGACTGGCGAAACATCAGGCATGTCGTTGTGGAAGACAATCAGCACCGCCTGGTTGGCATTATTCCCCACGGAAGGCTCATACGCTACCTCTCCGAAAAGGACACCCGATTCGCGGGCAACGACGACGTCACGGTCGCAGATATCATGATGGACCATCCCATCTCTGTAGACCCGGCCATGCCGACGGTGGATGCGATCCGGACCATGCGGGAGCACCAAGTTGGGGCCCTTCCGGTGGTACGGGACGGCCATGTGGTGGGACTCATCACCGAGGCCGACTTCAACCGCATCGCGGGTAAGATTCTGGACGAACGATTCGCAAGCCCGGAAAGCGAAGACTAGTCTGCCCGGTTCACGGTCCAGTCGTAATGGAAATCTGCTCCGGCATCCTTCAGGTCACGCGCTGATTTGCCCTCCAGGAGCCCGAGGAGCGACTCATAATCTGGCCGTCCGGGTGACATGTAGCCCAGCAGAAAATCGCCAGCCGGAATTCCGGACGCGTCAAAATCATCTCCGTACCAGTCGAGCAACGACGATGCGACGAGCCCGCCGTCTTCCACCGAGAAGTGTTCCGGGCCGTCGACGAATGCCCTCATCGCCCGGTCCAGTTGCCCATCCAGGTGCTCGCCATCGAACGCCGTCGGCCAAAGCCGCGGGCACGATACAGCCGCACAGTTCAGGCCGACGTGAATTCTCGGGTCCAGCTTCGAAGGGCTTATTCTGTCGAACAGTTCGCTCTGCTTCCTGAGGATGTCATTTTGAATCTGGTCCAACGTGAACAGCTGTCCGGCCACGCGCACCGGAGTCTTGAAAAAAACGCTCCCGCCGTCTAAACCGAGCACCTTCTTCCTACCCGGGTGCATGCTGACGGCATTCAGCATGTGAATGTTGTAGGCGTTCATCCAGAGCGCCATGCGGTCCGCGTCACTGATGGTGCTGGCGAAATCGAACTGCTCGATGCGGCGGACGACGGTGGGGAAATCAGGGTGCTCTAGCAGCACGTCATATCGCACCCGACCCGTCTCCGTCAGCACATCGGACAGGACCGCGCTGAACATCACCGCATAGTCGTCGGCGGCTGGTTCGGGCAATGGTAGACCCGGCGAGAAGCCGAGTCCCAAAAGGAGAAGCGCCGCGAGGCCGGTATTCTGGATTTTCATGTGAATGCAGTCGCGTGGAAACCTTCGGGTTCTGCCGAGGGGAGGAAACTAAAACTTCAGTGTTCCATGGTAGGCGTCCTGAAGCAATTGGAGGGCCGCGCTGTGATCCAAGTTGACGGGATTGGTTCTGGTACTGGGATCCAGAACCGCTCGTTCCGCAAGCAACTCGAACCGGTCAGGTGGAACCCCGAACTCCCTCAGGGTGTGTGGGACGCCGATTTCGGATCGCAGTTTCAAGACCCAGTTCAAGAGACCATCGAACCCCCCGCCAAGACCCAGGCACGAGGCCAGTTCGGTGGCCGCGTGGTCTGTGGAAGGGCGATTGAACGCCAATACATACGGCATAAAAACGGCGTTCGTCATGCCATGGTGGGTGTCATAGAACGCGCCGACCGGGTGGGAAAGCGAATGAATCGCACCAAGGCCTTTTTGGAATGCCACCGCTCCCATCGAGGCGGCCACCATCATTCTGGAACGGGCCTCAAGGTCACTGCCCTCGTGGACCACCCGCGCCAGCGAACACTCAATCAGCCGCATACCCTCGACAGCGATGCCGCGGGACATGGGGTGGAAGGTGGGGGCAAAATAGGCCTCCAGACAGTGGGCGAGGGCGTCCATGCCGACTCCTGCGGTCAGCTTCGGCGGGAGACTGAGGGTGGTTTCGGGATCCAGTATCACTACCGCGGGCATCATCCCCGGATGGAAGATGATCTTCTTGTCGCGCGTCTCGGCGTGTGTGATCACGCTGGCCCGGCCCACCTCGGAGCCCGTGCCGGCGGTTGTCGGGATGGCGACGACGGGAGCGATGGCTTCGGCTTTGGCCCGTGTCCACCAGTCTCCGACATCCTCGAAATCCCACAGGGGGCGGGACTGCCCCTGCATGAAAGCGATGGTTTTGCCGCAGTCCAGAGCGCTCCCACCCCCCAACGCAATCACCCCATCGCAGCCCGCCTCCGCATACCGCTGCACGCCCTCGGTCACGATGTCCGCCGTGGGGTTCGACAGGACGCCGTCGAACAGCGTGATCGGGATATGTCCGTTATTGCAAGAAGCGATCAAGCGTCGGGCCATCGGCAGGTCAGCCAGTACGGGGTCCGTTACGAGGAGAGGGCGGGAGATCCCCGCCTCTCGGCAGGCCGAGACGATTTCCCCGATCCGGCCCGCCCCGAATCGGATAGCCGTCGGGTAGCTCCAGTTGGCGCTCTTGGGAATCGCAGAAGTCACGACTGCTTTCGGAGATGAAACGACTTGGGCCGGGTCAGGCTCTCGTACCCGACGGCCGAGAGCGTCGCTCCACGGCCGGAGTCCTTGACGCCCGTCCAGGCGAGTGCGGGATCCAGATAGTCACATCGGTTGGCGTAGACCGTTCCGGTGTCGATCAGGCCCCCAAGCGTCGCTGCCAGCGCGGTGTCCGAGGTCCAAATCGATGCAGTGAGGCCGAAGGGGCTGTCGTTCATGAGCCGGACGGCCTCGGTGTCGTGCTCTACTTCCATGATGCCGACCACGGGCCCGAACGATTCTTTCATCATGATATCCATGGAGTGATCCACGTTCACCAACACCTGGGGTGCCAAATAGGCGCCACCGTCGGCCGAGAACGAACCCACGAGAGTTTTCGCCCCCAAATCGACCGCCCGGGCCACCTGCCCCCGGACAAAATGGGCGGCTTCCACGGATACCATGGGGCCCAGGGTCGTCTCCTCGTCGAGCGGTGTCCCCAGACGATATTCCGAAACGAGCGCGGTAAATCCATCCACGAAATCGTCGAAAACGGTGTGATGGGCGTAGATCCGCTCGATTCCACAACAGCTTTGGCCGGAATTGAAGAAGGCTCCGTCCACCAGGTTTT
>CAYXSE010000276.1:1029-4547 GCA_964466675.1 uncultured Rhodothermales bacterium | reverse complement strand
CAATATATGATTCCACACCCCCGGATTGGGGATGCGCGAATCGCCTAGTCTTCGCCGCCGCCGCCGCCGCCGTCTGAACTTCCGCCCGCTGGGCTTCCACCGTCGTCGCGACTGCGACCACCGTCGTCACGACTGCGACCACCACCATCACGGCCACCTTCCCGACCGCGACCCCCGTCACGGCCACGACCACCGTCGCGACCACCGCGACCACCGTCGCGGCCACCACGACCACCGTCGCGACCACCGCGACCACGACCGCCACCGCTAGATCGGCGCTCACGCGGGCGATCCTCCCAGCCTTCCGGCTTCTCAAGGAATGGCTTACGGCTAAACCGAAGCTTGCCGTCATCCCGTACCTCGATCAGCTGGACTTTCACTTTGTCGCCGACTTGCAGGTAATCCTCTACACGGTCAACGAAGCCGTAGTCAAGCTCAGAAACGTGGAGAAGGCCTTCCTTGCCAGGCATGATTTCGATGATCGCACCGAAGCCCTCGACCTTGCGGACGGTACCCTCGTAGTCTTCGCCTTCTTCCGGCACGGTCACAATGCCCTTGATGATCTCAAGCGCTGCCTGAGCATCGGCCTCGTTGGTGGCAGCCACCGTAACGATACCAATTCCGTCCTCTTCCGCAATGTCCACGGAAGTGTTGGTGTCGCGCTGGATCCCCTGAATGATTTTACCACCTGGCCCAATCACGGCTCCGATGAAACTGGCATCGATCGTGATCTGCGTGAGTCTTGGGGCGAACGCCGACAGGTCCGGCCGAGGCTCGGCCAGTGTCTGGTCCATCACGTCCAGAATGTGCAGTCGCCCATCCTTGGCCTGCATGAGTGCCTTGGCCAGCAGGTCCTGCGTGAGTCCTGCGATCTTGATGTCCATCTGGCACGCGGTGATCCCATCACGGGTACCGGTGATCTTGAAGTCCATGTCACCGAGGTGATCCTCAGTACCGAGAATATCGCTTAGGATACTCACCTTGTCCCCTTCGGCGATGAGTCCCATCGCAATCCCGCTGACCGCCTTCTTCATCGGAACGCCGGCATCCATGAGTGCCAGTGAGCCGGAGCACACGCTAGCCATCGACGATGAGCCGTTCGACTCCAGCACGTCTGAGTTGATGCGAATCGTGTACGGGAACTCCTCCGTTTCTGGCAGGAGCGGAAGCAGTGCGCGCTCGGCCAACATGCCATGGCCGATCTCCCGACGACTCGGACCGCGAAGGAACTTCACCTCGCCCACAGAAAATGGCGGGAAGCTATAGTGCAGGTAGAACCGCTTGTCGCTCGAGTCGAAAATCTGGTCTACCGGCTGGACATCCTTCGATGTTCCCAGCGTCACAGAGGACAGTACCTGGGTCTCGCCTCGGGTGAATACGCTGGAGCCGTGCACTCTCGGTAGATAGCTCGTATCGCACCAGATATCACGAATATCTGTCGTGCCTCGCCCATCGATGCGGCGGCCATCGTCCAGAATCATGGATCGAACCGCGCCCTTCTCAACAGAGCCAACCCCCTCCTTGATCTGTCCTGCCGTCCAGCCTTCCGCTGTAGCATCGGAGGCGTCGTCGCCGGTTCCAAGGAGAGTGTCTAGAGCGGTCTGCTTGAACGCATCGATGCCTGCGTAGAAAGAGGCCTTCTCGTACGGTGCACGTACATGGGCGGCCATACCCTCTCCGACGATTTCGGCGACTCGATCAACCAGGCCTTCTGGCAGGAGACGAGGCGTGAACTCGAATGGTGTTACGGCTCCAGAATCAGCGACGAGATCCAACTGCAGCTGACAGAGCTTCTTGATGGCGTCATGACCGGTAGAGAGCGCCTCGAGCATGTCCTCCTCGGACACCTCTTTCATCTCGCCTTCCACCATCACGATGGCGTCCATCTTGCCGGCGATAATCAAGTCAATATCGCTTGCGGCCCGTTCCTCCAACGTGGGATTGACCACGAAGGCGCCTTCAACGCGACCGACCCGGACTTCGGCGATGGGCCCATCGAATGGGGCGCCGGACAGCATCAGCGCCGCCGAGCAACCCACTCCCGCAACGACGTCAGCGTCGTTCTGGTCATCGGCGGAGAGAACGGTCGCGATGACCTGAACTTCGTTAAAAAATCCGTCGGTAAACAACGGCCGAATGGCGCGATCAATCAGACGCGAGGAGAGCACCTCCTTATCCGTCAGCCGTCCTTCCCGCTTGAAAAAACCGCCGGGAATCTTTCCGGCGGCACAGTACTTCTCCCGGTAGTCGACCGAGAGCGGAAACCAGTTCTGACCTTCCCGTACCGAGGTAGCGAGAGTAGCCGTGCAGAGTACCATGGTGTCGCCGAAGCGCGCCACAACAGATCCTCCAGCTTGTTTGGCCAGACGGCCAGTTTCCAGTGAGAATGTCTTCCCAGGGGCGAACTCTACGCCCTTCGTCGTTCCATTTGCCATGGAGTTATTTCCTCTAAATATCTTCCGTTACTACGCCCTGCGCCGCGCCCGACTCGACAATTTGTTTTGAGTCCGGCGCAAAAAGAGCAGACGTCATCCCCACCTCGGAAATGACGTCATGGTCGCATCTACTTGCGAATGCCCAACTCTGCAATCACAGCGCGATAGCGTGTGATATCCGTATCCATCAGGTAATTGAGCAAGCGGCGACGCTTGCCAACCAGCCTGAGCAGCCCGCGTCGCGTCGAATGGTCCTTCGAATGCCGCTTCAGGTGCTCCGTCAATTCAACAATTCGCTTGCTGAAGATCGCAATCTGGACCTCGGAATTTCCGGTGTCCTTCTCGTTCTTGCCGAACTGACCGATCAGTTCTTCTTTCTGTTCCTTCGAAATCATGGTCCGCTCCAGGATTATACCATGCTAGAGTAGAGCCGGCGCAGACAGACCCGACCGGCTTTCGGAACGTGCCTTCATTGCCTGCGCGGAATCGCGCTTTCGCGCATCCCAGCTAAGCTACACCATCAATAAGTCGTCTGCAACGCGCCTCGTCTCGCTTCAGTTGCTCTTTCAGCTCGGGAATTCCACTAAAACGACGCTCATCTCGCAGTCTTTCCACGAACTCCACAGTAGCCTTCTGCCCGTATAGATCTGCGGCGAAATCGAACAGGTGAACCTCTTGATGCAGACCTGCACTCTCGAAAGTCGGGCGGATCCCGATATTCATCATTCCCCCGACGCGGGCTTGGTTCGCCAGAGTGACCACGACGGCGTAGACCCCGGGTTTCGGCACCAGTTTTTTCGGGTCTTCCGCGGCGAGATTTGCAGTCGGATATCCGATAGTACGCCCTCGCTTCGCTCCTTCAACCACGGTGCCCCTCCATCGATACGACCTGCCGAGGAGCTCTCCTGCTCGCCCCACGTCGCCTGTCTCCGCAAGACAATGTCTGATGGCCGAGGACGAGACGACGACCTCCCCAACGCTTTGGGCCGGGACGACGTCAACTTCAAACCCCATGGCGGGCCCCAACTTTTCGAGCAGCTCCCGATTTCCGCGTCGACCGGCGCCAAACCCGTGATCATGCCC
>CAYXSE010000276.1:0-972 GCA_964466675.1 uncultured Rhodothermales bacterium | reverse complement strand
GCTCGACGAAATCTTCTGCAGGCAAGCGAGACATTTCCTGGTCAAACGGGAGTACAACGGTCTGTTTCACTCCCAGGTCGCCTACCAAGGCGGCCTTTTCTACCGGTGTCGTGAGGAGCGGGACCGGTTCGCCTCGGACAACCTCGCGAGGGTGCGGATCGAAAGTGACCAGCGTGGCCACCCCGCCTCTGGCTGCAGCCCGTTCCACCAGGAATCTGAGGATAGCCTGATGCCCGCGATGAACTCCGTCAAAGGCCCCTACCGTCAGGATCGTATTCCTCTCTGGACTATCCACGCTGCTCTTCGAGTTTCTGGCAAAGCTCATCCAGGGGCCAGGCATCCGCAACTCGATAGGGACCGATTGCGGTCCGCCGAAGCGCTACGAGATGTCCGCCCACGCCAAGTTGATCCCCAAGGTCATTGGCCAGCGATCTGACATAGGTACCCTTTGAACAGGCGACGAAAAACGGAACATCCCGATTCACCCGTGGCTCTGTCTCGAACCGACTCACCGTCACGCTGCGAAGCGGAATCTCCACCGTTTCTCCCCGACGTGCCTTCTTGTACAGTCGTTCCCCACCGACACGAATGGCTGAGAATATGGGTGGCCGTTGCTGGATCTGACCTTCAAATGCGGCGGCAGCCGATGAAATTTGTGAATCGGTAAGGTGACTGACGTCGACCGAATTCTCGACTTCCGTTTCGGCATCGAAAGACGGGGTTCTTTCGCCCAGCCGGGCCACTCCCTCGTACTCCTTTGGAAGGCCCATGAAGTCTTCCATCTTCTTGGTGGCTTTCCCCACCAGAATGATCAACAATCCGGTCGCCATCGGATCCAACGTCCCGGCATGACCGACTTTTCTGACGGGGACACGGCTGCGAATTCGACGAACGGCGCCGAAAGAAGTCAGCCCCATGGGTTTGTCTACCAAGAGTACGGACGCATCCCAATTTTCCGGGATCTCCTGAATC
>CAYXSE010000275.1:0-4547 GCA_964466675.1 uncultured Rhodothermales bacterium | reverse complement strand
CCTCTCCGGAAGCGGAAGATGCGGAGACCACACCCGCCGGCTCCGGCTGCAGCATGTTTTGGCCGAGGAGCACGCCGACGATCAAGATGCTGACGCCGGCAGCCAATTGGAGAGACCAGCGCGGAAGGCTGGCAAGCGTGGCGAGTGTCGCTCGCCCTCGGATGGGGATACTTTTCACCTGACTCCGAGAAACGGTCGCCGAAAGCCTGCTTTCAAGCCCGTCCATGAACGCGGATCTCGGCTCCGGCGCAGTCCGATCGGCCGTTGCGGAAAGTGTGAGTCGTAGTGAGGCATACTCGGAGGCACACGATTCACAAGTGGAGATGTGCGTCTCGAAGTTCGATTCCTTGGCTTGGTCTGCCTCGCCAAAGAGGACATCCACCATGAGATCTTGCCAATGATCACAAGCCTGCGGCGTGGTGTTCTGGTTCATGAGTCTTGCCTCAGGTAATCCAATGTATCTCTAAGCTTTCCGGTCGCTCTAAAAAGGAGACTTTTTACGGTTCCTTGAGCGACGCCCATGGCCTCGGCCACCTCGCGGGTGGATTGCTCGTGGTAGTGGCGCATCACAAACGCCGTCCTCTCCCTGGGTGAGAGACTCTCGAGTGCTCGGTCGATATGACTCCTTGTATCCCCGGCGGCCGCGCCATCGAATGGCGAGGGCTCCTCACCGGACCATGTCGCGCTTTCCTCGACGTCTCCGAAGAGCCGCATGAACGAGAGGGCTTTCTTGCGCCTTCGATTGAGGTGCGTGTTCACCGCAATGCGACGGAGCCAGGCGTAGAGTCCCGATTCCCCCCGAAATGAGGACAGGCCGCCATGGGCCTTTATGAAGACCTCCTGGGTCAGGTCCTCTGCGTCGTGATGATTGCCCGTCAGATCATAGGCGACAGCGAATACGCCTCGCTTGTAGTCACGAACCACGTCCTGGAAGTTGGGAGATCCTTCCAACACTGTTTCCATGACTAAGGTCTGAGTAGCGGCGTACATGCGGTGCCGGAGCAAGCAGGGTCTTTTGCCCCCATAGACAGCGCTTGGTGAGTGTCCGTTTACATGCGTTCTCGGGACAGCTCGCATGGTATTGCCGTCTGGTTCATCACGAGCAACCCTCAGAATACTGGACCTGAGCGAGCAAGCCGGACCACCATGTATAGATGGTGTCTTCCGAGGCCTCGAATACGGCGCCAAAACCGCCGCCGGCGTTGTCCGGCCTGAGGACCGCGAGTTGCATCATCTCGTACCTGTTTTCGACTATCTCTCCGCGATCTCCGTACGCGGCTTTAGCTTCCGCCAGCGTGGATCCGACACCAATGTTCTCCTCGGAGCGGACATGCGGTTCCTCGTCGATGTCCACCCGCGCCGCCACCCCGTGGTCGAACATGATGGCCATGCCGGGTGGCATGGAGGCGGCCTTCCCGTAAACACATTCCACGTGGAGGGGGTCTTCGTCCATCTTGAATTCTTCTCCGGTGGCCGCCACGGCCTCCGCCAGCAACATCCCGAACCGGATGGGGCCGACTGTTTCGTCAGTGACCTTCCAACGCTGCAAGCCCTCGACCAACTCAGGAACCAAGGCGGGCGTTGGGGGCTCGACCGGGAGCTCGTCAACCGGCTCTTGCTCGCCAACGCAAGAAGCGGCCACGAGGCCGACCACCACAGCCGCAATGAGCGATGCACGAGAATGGATGATGGGTTTCATGGTGTTTTCTCCAGGTAGAAACAGGCTCTGCGGCCAAGGTATGACACTCTCCTCAGGCCGACGAGTTAGAAAAAGAAGCCGAATCCCAGGCGAAAAGAGCTACCGTCTGAAGACGTGCTCCTCGCCGCGGTGATGATGATTTCTTCGACGATGTTGAACCAGAGACCGGCCCCGATCCCCTCGTGCCAGACGCTCGATGACTCTCCGTCGGCCCAAACGCGCCCTTCATCGACCATGACAACAGCCCCGAGTTTGCCGGACAGGATGTTTGATCTGACGGTGAACAATTGAACTCTAAGCTCGGCGTTTAGATAGAGGCTGGACCGTCCCGCGAAGCGGGTAGCCACAAACCCACGAAGATTGGTTTTGCGTCCCAGGGTGTTGGCGCCATAAAACGGAAACTCTCCAAAGTTGTGAGCTCCGCCTATCCGAGTCGCCAGGGTCACCTGCCAGGCCCCCGGCATTGAGGTAAAAAGCGCGAGCGAGCTCGACAAGCTGGCGTACGAGGCGGGCGTGTTCAGCACGCCGGTGCGAAGCTTCAGCTTGCCAGTCCAGGTATATCCATGTCGAGGATTGGTTTCGAAATCACGGTAGTTCAACTCGAACTGGACATCCATCCCGGTGAAACCCTGGGGGCTTCCCCCTACTTCGCTGACAAATCCAGGGTCGAGTGGAGCCAGATCCTCCAGGAAACGATCCGAGACCTTGTAGATTTCCAGGACTGGTATCACCGACACCTGCCTGTGGGTCTCTTCCCCCTTTTGCATCGGAAGCTTCAGGGAATAGTGAGCCAATCCCCTTCGAAATCGGTCTTCACCTAGTCCCGAAGTCTCGTTGCCGAGGCCGTTAAAATTCGTGATGTTGTTGGGATCACTGACCAGCAGATCGATTCCGGCATTCCAGTTTCCGAGTGCCTGGTATGCTGTCATTTGATACCGCGCTTCGAAGGCGTCTGGCCCGGTGGCAAAGCGCAACAACAGGCTGTTTGTCCTGGCATATCCCTCCTTCTGAGACGCGTACCGGGTCCAAAAGGCCACGGCGCCGTAGGCAAGACCTTCTTCGGAGGTCACAGCCGCAAACGGAATCGGGTATAGGCGCTCATAGTTGTAGGTCCTTGGGTAGAGATTGTGGTCCGGATCGTCCGACAAGTGGATTCGGGTTTCCTTGCCGGGCTGAAGGTTGTTCGACGCAAGAGGTGTGTCATAGAAATGAGTCATCCTCAACCACCCGCGGACGCTGGAAACATCGGTAAATCTATCGTCGCCAGATCCACCTACGGCATTGATCCTAATCCCCTGCCGGACCTTACCAGTCACCAAGAAGACATCGTCTCCCCCGAGCCCATACAGATTGATCTCCCGGGTTTCGTGACGGTAGACAAGTCGCCGATAGATTTCCTGCCGCTTTTCCCCATCCGAGTCAATCTTGAAGACCACTACCTCGGTCTCGCGGTCGTTGAGCCGGCGGACTTCGAATTGTTCATGCTTGTTGCTCCCGACGACATCGACTGAACGGGCGTGCAGCCGATAGAACTTTTCCGCGATCTCGGGAAGCTGATTCCTCCTGGTCCGGGCAATCCGGATCATTTCGGTCCCGTGCAGCTCGAAAACGGCGGCTGGCCACTCTCGGAAAGCGTTCTCGATGACCTGGTCTGTCAGTTCGAGCCGCATGCTATCGGCAATCTCGATCCAATCCGAGCGGCTCAACTCGCTCAAGAACCGGTGATCCTGATTGGTCGCATTCTGCGTCAGGCCCTTGATGGACCCGAAACTGTCTCGGAAGTCCTGAATCTTTACAAGAGGCTTCACCAGCGGATAGAATGGTGTATCCAAGACCAGGAACGCTGTGTCTCGGTCGCGTGGAATGGGCCGGTAGAGCGTCCCTTGTCCGTCCGGGTCCTCGAAACTGGCCCATCGCCACTGATCGCGGTGGCGATCCCAATCGCTGATCCACATGTCAAACAGCCGATTCCTCGCTAGGAATCGTGCATCGACTCGGTTGTCGTTGTCCCGGGTAACACTCCGGTACATCTCCGCCCAGCCCACGACGTCCTCGGAATTACCGAACTCGGCTGCGTCGGACATGTCCTTGTTGGGTCGCTCTTCGAAGAGAACCATCTGACCGCCGATCAAATCTCGGAAACTGCCCAGCCGGGGATCATCCGGTACGATGATGATGCTTGGGTTGGCGTGGTAGATCCCGATCGCCCCGGCCAGATGTGGCACCGGTAGTGCGCTGTACGGATGCGTCATGGAAACGAAGTCGTTGACCACGCTTCCGACGATGGTTTGCCGCCACGCGCGGGGTAATGACGCGCGCCAATCCTTCCTTATCGATCGAAAAACGAACTGTTTACCGTCAGGATTTTCAAGCCGGATGGACGTGGATTGGAGCCCCCCTCCCCGCTTGATAGCGGTCAGGCCGCCCTCCTCTGTGGCGAGATCCGGGACTCGGACTTCGACCTGCGTGGCCCATACTTGGCGATGATTGCGCCCGAGCAGGAGTCGGTGAAGAAATCCCGCCTGATACCGGGCATCGGGTACCATGACTCGGGCACTATCAATCGGGATGGAGGGAATTTGGCTGCCGGAGAACGAAATGGTATTGGCTTCGGGCCGGCGTAGCAGGTGTTCTGCCAGGCGCCGTCCTCCTCGTTCTACGCCCCAAATGTCCAACCAGATGGAGCCATCCAGGTAGTAGCTGAGGCTCATGAAGCCCCGTTCGCTTGTCGCATTCTCTACCCGGAATTCCTCCGGGGAATGGTCTCCGACGACGTATGACCCGCCGGAAGCAGACCCGCTTACCAGGAAACTCTGTGAGAATCCGTCCGGTTCGGACTGGATGTACT
>CAYXSE010000274.1:0-4560 GCA_964466675.1 uncultured Rhodothermales bacterium | reverse complement strand
CGCGATTCCAAGAAAGGGCCGCGTACTGATGACCCCCATCGAGTCTTCCGCCCTGGTCCTGAAGGGGTCTGCGGGCCTAATGGGAGTCACGGTTCTTATTGTTTTCGCATTCGCTCTCGGACAGGTGTCGCGCGAGCTTGAAATGGGCCCCTATGTCGTGGGCCTGGTTGGCGACGGTGTCCCGAGTTGGTGGATTCCGGCCCTCGTTTTTGTTGTCACCTCTTTCATTTCTTTCACGCTAGGGTCGTCGTGGACGGCGTTCGCCATCCTGATTCCTATTGCCCTTCCGCTGGCTACGGGACTGGACATTTCGGAAGCGCTCATGCTCGGCGCCGTTCTTTCAGGAGGCGTTTGGGGCGATCATGCGTCTCCGCTCTCGGACACCTCGATCATCTCATCGATGTCCGCGGCGTGTGATCATGTGGACCATATCCGGACCCAGATGCCGTACACATTTGTGGTCGGCGGAGTGGCGTTCGTGGCTTACCTGATTGCCGGCGTTATGGCATAGAAAGGAACCGGGCACAGATGCCAGAGTAACTGGCAGCGAAATTTCGCTAACCAGGAATATCGGTGTGACGAGGACGCCCGGGGGCGCCGTCTCCGATTGCCAACTCCGGATAACTCATGATTGAGACAGGTCCCGTTTCCGACCTAGAAGGCCGCTCCGCCTATGAGAAAGCCGCCGACGAAGGAGTGGATCCGCGCTGCATCCCCAAGAACTTGGTGGGGAGTCCTCCCATCGGGGCCGAAATCGAATACCCCGATTACGCGGCTGTCCACCATGACAATTGGCGATTCCTCTTCGAGCGGCAGATGAAAATGCTGCCGGGCAGGGCCGGCCAAGCGTTCATGAACGGGGTTGAAATCCTGGGGATGACGCCGGATCGAATCCCCCCGCTCTCGCGGATGAGCGAGCAACTCGAGGCCGCGTCAGGCTGGAGACTGGCTCGGATTCCGGGTCTCCTCCACGAGAAGGATTTTTTCAACCTCCTGGCGGACAGGGTCTTCCCATCGACGGACTACATCCGTGGGGTCGAGGAACTGGACTACACGCCGGCGCCGGATTGTTTCCACGACATGTTCGGGCATATGCCCATGCTCACGGAACAACGGTTCGCCGATTTCTACCAGTTGTTCGGACAGGCGGCGCTCACAGCCGAGGGAGAAGACCGGACAAAGCTGGAGCGTTTTCACTGGTTTACGGTGGAGTTCGGGCTCATCCGGCAGAAGGAGGGCACGCGGACCTTCGGGGCCGGAATACAGTCCTCCAAGGAGGAACTGGTTCACGCCCTTTCGAAGGAAGTTGAGCGCATCCCGTTCGACGTGCATCGGGTGGTGGAGCAGGACTATCAGGTCTGGCACCTTCAGCCCTTGCTCTTCGAGCTGGAAAGCTTCGATCAGCTGGTTCAGGGCTTCCAGGAGTGGACTCGCAGCCGGGGGCTGTGGTAGGGCACGGTTAGCTGTTCGCTACCTGCTTTGGCGCATAGACCGTCTCGATATAGTCCTTGACCATTCGCAGGGCGGAGAAGGGGTAGGATAGTCCCTGCATAGCCGATCTCATCCTGGATACCCATTCCTCGGGGATGCCGTTCGGATCTCGCTCGTAGAACGCGGGCACGACTCCCGATGTCAGGATTTCGTACAGGAATTCGGCGTCTTCCGGATCCTGCACGGCCGGGTCACGATAGACGTGCGAAGCGTCCTGGCCGATGGCCCAGCCGTTAGTGCCATCGAAACCCTCCGGCCACCATCCATCCAGGATGGATAGATTGAGACCGCCGTGGATGGCAACCTTCTGACCGCTGGTGCCGCTCGCTTCGTGAGGCCGGCGCGGATTATTGAGCCACAGATCGGTCCCCGATACGAGCATCCGGCCCACCTCGATGTTGTAGTTCTCGAGGAAGACCAGCCGTCCGTTGAATCGTGGATCTCGAGATAACTCGAAAATCTGCTGGATGTACCGCTGACCTTCCTTGTCCGCCGGGTGCGCCTTTCCGGCGTAAATCACCTGAATGGGTCGCTCAGGATCGTTGAAAAGGGCCGCCGCCCTGTCGAGGTCGCGAAAAAGCAGTGGCGCCCGTTTGTAAGTAGCAAAGCGGCGCGCAAAGCCCACGGTGAGTACGTCCGGATCGAGGTTGGCATTCTGCGGCAGGGTTTGATGTCGAATGTGCTCGTCCACGAACTCAATCAAATTCTCCCTGAGGGAGCGGCGATAGGCCCAAAGGTCTGCCGAGGAAACTTGCGCGATAGGGTGCCAGCAATCGGGCTCGTCACGCCGATCCAGCCAGCCCTTTCCGAGGGTCTTGTTCAGAAACGGCCTCGCATGTAGGGCCGTCCAGGTAGGCAGATGAATTCCATTGGTCACGTGACCGATGGGCACTTCATCCGCCTGGCTCCCAGGGTGCAGGTGTTGCCACTGGCGCCTGGCCACTTGTCCATTAAGCTTGGACACGCCATTGGCGGACCGCGCCAGATTCAGACCCAACACGGTCATGGTAAACCGCTCGGTGGTGTCCTCGGGGTTGACTCGGCCCCAAGCCATCAAGTCGTACTCGGATACGCCGAGCTGCTCCCTGAATAC
This sequence comes from uncultured Rhodothermales bacterium, assembly GCA_964466675.1. Taxonomy (GTDB): domain Bacteria; phylum Bacteroidota; class Rhodothermia; order Rhodothermales; family UBA10348; genus CAYXSE01. Next base: position 1,976 of record CAYXSE010000274.1, on the reverse strand, counting down.
GACCAGTTGGTCCAGGAAGAGGCCGGAATCGAAGCGGTCGTGGCCGGCCATCACGGGAGTATGTGTCGTGAACACACAACGCTCCCGCACCTCCTCCTCAGAATGACACTCTCGCAGCAGTTCGAGCGTCAATAGGGCGCAGTGGCCCTCATTCATGTGGTAAACCTCGACGTGTTCGCCGAGAGCACGGAGCATCCGGACGCCACCGATACCGAGGATAATTTCTTGCTGAAGCCGGGTCTTGCGATCCCCTTGGTAGAGTCTCCGTGTGAGGAATCGGTTCTCGTAGGTGTTGGCGCTGAAATCGGTATCGAGAAGGTAAAGGGAGGTCCGTCCGACCCGCATCCGCCATGCTCGAAGGCGAATTTCGGTACGGCCCGAGTGCACCGAGACAACCACCTGAGAGCCGTCATCATGGCGCACGAGTTCCAGAGGGTGCCTCGTCGCGTCCATGGACGGATATTCGTCCTGCTGCCAACCTTGTGGGTCGAAGTACTGCTTGAAATAGCCGTCTCGGAGAAAGAGTCCGACCGCTACAAGGGGCAGTCCGGCGTCGGACGCTGCCTTGACATGATCTCCCGCCAGAATTCCGAGGCCCCCGGAATAAAGCGGCAGGCTCTCGTGGATCCCGAATTCCATGCAGAAGTAGCCGGTCCGTGGAGCGTCCGCATGGTCGCCCGGCGATGCCATGTATGCCTGGAATTCATCGAATGCCGCGTCCACTTCGCGGGCGTATCCGGCCTCTTCCATCACCTCCTCTGACGCCGCTTGCAGGGCGGCCAGAGGATTATGTCCCGACTCGCGGAACGCTCCTGGGTTCAGCCGCTGAAAAAGCTCCAGGGCTTCCGGATGCCAGGTCCACCAAAGGTTGGAGACCAAAAGCTCCAGTTTATCGCGCGTAGAATGGCTGTCCATGGTGTATTTAGCGGGCCGTAGTGGCAGAGACGAATGACGGAAACGGGAGTCGGCCCAGTCCGTCAAAGAGCGCCGAATATAAACGCGGATATTTCGTGGGTCACCCATCCCATCAAAGCTTCAAATCTCCCCCCGTTGCTCCCGGAGTTCCCGAGTTGCGTGCCGAGCTGCGCGGCCGTCTCGCCGCCGCCGGGATCGAAGGCGCCTTGCGCGAGGCGGATTGGATCATCGAGGCGGCAACCGGGATGTCCCGAGCGAGGCTGATGGCGGCGGACCCTGACCCGCTGGACCCGAAAGTTGTGGAGCGAGCCCGGGCAGCGGTCGCGCGTCGGGAAGCCCGCGAGCCCCTTCAGTACATACTGGGCGAAACGGACTTCTACGGCCGCACATTCAATGTCGCTCCGGGGGTGCTGATCCCCAGGCCCGAGACCGAGCTGTTGGTGGAGCGCGCGCTGGAGGGCTTACGGGCCGGACCGGTGAAGATCCTCGATATCGGTACCGGGAGCGGATGTATTGCCTGCACCGTTTCGCTGGAGCGTCCCGAGGCCTTTGTGAAGGCGATCGACCTCAGTGCCGCGGCTCTTGTCCAAGCCCGTGCTAACGCGGAGCGGCTGGGAGCCAAAGTGGAGTTTGTCGAGCTGGACCTGTTTCACGGGGCGATGACCACTCTGGCCGGCAAACCTCTCGACATGATGCTGTCGAATCCCCCCTATGTCCCTGATCGGGATCGCGGATCAATACAACCCGAACTGTCGCACGAACCTCCTGAGGCGCTGTTTACAGGTGGGCCGAAGATGAGGTTTATTACACGACTGGCTGAGGTGGGCCAAGCGCTTTTGTCACGCCGAGGGCGCCTCCTGATCGAAATTCACACGCCCGACGCTGGTTTGGCCCGAGAGACGCTGGAAAATGCCGGCTACGAGGGCGTGAAGATCTACGAGGATCTCGCGGGCATGCCCCGTGTGCTGGAAGGGATTCGAGATGGGCGCTGATGGGCGCTGATCAGACTAGATACTATAGCAGGACCCCCATAAGGTAGGGATCGGGTATCCTTGATATCC
>CAYXSE010000273.1:0-4571 GCA_964466675.1 uncultured Rhodothermales bacterium | reverse complement strand
AAACCGCTTCTTGGCGCCGCTGTTGGTCTTCATCTTAGGCATAATCGAGGCGTAATCCTTCTTTGAAACGCGATTCGTCCAGAGCGCACCAACTTACGAATACGGGCTCACCTTGCCAAAAGCCTTTACCCCCGCAAGCGGGAAAAAAGGGTGAAGTGTCGACGTTCTTCGTTACTCGCGTTTCTTGTTCGGCGAGAGAATGGTGGCCATTCGGCGGCCTTCCATCCTGGGTTCCTGGTCAATCCGAGCCAAGTCGGCCACTTCCCCCATGAACCGCGCCAAGATCTCCATTCCGTGGTCTTTGTAGACGATGTCCCGTCCGCGAAACTGAACGAAAGCCCGGACCTTGTGGCCGGCGTCGAGGAAACTTCGCGCGTGCTTGACCTTGAAGTCAAAATCGTGCTTGCCGGTGTGCGGGCGAAAGCGGATCTCCTTCAGGTCGGCATGATGCGACTTCTTGCGCATCTCCTTTTCCTTCTTCTGCTGCTCGTACTTGTACTTGCCGAAGTCCATGATCTTGCAGACCGGAGGCTCGGCGTTGGGGGAGATCTCGACCAGGTCAAGGTGTTGATCCTGGGCCATCTGCAAGGCGTCTTCTGTGTCGTACACACCGTGGTTGCCTTGTGGGTCGACAACGCGGACTCGCGAAGCGCGAATCCTGTCATTGACGCGAACTCTTTTCGTAGAAATGGTCGTCCGTGGTTGATTCGGGGATTGAGGGAGTGTCTACCCGAGCGATGGAACCGCCCGTACCGATGGGAGACACGCTAGTACCACTCACGGAGGACGGTGTTTCACACAGGCGCTAGTGCTGGCTGCCCGGGGCCATAGAGGTTTCGGCATTTATGAGCGCAACAAAATCACCCAGCGTCATCGACCCCTGGTCGCCCTCACCGTGGCGCCTGACCGAGACGGTGCCGGCTTCTTGCTCCCGGGCTCCGACAATAAGCATGTAGGGGTTCTTCTGGAGTTCCGCGCTCCGAATCTTGTAACCCACCTTCTCATTCCGGGTGTCTGTCTCTACCCGAATGCCCTCGTCCCGGAGCCGAGCGGCCACTTCGTGGGCGTATGCCTCGAAATCTTGTCCAACGGGCAATACGGAGACCTGCACCGGCGCCAGCCACGTGGGAAAATTGCCGCCACAGTGTTCAATCAGGACGCCGATGAAGCGCTCAAGCGAGCCGAACGGAGCCCTGTGGATCATCACCGGACGATGTTTTTCGTTGTCGGAGCCGATGTACCACAGGTCGAATCGTTCCGGTAGATTGTAGTCGATCTGGATCGTGCCCAACTGCCAGCTTCGCCCAAGAGCATCACGAACCATGAAGTCCAATTTGGGCCCGTAGAAGGCTGCTTCACCGATTTCCTCGACGGTTTCCAACCCTTTTTCCTGCGCCGCTTCGCGGATGGCTTGCTCGGCGGCGTCCCACTGCTCACTCTCTCCGACGTACTTCTCGGTGTCCTCCGGATCCCGAAGCGAAACCTGGGCGGTGAAGTCGGAGAAGCCGAGCGAGCGAAAGACGTGGAGGGTCAGATCGATCACATCCAGGAACTCGGCCTTCACCTGGTCGGGCATGCAGAAGATGTGGGCGTCGTCCACCGTAAACCCGCGCACGCGAGTCAAACCGCCCAGTTCGCCGGACTGTTCATACCGATATACCGTCCCGAACTCGGCGAGACGCACCGGCAATTCCCGGTAGGACCGAGGCCGGGCGTCATAGATCTGTGTATGATGCGGGCAATTCATGGGCCTCAGCAGATACCCGTCACCGTCGCCCTCCATCATGGGAGGAAATTGCGAATCGCTGTAGTACGGGTAGTGGCCAGAGGTTCGGTAAAGATCCAGTCGACCGATGTGCGGGGTGATCACCGGCTGATATCCTCGACGAAGCTGTTCCGCCTTCAGGAAATCCATCAACGTCTCGCGCAACATGGCTCCCTTCGGAAGCCACAACGGGAGTCCCGGACCTACCTTCTGGCTGAAGGTGAAGAGCTCTAGCTCCTTCCCGAGCTTTCTGTGGTCTCTCTGCTTGGCGAGTTCCAGTCGTTCCAGGTACTCCTCCAGCAGTTTTTTCTTCGGAAAAGTGATCCCGTACAGCCTGGTAAGCTGCTTGTTCGAGCTATCACCGCGCCAATACGCGCCGGCGATGTTCAGGATTTTCGGGTTCTTTATGCCGCCGCTGGACCGGATGTGGGGACCGCGACACAGGTCTACGAAATCTCCCTGCTGGTAGAAAGTGATCGTCCCGTCTTCCAGGCCCTCGAGAAGCTCCAGCTTGAATTCATCACCCTTCTCGGTGAAATACTTGACCGCTTCCTTCTTGCTCACATCGCTTCGGTCGAAGGTTACGTTTCGACGGCTGAGTTCGATCATCTTCTTCTCGATGGCCGTCAGATCCTCTGGTGTCAGGGTTCTTTCACCGAGGTCCACGTCGTAGTAGAAGCCATTCTCAATGGAGGGTCCGATTCCGAACTTGACGCCAGGATAGAGTGCCTCGAGGGCCTCAGCCATGATGTGGGCAGAGGAGTGCCAGTAGGCGGCCTGGCCTTCTGGGTCTCTCCAGGTGTAAACGGCAAAACTGGCATCGGACTGGATCGGGCGGTCCAGATCACGGACCTCTCCATTGAGGCCCACGGCCAGCGCGTTTCGGGCAAGGCCCTCGGAAATGGACCGGGCGACATCGAAGCCCGTGACGCCTTGGTCGAAGTCGTGGACGGAGCCATCGGGAAACGTGAGCGAAATCGAATCGGCCATGAGAAACGTGTTTTACGGGAGCGCGAGACCCAAACGAAGCGGACAACGCAAAAATAGTCTGATTGATTTCGCGGGGCGAGCGAAAAAGCTGCAAGGATAACGAGTGTCCTCGAGCGATGCGGAGCCGGGAACCCCGGACTCGGAGGGCCCCGGTCTGCTAGAAAAAGGGTTTCGCGGGGCTACTCCTGGTTGGCGGTGTCCTCTTGGGAACGCCTTGCTCCTCCAGAATCCGACTCAGGATTGCGGATGAGATTCCGTGCTCCTCGCATATTTCCTGACGAGTGAAGTCGGAATCCAGGTAGTCGGCGACCACAGCACGTACCAGCTCCTCGTCCAAGGGCCGCTTCTTGGGCCGGGAAGGTTCGGCGTGAACCCGCATGATCTTGGCCAGCAAGCTCACCGGGATGCGAAACTGATCACAGATTTCTTTCTGAGTCATTCCGTCCCTTGAAGCCTGAATGAGGCGGTAGTCGCGGATGCCGTATTCGTATTGGCGACCAAGGGCGCCGGACTCCAGGAGTAGTCGCCGAACCTTGTACTCGTGCATCCCGAGCACACGTGAGATACTCTCCGCCCCCAGGCCGTCACCATGGAGTTGGTGGATTTTATGCCACGTGTCGCTTCGCATAGACAACGGGAAACGCGCGAGGGGTAGCGATGCTCCGGCAGGTGGCCCGAGTCTGGTCTGAATGCGCAAGCCGCTGTCTTCGAGGCTGGTCTGAGAGTGCCGGTGTCGCCGTCTTCGAGGCTGGTGTCTTGGGCCGCCGGGGTTGCTTCAGGACACAAAAGCGAATAGAATGCGGGATCACCTTCCCAAGCCCAGGTATGCTTCGCTTATTTGTAGTCATCGGTTGTCTCCTTCCTCTCGCAGCAAACGCTCAAGACGGAAAGGATTTTGTGGCCCGCTTTCTTGACGAACGCGCAGAGACCTACGGCGAAACCGCTCAGGCCATTTGGGACCTCGCGGAGGTTGGGTATCAAGAGGTGCAAAGCGCCGCCCTGCTGGTGGGCTTGTTGGACGAGGCTGGATTCGAAACCCAAATGGGAGTGGCCGGCATCCCAACCGCGTTCGTCTCCGAGTGGGGCAGCGGTTCTCCCGTCATCGGCATTATGGCCGAGTTCGACGCCTTGCCGGGCATCATCCAGGCGCGGTCTCCGCGACGGTCGGTCCTGGAGGGCAGCACCGCGGGGCATGCGTGCGGGCACCACCTCTTCGGCTCCGGATCTGTGGCTGCCGCCATCGCGACGAAAGCGTGGATGGAGTCCCGTGGCATTCCCGGGACCATCCGGCTCTACGGAACGCCAGCGGAAGAAGGTGGCGCCGGCAAAGTCTACATGGTTCGCGCCGGGTTGATGGACGATGCCGACGTGATGTTGCATTGGCACCCGGACTCGGAGAACGAGGCAGGCGCGAACACTAACCTCTCCAACAAATCAGCGAAGTTCAGATTTTACGGGGTATCTGCTCACGCGGCCGCCGCACCGGAGCGTGCACGATCCGCGCTGGACGGCGTGGAAGCCATGAACAACATGGTCAACATGATGCGCGAGCATGTCCCGCAGGAGTCTCGGATTCACTACGTGATCACGGCGGGCGGTCATGCCCCGAATGTGACCCCGGACTTCGCTGAGGTCTTCTACTACGTCCGGAATCCAGAACCCGATTTGGTCCGCTCCATCTTCGAACGGGTGGTCAAGGCTGCCGAGGGAGCGGCGATGGGAACAGGGACGCGGGTCGAATACGAAGTCATACACGGCCTATACAACCTCCTGCCCAACGCCCGACTCCAACGGGCGGTTCACGCCAACCTGAAGA
>CAYXSE010000272.1:0-4582 GCA_964466675.1 uncultured Rhodothermales bacterium | reverse complement strand
GAGGGCCGTTTGCGGCTCTGGTTGTAAAGAACCATCAGGTTATTGCAACCGGCACGAATCAGGTCACGACATCGAACGACCCGACCGCCCACGCGGAGGTCTGTGCCATTCGAAAGGCCTGTGCCTCGGTGGGGAGTTTCGATCTGTCGGGGTGTGAGCTGTACACATCATGCGAGCCTTGCCCCATGTGCCTCGGAGCCATCTATTGGGCTCGGTTGGACAGAGTCTACTACGCCGCCACGCGGCACGATGCCTCAGCCGCGGGTTTCGATGACGGCCACATCTACCGGGAGCTTGCTTTGCCTCCTCAGGACCGCGCGATCGAGATGGCCCAACTACTCCGCAAAGAGGCCTTGGCCATTTTTGGCGCCTGGGAAGACAGCCCCGAATCGGAACGCTATTGATCAGCTACTGCGGTAGGTCGGCCTTGATCAGCTGCCGCGGTAGGTCGAATAGCCAAAGGGGCTGAGCAGAAGTGGCACATGGTAGTGCTGGTCGGCATCAATGACCGCGAATTCAATCGTGATCCGGGGATGAAACGTTGCCCGGCCCAGGCCCTCCTGATAGGGCCCCGTCTCGAAGGTGAGGCGGTAGCTGCCAGGGCGGAATTGGGCATCGACCTCCATCAAACGAGAGATTCGCCCGTCTGAATCGGTAGTCCCGCTTCCTACGGACCGCCAGATGGAGCCGGACAGAAACTCCAGCGAAGCCTGGACGCCGCCGGCCGGTGCGCCAGAGGCAAGATCAAGAACGTGGGTGGTGACGGGACTCTTCATTTTAGGGCTGCCCTCTGGGAGCGACGGTCAAGAATCTTGGCGAAGGAGCGGAGCCTGATTTCGTCCATCTCAAGGCCAGTGGCACGCGCCTCGTCCGCCGATATCGCCCCGGAGTTCAGGGCGCGCAGAAAATAGTTCAGGAGTCCCTGGCCTGTGGCAGCGTCATCGAAGACGTCGCCGACCAACGAGGCTTGCGCCGCTTTGTCGACGAAAGACTTGAGACGTGTCGCCGCCGCATCGAAACTGTCCAGGAAGAATGTGTATACGGCCGCATACCGGGTGGCGAGCTGCGCCGGGTGCAGGTCCCAACCCTGATAAAACCCGTGTCGAAGCGAATGCATGTTATCCCGGAAGCCGATTCTCCAGGCTCGATGGACGGCCGCTCGATTCTCAGATTGTTGAACCGGGGACAGGTCGTCACCCCGATGAGGGGCGATAGGCATAATGTTGGTGGCGCCGTCGGAGAGCCAAACACCCGTACCAGAGAGCGAAACCTGCATGACATGCCTGGCGAAATCGCAGACGGGATGTCTCATCGCCTGGTGTTCGGCCGTGATATCCAGGCCTGCGGTATAATCGTACACCCCGAAGTGAGCCGCGGTACATCTACCGGAAGCGGCCTCGACCCAGTCGGGAAGCGTGGCCCGGCCGTCGGTCCCGAGAATGGAGGTGGCGGTCTCCACCATCAGCTCAAGCCCGATCGCTCCGTCCTCCAGCGCGGCCGCCTTCTCGATCTTGGATAGGGCCTGGGCGGCGATTCGGACCTGATCACGCGTCGTGATCTTAGGAAGAGTGACACAAATCTGGGGCGGAAGGACTCCTTGGGTGTGTTCCAGAAGGGTACTGAAGAAGAGGTTGAGCGTCCCGATAGATCGGCGCGCATATTCGTCGTTCATCGGTTTGATGCGGATGCCGATGAAGGGTGGCAGCGTGCCTTCCTTCATCCCCCTGGCTACCTCTCCGGCGGTGCGTAGTGCTTCGGCCCGCTCTTCTTGGACGGGCCGAACGCCGAATCCATCCTCAAAGTCGATTCGGAAGTCCTCGACCGGCTCTCTGCTGAGCTTCTGGACGACTCGCTCATATACCGCGTGCGCGAGCCACGCGGCACGGTTTTCCACAGCCTTCGGGACCGTCCGGAGCAGCGCCTCCTTCTCCGGTCCTGCCGTTGGGAGGAGGTCACAGCCCGGCAATTGAAACGCGTGTGAGAACGCTACATAGTCTTCCGCATAGGCCTGAAGGTGCCTCGAGGCAACGCGGCCCATCTTGGGCGCGAGGTCCCACTTGAACAACTGGGCGCCGCCATAGACCGTGTGGACCGGCTGCCGAGCCTGGCTCGGCCCGGGACGTTCCGCGGCGAACGCCCGATTCGCTCCCGAAAGCTCTCTGAGGAGGTCATTTACCTCGCTCGTAGTTAATAGAGTTGTCACTCTTGCCCTCCGACTAGCTTGTCCAGGCGTAGTTGTGTGATCTTGGCTTGCTGTCTGGACGCTTCGTCCAATTCCAGGGCATGAGACCGCCGAAGCCGCCGTTGCAGCTCAGACAACATTTCTGGCGCGGACCGCCCAGTCGCGCAAATGATGAAGATGAAGCCGAAGCGATCCCTGTATTGTTCGTTGGCGGCCGCCAGAGCCTCGAAAACTTCGGTGGAGGCGACCGAGGCTCCAGCCTGCTCTCCTTCGGCCCACCGGTCATGCGAAAATTTCGATCGTAGCGAGTCCACGTCGCCGATTTCGGGATGCCCCCGGAAGGCTTCCAGGCGGTCTTCCTTCGTGGCCGAGTCCCACACACGCAGTCCAGCGTCCTTCAAGTCGTTGGGAGTCTCGAAGGGACGCTGCATTTCCATTTCCTGGACCCAGAAGGAGGACCCGCAGCATGCACGGAGCATTTCACTAGCCTTCTCCGAAGAGGCTGTGTTCAGAAGACTCAGACCACTACTCATGGGCCGAAGTGTTCGCGAGGGTCCCGAAAACACGCATTCGAGCGACACCTCCATCAGGAAACACGTTCAGTCTTATTTGCCGAAACGGGCCGCGTGAGAGCAATTCATCGAAGCAATGAAGGTGATCCGGGAGCATTTTTTGCTCGCCTAACACCATTTCCCAGTCGTCTTCCACAAGAGAACCCTCAATCGAGCACCGATCTGGATAATTTCCCTTGTAGAATCGGGTGTTCAGTTCGATGCGACTTATTCGCCCGATAGCGCCGAGGGAGACGATCACCCAGTCGTTACCAGGCCCGCGCTTGCGTCGAGTCTCCCACCCATCTCCCATATTCCGGGGCTCATCCGGGAGAATCAGATTCCCCATCTTGCAAAAGTGCTGGTCTGAGCAACCGACCACATGACCGCCATGTCGGACCGCGCTAAGCTCAATTTCCCCACCAGCGTCATCCCAGCTAGGGACGACCCGCCCGTAGACCCGAAGCCGCGCTACTCCGCCGTCCGGGAAGATATTGAGCCTGACATGAGTCCAAGGCCCATCGCTGCCCAATTGAAGGTAGTTGTGGCTGTCCTCCTGGATCGCGGTTCGCGGGCAGACTGGAGTCCACTCGGGTTCCTCCGGTAGAGGCCCACTCTCTCCGGCATCAAACGCCTCCAGCGAAATCTCGGGCGGATGGTTGCCTCTGAAATGACTGGTGTCCACGTCCAGACCCTGGATCGACCCACGCATTCCTAGTGCAACCACGCACCAGTCATGCCCTTCGGTCCGTTTGCGCCGGGATTCCCAGCCGTCCATCCACTTGCCATTATCGGTGTACACCCCAGGTTTGAAGACCGCGTCGGCCTCCTTGATCAAGTTTTCCTTCTCGGCGAAGAAGTCGTCGCTGGCCATGAGGACCGACCCACCCAGGCGCTCGGAGGCGAGATCAATCAAGGATGCAAAATCGGGGATGGTCATTCAATCCAAGACGTTTCTCAAGACACATTTCTGAACACACATCGTCCCACAGGATGGTCCAGGAACTGCCCCTCGTGGTACACGCAACGGCCGGCCAGGAATGTGCGCCGGACGATGCCGGAAAGTAGCGCTCCTTGATATGGGGTGATGGCGTGTTTCGTATGGAGCTCCGAGGCCTCCACGGTCCGCTCTCCTTCCGGGTCCCAGACAATCAAATCCGCCCGCTTTCCGCCGGTGATGGTGCCCCGGTCCGAATCGAGGCCCACCAATCGACTGGGGCCGGAGCACATCCAACGGGAGATCATGCCGAGATCCTCCCCAATGCCGTCAACCTCCGGGGTTTCGCGTCTGAGCAGGGTCCACATTATGGAAAGGCCCAATTGGAGGGACGATATTCCGCCCCAGGCCGCTCGAAAGTTTCCTTCGGACAACTTCTTCAACTCGAGCGGTGCGGGGGAGTGGTCGCTCACGACAAAATCGATGTCCTGTGCCCGAAGCGCGCTCCAAAGTCGATCTCGGTTGTTCTGGTCACGGATGGGTGGGGCGCATTTGAGCAACGTGTCCCCGTCGGCTACCTGATCCTGGACGAAAAACAAGTAGTGGGGACAGGTCTCGACAGATAAGGGAAGCCCTTCGTCTCGTGCCGCACGAATGGCGGGCAGGCACCGCGATGCCGCAAGGTGAACGATGTGAACAGGCGCGTTGTGCTTTCTGCAGAGGTCAATAAGCACCGCCACCGCCTCCTCCTCCCATGCCTGAGGGCGGGATGCTGCGTAGTCCGCGTAACTCCGGGCGTCGGAGGGCCTCGGGGCGGATCTTTCTATTTCGGCATGGGCCAGAAGCGGTATCTGATGTGGAGCAAGCAATTCAAGCGCGGAATCCAACTCTCCGATCCCGACCGCCGGAAAC
>CAYXSE010000271.1:255-4596 GCA_964466675.1 uncultured Rhodothermales bacterium | reverse complement strand
TTTCCATCGGGTGATATTTCGGGCTCTGTCTGACTTCCGTTGGCCACCGAGATGGCAATTTCTTCTTTGCTGGTCAGATTGCGAACAAAAACATCGTCACCCGTGCCGGGCATCTCCCGCTTGAACGCTAGTAGCCTTCCGTCACGGCTTACGGTAGGAAAGCCATCATCATATTGGGAGTCAACCAGCAACTCCTTGCGCGACCCATCGGGCCGAATTCGGAATAGGGCCCAGCTCGCATCGACCCTATCGCGGTAGTAGATGTGTGCGCCATCCGGCGACCAGAAGGGTTGCATGTCCAATCCACCATCGGCCAGCTCGCGTACACTCCCCGTTGAGGAATCATACAATCTCAGGCCGTCCGCTTCGAGAACGAATCGATATCCGTCGGGGGCGAACGAGAAGTCGTTGTACACACCAATGCCGATGTCACGCCCCTGCGCAAAGACCTGCGGCGCGCCGCGCGGGTCCAGGGAATAGAAAACTTCTCCAGTCGGGGGTGGGACTCTGGAATACGGCTCCAGATAGGCCAGGTGCCCTTGAGGTGAAACGGCAGCATGTCCAACATGGAAGAACCTCATCTCCGGGCCGGAGAACCGTCGCTCGTCCGGATGGACGGGCCAAACCCCCAGTTGCCCTCGGACGAGGGGGCGGGTGATTAGGAACCCATTTTCCGTGAAAGCAATGGGTATCCTGAAACGTAGCGTATCGAGACTGCGCACGCCTTCGCCCGTGGCCACGTCGTGGGCCACCGTGTGCTGGCCGGAAGTTTCCCGGTCGAAATGGCTCGAAAACAGAAGATCTCGTCCTTTGGCGTTGACGGGGTCGAAGCCGGCGAAAGCACCGGTAAAGACGGTCGAATCGCTGGCGAGTTCATCTACATGAACCGCATTTATGCCCCTCCATAAGTTGTTATACGCCAGGCGACCATCATCCAGCCAAGTGATTCCGGCACCTCTATATCGATCGCTAATGACAGATTCTGTGGCTGTCGCATTTGATTTGGAGATGAGTCGAGCGCCAACTCCTCCAAAATAAATCGACTGCCCACTCGGATCGTATATGGCGCGGGAGCTTCCATCCGCGGCGGTCCTGCGGCGTAGCGTGCCATTCGTAAAATTGTACTCGGCAATGTATGTGTTCTCCCGCACTCCATCCTTAGCGGTAAAGAGGAGTCTGGTGCCGTCTGGTGACCACGCCGGGTCGCCGTAGTGAATCGAATCAGGTAAGGGTATTCCTACGAAGGAGTGATCTGGACCCTCGGAATTAGTGGAAAAGACGAGGTAGCCCAGTCCAAAAGCCGCCAAGAAAGCGATGGCAATCACGGGCCAGTTTATTTTCGTCGCCTCGATCAGTGACGGTTTTCGGTCGAGTTCAAAAGTAGCACCTCCAGTCCGAGTCACTCCTGAGTTCATGCGTGACATTCCAACTGCAGCCAGATCCACATTCCGAAGGTCCACGAGTAAATCCGGAGCGTTCTGATAGCGGTCCTTGGCTTCCTTAGCCAGACACTTTGACACGATCCACTCTAGTCCCATCGGGACACCCGTCCGGATAGCCGTGAGCGGCGCCGGGTCCTGATTCAGGATCTCGTAGAGGACCGCCTGCTCGTAGTCTCCGGGGAATGGCATTCGCCCCGCGATCATCTCGTACAGGACGGCCCCCAAAGACCACAGATCCGTCCGCAGATCCACGTCCTCTCCCCGCGCCTGCTCGGGACTCATATAGGCGACCGTCCCAACGGTAGACCCCATCTTGGTCAGCTTGGTCGATGCCGCCGTCTGCGCCAGCCCAAAGTCCAGCACCTTCGCCGCACCCTTGCCCGTCAGCATCACGTTTGCGGACTTGATGTCCCGGTGGACGATACCCTTCTCATGCGCCGCCTCCAGGGCGCTCGCGATCTCGCTGGCAATCCGTACCGCTTCCTCCAGCTTCAGCGGCCCCTGCTTGATGCGCTCCTGCAGCGTCTCCCCATCGATGAACTCCATCGCGATGAAGGGGCTCGGCTGAGTACCGTGTGGTGCGTCCGACGGAACCGCCTCGTCTATCTCAAAGACGCTCGCGATGTGCGGGTGGTGAAGCTGGGCGGCGGCCTTGGCCTCCCGGTAGAACCGTGCGCGGTCGTCATCGGAAGCAAGGGCAGCAGAAGGCAACACCTTGATCGCTACCGTGCGGTCAAGCTTGGTGTCTGTCGCTTTGTACACGATCCCCATGCCGCCACGGCCTAGCTCAGCGAGAATCTTGTAATGCGAGAGGCTCTTTCCGACCACGGTTCAACGGCTTGTGTACGGAGGGAAGAAACAGCCTGCACAGGGTAACGCGCAACTGCAGCTCCCGGAAGGGACATCGCGATTCGAGAGAATCCAGCACGCGAGGAATCAGGCTTATCCCTATCCTCTTTCCGCCTACGCCGGGGACTACGAATCGAGGTGTTCGGCCGATCGCCCGATCCATCCATTCCCTAGCCGATTACTCGAATGAATTCTCTGACACCCACTCGAGCCGCCATCGCCTCGCTCATCGCACTGCTGATGCTTCCCGCGTGTGGGGTTCCGAGCGAAGACCTTTCGCCCCCCCATCCCAGGGACTCCAGAGTCGATGCGCTGTTTGCCAAATACGAAGTCGAAGACTCCCCGGGAGCGACTGTCTTGGTGGTTCAGCGCGGCGAGATCATTCACGCCGCGGGCTACGGACTTGCCAACTTGGCAACGGGCCAGCGACTTGAGCCCCATACGCCGGTACGGCTCGGATCCTTGGGAAAGGCGTTCATGGCTATGGGCATCATGATTCTCGCGGATCGCGACAGTCTGAGATACGACGACCTGGCAGTCCGGTGGCTTCCGGAGATCTCGAGATTCCCCGGAATCACAGTCCGTCACCTACTCACACACACCTCCGGGACCGCCGAATATTATGTCGGCGATGGTCTTCACCCGTCCATCACCGATACGAACGGAGATTCACTGATCACCAATGCGGAAGCCGCAGCCGTCTACGAGACGTGGGGCGAGAGGGGATTCGCTCCCGGCGATTCCATGCGATACAGCAATTCGGGCTACGAACTGCTATCCCTCATCATCGAACGTGCGTCGGGAATGAGCACCAGAGATTTTCTTAGGCAGGAAATATTCGAGCCGCTCCGAATGAGTTCGGCCAATGTCCGAGACCTCCCAACCAACGAAATCCCGATGCGCGCGATCGGCTACACCCTCTCGGACGACTCAACCGAGTGGGTGGAGAATGACTACCACAAGGCGAATTGGCTCATCGGTGCCGGCGGCGTGTACGCATCGATCGCCGATATGTATCTGTGGGACCAGGCGCTCTATGGCGGCGACGTCTTCTCTGTGGATATACTCCAGGAGGCATTTTCGCCGCAAACGCTTACCGATGGGTCGCCTTCTCAGTATGGGTTTGGATGGGGCCTGTCAGACCGACTCGGACATAAATCCATCCGGCATACCGGCGGCTGGGTAGGATTCGTCTCCGCGATTTGGAGGTTTCCCGACGATGAACTGACTGTGGTCATCCTGACGAATTCATCCGCGCGGAGGATCTCGTCCGTAGCCGACGGCGTGGCCTCGATTTTCCTCGGTTTAGACTGATTTTAGAGGTCGTTTCGCACTTTATCCCCAACGGTCACGTAAGATGTCAGACGTAAAGAAGATTACTAGACGAGCCGCGCTAAGTCTCGGAGCGACGGCGGTGGCGGCAGGAGCGATTGGCAGCACGCTTCCCCCCATCATCGGAAGGGAATCGGGCTGTGAGACTCCGGCTCAAACGGAGGGGCCCTTCTTTCCCAAGCACGAGCAGGTTGACAAGGACCTGGACTTGACCAAAATCGAAGGACACGCCGATCAGGCCTTGGGAGAGGTGGTGTACATCAGCGGACAGATTCTTGGCGACGACTTTAAGCCGGTTCCAAATGCTCTAATCGACGTTTGGCAAGCCAACAAGCATGGGCGATACCACCATGAAGATGACCCTAATCCGGCTCCTCGAGATGAGCATTTCCAGGGCTGGGGAAAAATCACATCGGATGAAGAAGGTCGTTATAGAATCAAGACCATCGTGCCAGGCGCGTACCCCGTGGATGAAGAGTGGTGGCGTCCGCCCCATTTACATTTCAAAGTGTCAAAGCGTGGTTATCACGAACTAATCACGCAGATGTACTTTGATGGCAACGCCCTGAACGAGGAGGACGCCATTCTCCTGGAAATCCCTGAGGAGCACAGGGACAGGGTCGTTGTCTCTTTTGTCGAGGGGACGGCTGGTGACGATCCAGGCTCGAAGCGTGGCAAATTCAACAGCTGTACCAGGGCGTCCTGAGATCAATGAGCG
>CAYXSE010000271.1:0-233 GCA_964466675.1 uncultured Rhodothermales bacterium | reverse complement strand
GGTCAA
This sequence comes from uncultured Rhodothermales bacterium, assembly GCA_964466675.1. Taxonomy (GTDB): domain Bacteria; phylum Bacteroidota; class Rhodothermia; order Rhodothermales; family UBA10348; genus CAYXSE01. The sequence goes on along the minus strand of CAYXSE010000271.1, from coordinate 227 downwards.
GGACGAGGCCCAGTTGAAAATGACCTTCCACTGACCCGCGTTGTACTCCTCCAGGAACCCGGGAAGCGATATCACGACGCCACCCCGCGGATGAGCAGCGAAATGCAGGTGGTCACTATTGAAGGATCTAAGTGTGATTTCTGGGCCCCACAGTTCCGAACTGGAAACGTTGGTGTCAGTCCCCGAAAAGGACCTATGGACGATGCGCCATGGGCCGCTCTTTGTGT
>CAYXSE010000270.1:0-4598 GCA_964466675.1 uncultured Rhodothermales bacterium | reverse complement strand
GTTCAGAAAGGCCGGCGTCACGAGTCGCAACGCCGGCCTTGAAAGTAACGGATAAAGTCTGGACTAGCGGACCCGCGTGGTCTCTCCCATCCAGGTGTAGCAACCGTAGTTAATGCTATACCGGTCTCCGGCAGTCCAGCTCTTGAAGAACTTGTCCTCCGCGGTCGGCATGAACCTACGGATTCTGTTCGCGCTATTTCGAGCCTGGCTCGTCACGCTGGCGTCCCGGTCTGCAGCCCGGTCATAATAGTCAGCGGCTGCCCAGTAAACGGCCCGGTCCTCACGTTCGAACGAGCTACACCCCTGGACGGCGGCGACGTAGAGGTCGCCGATGGCCATGATGGCACGGCCGTAGTTGGGATCCGCGGATAGCGACTGCCGGAACGCCGTTCTTGCCCGGGACAGACGTCCTTCCTGCTGATGCGCGATTCCGATGTTGTAGTACACCTGTTTGGCCGAGTCCGCCCCGCCGTCCAGGGAGAGCGACTGCTCGAAGAGTTCTATGGCCCTGTCTGTCTGGCCGTCATCGAGCCGCATCATGCCGATGAGTCGGAATGTCCGGGCCGAAGGATCGAGTTCCATCATGAGGGGAGCAAGCTCGTACACATTGTCCCGGTCCTCTTCATCCTGATACAGCTGGAAAAGCTCGGCGATGATTTCCGGGTCGTTCGGTTTATCAGCGCGCTGACTCTCCAAAAATCCGATTCGCTCCTCCGGGGAGGTGAATAGTTGGCCGCGCCACTGAGTAATGAGGGTCATCACCTCCTCGTCTTCACCCCGCAGTCCTTCGACCTCGGCCAGGAAGTCTACCGCGCCGGCCTTGTCATCCATTCGCACCAAATCAAGGACGATGTAGTTGATGTAGTAGCTGGCGATGGTGACCGGCTGCATGGAAAACGCTTGGCGGTAGATGGAGCCAACCTCTCTCTGCAAATCGGGTAACTGCGCCGCATGATTCTGAATAAAACGGCCCTTCTGGAAGATCCACCAGTAGGGATCTACCTCGATGTCAGCGTCCTCTAAATTGGTCACTGCGGTGTCGTACACGTACAGCGCAGAGTCCAGGTAGGTCCTCATCGCGCCCTCGTCTTCCTGGGCCATTCCGATCCCTTCAAATACCTCAATATTCCGCCTGAAATTACGATCGTTGTTGAGCGGATACCCTGGCACACAGCGAAGAATCCACTTCAAATAGGGCAGCGCTGACTCGTAGTTCTTGTTCTTGAAGTCCTCGTAGTACAGGCTGTAATTCATGGCGTGATCGTTCTGATCCTCAGAACATTCCGCCTCCTGGGCCCGCGCAGTCAAGGTTAGCGTGCTCGCGAAAAGCAGAAGGAGTGCTGCCGAACGCCAGGAACTGGGGAGAAGGGAGGGATACTTCATGGTTCGAATGGGGTTGGTGCACCGTACTCGGCGCACGGCCTGTGTCTGGAAGCCTCTAGCCCAATTGGCGTCGAGCGAACCAGCGCTCTGCGAAGTTGAAATGTACTCCGATTCTGAGGAATCGATCACGCAAAAGATTCTGGGTCGCAGAGCCTCGGGTTCCTACTTCAATATTGATATCAATACGCGTGCCGACGCTGCGTGTGGGTAGGCCAATGCCGCCGCTGATTCCGAAGGTGTCCAGTGGTTGCTCGGGGTCGGGAGAGATGTAACCTCTCTCGCCAAACATGCCAATCCTGTAAGACGTGCGCTGGAGGTACGTAGCAAAAAGATCGCGACCCGCAGGGAAGTACTCAAGACCGGTCGAGATTCTGATCCGATCAGAGAAGTTGGAGGGGTCGGTCGGAGCATAGCCGGGGAAGGCGTAGGTGGAGCTAAACTTAGACCATGGTTGATAAGTAGCGTCCACATTCCAGGATATCTTGGCGCTGGGCTGATAGAGTGTCCCGATCGCGATAGACCAGGGTATATCGGCGGAGCCCCGGAGCTCTGTTCCAAGCGTGTCCGTTCCAATACCCGTGCCCTCGGTTCGAACGCGCCTTCCATCCAAGTTGATGGGCAGATCCACGGTCAGGGCGACATTGAAGTGGTCTCCGTCGCGCAATACGTCGTGGGTGGTGAAGCGTACTCCCAAGGCCCCCGAAGGCCCGCGAAGGCGGGTTGCGCTGGCGATTCTGGTATCCCGATAACGGGCATCCGCGAAGACGGTCCGGTGGATATCCTCGATGATGCCGAATACGTAATCTGCGCGGACACCGATGGAGAGAGAGGTGTTGAGGCGATACCCCAATCCGAGACTGATGCGATCCAGGCCGCCGTTTCCCTCATATCTGGCGGCGAACTGGTCGCCAGCCTGAAGCTCGCCGCCAAAATCGAGGGGCGTGACTACATCAATGAGGTAACCCACCCTGGTGACCGGAGTAAATCCGAAGGCAATCCCGAGGGATTGGGTTTTGAGCGGGACACCGATGATCAGTCCAGCGAAGCCACTGGATGAGAGCGTGCTTTGTAGGTCTGAAGCGTCCAGCATTTCGACCGCTTCGAATCGTATCCCGCCGGATAGTCTCACGAATACCTGGTCGCTAAGAGAGGCGGGATTTCCCAGATTGGCAAAGGTGGATGAACCGTAGGCGAGTCCACCTCCGCCCAGGGCTTGCCGCTTGGAGCCGTAAAACGACTGAAGTTCCCCCAGTCCAAATCGGGAATAGACCGAGCCCTCTTGACCAGATTGAGCGGCGGCGGTCAGGGATGTCCCTAGAAACAGGGCAATCATAAGACGCAGGCAGCGAGTCATCGGACAGGGGTTACGGCCAGCAAAACCTTGGGGGCTTGCTCGACGGGTTGAAGCGGCAGCCGGATGACCGAGACGCTGTTTTCAGAATCCGGGACCCTGATTTCGAATCGGTCGAAATGGCTCTCGCCCTGGAGTAGGACGTTGAGCGAGTCGTGAAGTTGTTGCGACTCGAAATCGAATTGGCCATCCGAGATCGACGCCAGCGCGATGGCCACCCGTTCACCGTCCTGACCCACCCAATCCAACTGCAAGCTGCCGATGGCAGGCCTGGCGAAGCCAGCAGGTGTTGCAAAACTCAGCGTGGAGTCTGCAATGAGGCGGACGACGCCCCGGTTCAGAACAACCGTGGCTTGCGAATGCTGTCCGAAGTTGAATGCCAGCGCCAGCGCGCTGAATCCTCCATTCTGGTAAGTCACAGACTCTGGGGTCGGGGTTGGAGCGTCGCTCCGAACGATCCTGGTCAGGCTGCGGGAGGCCGGGAACAGGGTCGTGTCCCCCGCGGAAACCGCCCGTATGGCGGAGGCCAGGATTTCGACCCCAAGAATGGAAGCACGAGTATCCGTGGAGATTTCCAAGCCATGAAACGAGTCGTCGAAGGACGAACCGCGAAGCGTGGTATCCCACCTCGCCACCCAGGTCTGAGGCAGAGGGATTTCGAGTGGATTCGTCCTGAAATTGACAACGTGCTCTGTGATGGAAGGGCCAACCTGGAGCACAGTATCTGCGGAGGCTCCGGCGCCCAGCCAGGAATCCTCGAGAGATTTCAATCGAACGTTCACATCCGCCGTAGAATCCCCATAAACATAATCGGTGAAAAGCAGGAGGGAAGCCGAAGTGACGGTTCCAGCCTCGAACGCAGAGGTTCGGCGCCCAGATGAGACAAAATCCAAGTAAGCCAACGACTCCGTGGTTCCCAGGTCCGGGTCATCAACGTTCCCAAACAGGGCGCGTGCGGCGTTTCCGGTCACGTTTACTCCTTCAACCACGGAGATCCCCTCCGACGGCACCTGGATCAAGAAAGGAACTCCGGACTGTTCATCTACAAGCCCAATTCCAACCGGGGCCGGGTCATCACAGGCGGCCGCTGCGAATAGGCAGAGGACCAGGAAATTTCGATGCATGGGCGACTAATGCCTTGTTTCGGTACCGCAACGAATGATGGGGCCCAGTTCGTATGGGCGATCGGCGGTTGAGGCGCTCTTGTTCGTCGATGCGTCGCGGCATCATCAACACCATAGTCATCTCAACCCAGTGCTCCCACGAAATGGGCGCAAACTGCCGGCGCCCTACAATGCGGGGACAAACTGCAGGTTTCCTGACGCGGCCTCGTAGTGGGCCGAACGGTGCGGGGGGCGCGGTGAAACGGGTTCACCTGCAAGGATAAAACTCGCCCTGTTGTCAGGCGGGGACGCTAGCCTGCACGCGTTCGTATACGGACTGCGCCAGCGCCATGTTGTGCTCGGCATCGTCCGAGAAGCAGTCGGGGTTCCTTTCGTCCTCCGAGCCCTCCTGCGGGAGGCATATCGTGGCATCGGCGAATCTGGTCCCGATCGCCGCCGCATCCATCCCAACCAGGGATAGGTCGTCCCGAAAGGCGAAATCGGAGATCATCTGAGTGGTCAGGGCTCCGTCGAAGTCTACAGCCTGGGGCGTGTAGACAACCTTGCTGTCAGCGAACAACGGATGCTCGGCGTACTCAGTCTTGAGTAAATAGGGGACCATCCCGCTTAGCCAGCCGAAAGCGTGGACGACATCCGGCTGCCAGCCGAGATTGCTGATGGTCTTGATCACGGCTTGCCCGAAGAAGGCCGCTCTTTGGGGGTTGTCCGGAAAGAGCTTGCCAGCACGGTCTGCAAAGATT
>CAYXSE010000269.1:0-4637 GCA_964466675.1 uncultured Rhodothermales bacterium | reverse complement strand
CAGCAGGAGAACCCAGTCCATAGCATCCAGGCGGGCACTCACCGTGTTGTCGGCCGGGTTAGTGGCCGCAACATGGACGGGGTGGCTGTGAGGAAGCTCTCGCCGGGTCAAGGCCGCCGCGAGGCGGGCTGTATTGAGAATTCCCAGGTCCGAATAGGATCTGACGCCATCGAAAGAGACATCGGCCAGGCGGACATCAGAAACCCGGTCGATGGCGAAATGAACGGACTTGAGCGCCGCCAATTGTTGCAGTGTCTTGCAACCGACTTGGCTTGAGACGATCGCCATTAGAAGAAACAGGACCGGAAGAGAGGTAGACTTCATGAGATTTCGCGGGCCGAGACATCCGCCCATGAGCGGCAAGTCTGACGGACTTTGTGATGGAATCAGCGTGGGAGCCTTACAGAGAGGCCCGCTCCGAAGAAGGCGTCCGGCGCCGCACCAGAGAGCCTGCCACCCAGGAAGACGTCTATTTGCAGGTTCTCCAAGACGGGGTACAGCAAGCCGAAGTCAAGACTGTGAGCGTCGCCGATCGCACTGGGCGTGAAGAAGCCGAAGGCCTCCAGGTAAACGGAATACGAATAGGCGGCCCGGGAAAGAGATACGGAATAAAAACCAGTTCGGGTTCTGTTGCCTGGCTCATTCACAGACCAGAACCCACCCAGATTCACGGTCATTCCCAGATTCCGTCCCAGACTCCACCCAAGCGCCAAGGCAAGCTCGGGAATGTCTTCCCTGGCCCTGAACGCATCGTCGCCAGAAGGGAGGGTATACGTCCCAATCAAGGCCATGGATGGCAGGATCCGGCCCTCACCTCTCAGTCGCAGTTTGGCCCCGAACGAAATATCACCGCTCCCTGAGATGGTATCCCCATCGCCACGGGTAAGCCGGTTCAGGCCCGCCCACCCGAATCGGAGCTCTATGGGATTTGCTAGACTGACCCGAATCAGCGAAACCAGGAGTTGATCGGTATCTACATCGTCAACAGAGGAGCGGCCGACGCCCACTTCGACCTGAATCGTTCTTGGAGGTACGACCGAGGTCGAGTTGGAGAAGTCTGGTCGGTCAGTCGAGATATCCTGAGCCCAGGCGCCGGGGGCGGCGATCGCTAGCAGAAATACCGGAAGCCAGAATCTCATGGGCAACTATTGTTAGCGGGTGACCACCAGGGGCTTGGTCACGTCAAAAGTCAGTCCCGAGAAACCCTCTACACGAACGCGATAGAAGTAGACCCCCGCCGGAAGAGTGGATGCGTCGAACGGCACGGAATACCAACTCTCGCCATCCTGAATCCGGTCGACGACCCCCGCGACAGAGCGCCCCACGGCATCGTACACGTCGAGACGAACTCGTCCGCGGTTTTGGATAAAGTACCGAAAGCGCACCGTCGCCAGGGTTGGGTTCGGGAAAACCTCGGAGATTGTAGCCGTGGAGGGCAGCGTGAGGATGACTTCTGTGCTCGCAACCTGCTGTTCGAGTCCGCCGTCTCCGGTTACGTACAGGCGGTAGGATACGGGCTCAGTTGACACCACCAAGTCATCCACGAAAGATCCGTCTGATCCTCCGACAGCCTCGTGAAGAACGATGCTCTCCGCCCCGATCGATTTTTCCAGCCGGACTCCAAGGATTCCGAAATCGGCGGAAAAAGACCAAAAAAGAGAGACCACCCCATTCTCGTTTACATCTGACTCAAGGGTGCCCTGAGCGATGGCCTGGTTACCAGTCACGAGGAGGTTGGAGACACTGGTTCTGATGCCAGGGAGAAGGGCGTAATTATTATCCCCTGGGCAGGCCGTATTCGACTGGTCACGATGACCCTTGATGCGACTCGCGGGGATTCCGTAGCGCTCACTCAAGAAGGCAAACAGTGTCACGTAGGTTTGACGGGCCGCCGCTGTCAGCTCCTCGGTGCAGTGCGCCCCCTCCGGCGGGTGATAACACCCAAGAATGCAGATACCGATGTTTCCGGTGTTGGCGCCGCCAACGTGAGCCCCCCGGGCGAATACCGGAAGCTGGACGAGCCGAGTCGCGTCGGTTAAGAACGGACGGCCCTGATACAGCCGGCCGCCGCGGTCGATGACGAAGTGATAGCCGATGTCACTCCACCCTCGCACGTCCTGATGCAAGTCCTGGATGGCGCGGACTTGCTGTTCACCCTCCTGGCGCGTGGTCGCGGAGAATCCCGCCGCGTGATGAAACGTCATCGTTTCGAGAGGTCCGAATGACAAAGGAATCGGATTGCCTCGAATGAACGGCCGAGCACCCCAATCGTCTCTTGTTATCAGGCCCGGCGGAATGACGTTTCCGGAAATCGCGCCGAAGACCGGCTGGAATCCCAGCGGTTCGGAATCGGAGTCGGAACCGGAGTCGGAATCGGAATCGAGCGTTCCATCGAAGGTCCCCGCGCCTCTTACGATGATCTTGGATTCGCTGCCGATATCGAACCGGACCTCGAATGCACTGGCCTGGAGGAGGGAATCTGACCGATAGCCGGCTACCAAGCCGTCTCCAACCGCGGAGCGGACGATGCGCATGGGCAACCACTCGCTCCAGCCGCCAGCGCGCTCGAATCTCACTTCTGCCGTCAGGGACTCGTCACTCGTGGCAGCCTCAACGGCCATACCGGTGAACGGTCCGGATATCGGCCCGGATGTATGTGTGTGACGGGCTCTCTTTGCTGTGGTCTCCACCCGGCCGGCGGACAAGGACAGGGTGGCATCAGTTATGTCCCCGAGCATCTGACCATTCGCGCTGGCGACAAACCAGAACGCAAGGGTCGCCAGGAGCGAAAACCGCAACTTGGCAGGCAGCATTATTCTTGGGCGGCGAAGCCGGAGTGTAGGGATATCGCAGGCCTCTCTAGAAAGTGAGGTTGAAGGAATACCAGTGGGTCTGCTCCAGGATGCCAAAATCCGCATAGGCGTAGTCGAACTGAGCGCGGACGGAACGATCCACGCGAAGATTGATCCCCGCCCCGAAAGTCGGCCCCTGCTGCCCATCGGTTTCGAACGCATTTCTGAAACCCCCGCGGAGGAAGATCAGGTTTCGAAACGAGTATTCACCGCCCATGTTTATGTACTGGCTGTTGTCGTTCGGCTGGGCTGCATCGGTCAAGAGGACGACCCGATGATCTCTCGAAGTGACCGCATCCCAAGCAAGCCCGACCCTGAAAATCAGCGGGAGGGGATGCTTGTCGGTGAGAAACTCGGCGTTGACCACCTCAACGTTACCAGATTCGTCGACCCCGGGATCGGTGCTGAAGAGGATGTCGCGGCCATCGATCTGCATCTTCGGACCGAAGTTGGACATGCTCGCGCCGAGTCGTAAGTCGCGGTAGGGGGTGGTGAAGAGAATGCCCACGTCGAAGGCCATGGTCGACGCGGAAGAATGCCAGATTTGCTCACGTATGAACTTTACTGTGCCGCCAATGGAGAAGCGATCGGTCAGGGCTCGGCCGTAGGTTAACTGGAGGGCGAGGTCCTGCACCTTGAAACGTTCGCCGGTGCCAGTTGGGCGGGCCGTGGTACGGACGGCCATGTCCCCGGAGTCAAGGAAAATGAGCGAGACGCCGATCGCCCCGAGGGCCCCCAGGTCCGCCCCGAATGCGGCGACGCTGTACGAGATATCCGCCAGGTATTGAGTACGATTGAGCTGCACGGCGGCGCCGCCCAGCTTCGCAATGCCCGCAGGATTCCAGTATACCGCCGACAGATCCGAGGCCTCGGCCACGAAAGAGCCTCCCATGCCAATGGCCCTGGCCCCGACGCCAATCTTCAAGAACTGGGCGGCGGTTGTGGCAACCTTGGTAATGGTCTCGGTTCCGCCGTCTGATCCTCCCAACGTTTGGGAGTGCGCGATCTCTGAACCGAGGCCTGTGGCGGCCAGGAGAAACAGGATGCTGACTGTTTTTCGCATGTCGGTGTGCTATTTGATGACGGCGAACTTGCCGATATAACTGCCGGTCTCCCACTCGACGTGGAAGATGTACAGCCCGAAGGCAATGTTCATGTTGTCTTTGGTACGCAGGTCCCAGAACTCTTTTCCATCATCGACTGGGCTATTTCGCTCGATCGTATCGACCAGCTCACCGGCAAGGGTGAAGATCCGGATCGTGCACTGGGCCGGTACGCCGGCGAAGTACATTCTCCGATCTCCCCGTTGTGCTCGCGCAACCGGGTTTCTGGGCTCGAGCTCGTTGGTGGCTACGTATGGGTTGGGGACCGCGTAGATACATTCTCCGAACTCATCGTATCTCGGATCGCTTGGATCGAGCGTGGAGCAGTCTCCCACTTCCTGGGAGATGAGTTGGGCGTCATCCGTGGCCCCAACCGTGGAAAACGTAAAGACGTCCTGTCCGAACGGCTTTTTGGTCGATACGAAGAAAACATCCCCGTTCCCTGGGGCATTGCCGGAGTCCGTAAGAGCAAGCTGCCAGGTGGCGGTGAGCCTCCCATCTACCTGTTCCAAGAACACGATCTGCTCGCCTACATCCCACTGATTGTTGCGATTCAGATCTGGCACGAAGACGTCCAGTTCGAGATTGGCCTGCGTGAGGTTCACGACCCGGAATGGGAGCGGAAGTGTGTTGTTGAATCCGGTGGTGACCGGGGAGTTGGCGAACGTGATTTCGTAGTCGG
>CAYXSE010000268.1:817-4682 GCA_964466675.1 uncultured Rhodothermales bacterium | reverse complement strand
GCTCGCAGGACTCAGCTTTCTGGTTGAGATCGACGGCGCGGATGGAATACTCCTGTCACACAAGGAGTTCTCCCTTAGCGGGGCCGGGAGTACGATGTACGAGGCGATTCAGGATCTCCTTGGGGTGGCGGCGGAGATGTTCGTGGTCTACTGCCTAGAGACTCCACTCGACGAACTGGACGCCGGCGGACAGGCCTTCAGAAACGCACTGTTTCAGTTGCGGCCATTTTTGACCGAGGCATGACCCTCGGCGCTAGGGACCTGAGGCAGGCGCTCAAGCGCCACGGTTTTGTCAAGAGGCAAAGGGGCAAGCATGAGATCTACGTGCTGACCCACAAGGGCAAGAATACTCGTGTATCTACTGCTGTGTCTCACGGGAACACCGAACTGCGGAATACTCTCTGCGGCAAGGTCCGGCGAGACCTGTTTCTGGAATCCGGTGCCGACTTGAAGGCGTTTGTCGACGGGTCCTTGAGCACGGAAGAATATGTTAGCAGCCTGATTGACCGGCGTATTATTGGCTAGGCCGATCCCCTTGGTAGGCTTTGCCTAACTTTTACAGCACCACCGCCAGCACCAACGCTCCGACGATCAGCGTTCCGGATCCGGCAGCCATGAACCGCCGCCGCCGCCTTTCTTTCTGGTAGGCCCGCGCGAAATTATCCGTCCAACCAGAAACCCGACGTCCACCAGCTGCCGGCGGCCACAATCGACCTGCGCGCCGAAGTTGTGGCGCTGCGTGAAACGATTCGGGCGCAGCGGCGGACCATCACTACCAAGGAACCCGTGCACTACTTCAGCGGCAAGGTGACTGAAGAAACGATCGCGGAGTACTGCCGATCGGGATCCCTCCCAGCGCACAAGATCGGCCGCGTGTGGTTCATTGACACCGAGGTACTGATGGACTGGCAGATGGGCCGCCTAAAAAAGGTCGCGTAGCCGGTCCTCGAGGCCCGTCCGCCCGAGTCCCTGGAGGTATCGCTCCGTGACTTTCGTCGAGGCATGCCCGAACACGCTGGAGATCTCCCGTACGGTGTACCCTGAAGCCAGGAGATGATCGGCCATTGAATGCCGGGCAACGTGGAACGAGAACGGCTCCATCTTGGCTATCCTAGCTACCGACTTCAGCCGCTTGTTGGTGCGTGTGTTCGCTCCATTAATGGCCTGAAAAAACGCCTTCTTTCCGCCGCTAAAATGGGACTCCTTCAAGACGTTGAAGACCAGGCCGTTCGGTCGCCGGTCCTCACAGCGATCAAGGATGTCCAACGCGGGCCCCGACAACGGAAGCATCCGAACGCCCCCGGTCTTCTGCATCTGGTACCGGACGAACGTCTCCCCTTTCTGCTTCTCAATCTCGACCCACCGCATCCGAGCCATGTCAGCGAACCGCTTACCCCAGCTGTAGAACGCAAATACGAATAGATCGCGGGCCTCACGGTGCTTCGGGTCTTCCAGAGCAACGGACTCCAGGACGCGGATATCATCAATGGCCATGCGATCCTTCATCGACTGGGTCCACGTCAGCCTCACCCGGTTAAAAGGGTTCTGCTCGTAGGACATGAGGTTCTCGTCGATCGCTGCCCGGATGAACGTCCGAAGGATCGCGCCGGCCTTCGACGCCGTGTTCTGAGAGTTACCCCTGCTCTCCCGACACCAGCTGATAAACCCTTTGACCCATCGAACAGTCAGGTCTTCGAAATGGATCGTCTCGCGGCCGGTCGTTGCCAGGGCGTACGCGATGAGCTTATTCCGAATCTTGTTGTACGAAATCTGAGTGTTCACCTGACTCCGCGCCTCGAAGTGCCTGACGTGCTCATCCATGAACGCCGTGAAATCAGAGACCCTTCGCTCGTGGGTTTCCGAGATAGCCGCCCGTATGGCCACCGGGCGCATGTCGCGCCCGTCTGCTCTAACTCGATCGAGCTCACGCTCGGCCATATCGCGCAGACGACGCAGCGTGCGGTTGAGGTCGACGTATCCCTCACCGTGCGACTTCCTCACCTCCAGTTTGAGCTCATGCCAATCTCTAGGCCTTACCCAAACATCCGTCGCCAGGCGAGCCCTCTCCTTTTTGTGCCGCACGAGAAGGTAGACAGCGACCTTGCCGTCCGACCTAAGTTTTGCCTTTCGCAGCTCGAATACTACCTTTGCCAAGCGACCGGCCGCCCTCAGAGCCAACTTCGCGGGTGGCTATGAGGGTGGCTATTTTTCGTTCTGTTTGACCGGTGCCCCATCGGATCTCACACCGGCACGTCCCGAATGATACACCATGAGCGGTGAAACCCGCTAAGACCGGCCGAGACCCGGATGGTGAATTGGTCTCCCCCTGACCACGACCGCGCAATCATGCGTATGGCGTGAGCCGTTGTTCCGCAAGGGATGACGGCTTTGTGCTCTGGCGGCAATGCAAATTGCTGGACAGGTCAGCAGTTGCCTCACGGACTCAGCGAACGATCATCAGAGTTCGCCGGACGACGCCGCCCGCTGACTCCAAGCGGGCGAAGTAGCTCCCGCTGGGCAACAACGATGCGTCAACCCGAACGGAGTGAACGCCGGCCTCCTGGAACACGTTGTCGCTCAGGACAGCTACGCGCTGGCCGAGCGCGTTGTAGAGGGTGAGATCGACAGGACCTGATCGGGGTAGTTGGTATCGGATTATCGCGCTCCCGGAGAAAGGGTTGGGGTACGCGGACACAATCCGAAGGTCGCCGACAAACGATTCGGCCTGAACCGAGGTTGGGACCACTGAGATTCCGAAATAGTTCAGAATCCGGTCTACAAGTCTGGCCCTCGTACTAGGAATTTCAGCGTCAAGCAAGTGCCCCAGCGCATACGAAAACGCAAAGGTCCGTCCCCCACCGGCCACTTCATGCTGCACCGCAGCCGTCCCCAATCCGTCCTCAACGAACGCCGTCAAAGCTGGAAACTGAGCGGTAAAGTTTCCAATAAAATAGTTCGCCGTCTGAGTGCTGCCGGTGAACAACATTCCCTCCGTCAATGCACCCAGCTGGCCAGCCAGATTCCGGACTGGGGTGTCTTCGAAGGCCCCGCGAACATATTCACTCAGGCCAAAGAGCGCCAGAAGCTCCTGATATCCCGCCTGGTCGTAACGAAGCGCTCCACCGCCTTCGAGATATACGTTTCCCCCACCCTCTAAATAGCTGGCTATCGCGCTCGCCATCGGCTCATCTAAGGGCGTTGACCCTGCCAACAAGGACCCAAGACTCAAAAAGACCGCGTCGTAGCCGAGTAGAGGTGCATGCATCTTCTCAGAGTCGGAAAATGCGTTCTCGATCCCGCGAGCGTCGAAATGGTTCTGAAGAAAGTCTCCACTTCGCTCGGCCTGTCCGGGGCCACCTTCCCAAACATACACGCCTCGATTGACGGATATGTAGTCCTTGCGCGTGATGCTGGACTCCGTGTTATTCGCGCCAACGGTCAAGGATACGGAGTGCAAACCCGCCTCTTCGAACCTGAATTCTGGGGTTGGGCCGGTCGCATCCATGATACCGTCATCGTCAAAGTCCCAGGCCCACGAAGTGACCTCGGAGCCAATCGCGAAGGAGGCATCGGAAAACGCGACGGTAAACGGCGGAGGTCCGCCTGTCTGCTCTGCCGAAAATGCCGCTCCGACCAGGTACCCACGCCGGAGAAAAACGTCACGAATCGCCTCCGAATTGGCGCCGGCAAACAAAAGCGTATCGGCTTGAATCAGGGCGAGTGCGGCGTCAGCCTGAGAAGACGTGCGACCCGTCATCGACAAGGCCTCGAGGAACAAAATATCCGTAGTCTCCCGTCCCAGGATTTCCCATATTTCCATGAGGGACGACGACCACATTTGACCGTCGGTGTGGATCCTCTGGAC
>CAYXSE010000268.1:0-792 GCA_964466675.1 uncultured Rhodothermales bacterium | reverse complement strand
GATAGTGCCCGTCATAATCAGTAGTGCGCCCGACACCGAATTCGTTGAAACTGACCCAATGACCCATCCAAGCTCTCTGGTCATCCGCCGGCCCCCAATAGCCCAGGCTGCGGCTATAGGAGTTCGCCCAGTAGTCACCTGAACCCTCGGACAGCCCGTCCACTCTCGATAGCCCTCCGTTGGTGACCCAGTCATGTAGCGCATGCCCCAATTCATGGAGAAGGACGTCGGGGTCTTCGGCGTCATCCACGCCACCCTCGCCAAAACTCAGTGTCGCGTCGAACGGCAAATAGCTCGAGTTGTCTACCCCATTCTTACCGTGTGGATCGATCAACACACCGCCAGAATATTGGTACGGCATGAGGGGGAATCCCAGCGTTTCGTTTATGTACCTGAGTGACTTGTCGATGTGGTAGTAGGCATTAACGGCCTCAAACGGGTCCTGACCGCGGGTGAAGCGCCAATCGGGAGAGGTCTGGCTGAAAATGCCGTCGTGAGGCGGGTCGTCGTCGTGAATCCGCGCATAGGGGCCTTCCAGAAAGTAGGTGGTCCCGTCAAAGGTGATATCGCGTAGGGTGACTTCTACCAGTTGGTCGGTCAGCTCAGGCGAATCTGCGTCGTTGTTGTCCGAGAAGCCACCGCCGTAAACGGCTCTGGCTCGGCTGAGCGGGTCAGGGTCGAAAACCCAGCCTGTGCCGTCCACTCGTGTCTGGATGCCTTTGGCGGGAGGCGGGGTGGCGTCCGGCGTTGAGGGGTTGCGGGGGGCCGTCTTCGGGCTGGCTGTCCGAACCC
>CAYXSE010000267.1:0-4684 GCA_964466675.1 uncultured Rhodothermales bacterium | reverse complement strand
CAGCAGGTGCTGATGAACCTGGCCGTCAACGCCCGGGATGCCATGCCTGACGGGGGCCTATTGAGGTTCCGATTGAACCGGCTCAAGATCGACTCAGGATCCAGGCCTCTCGTTCCCGAAATAGGCCAAGGCGAGTGGATCCGCGTTTCCGTCGTCGATAGCGGCCATGGCATTCCCGCCGACAAGCTGGACTACATTTTCGAGCCCTTCTTCACCACAAAACCCCCAGGAAAGGGGACGGGCCTTGGACTCTCACAGGTTTACGGCATCCTGAAACAGCACGGCGGTCACATCAGCGTCGAATCGGTAGAGAAGGTGGGGACCACGTTTTCGCTGTTCCTTCCCTCTTTGGGGACCAAGGCGCCGAAAATGGTGCCGGCGGATCGAGAGTTCGTCCGGGGGCACGGCGAGACCATTCTCGTGGTGGAAGACAACGAGACACTCAGGCAAGCCCTGTGCGAAACCCTTGAGCCACTCAACTATCGGATTCTCCAGGTCGGCGGCGGCGTGGAGGCCCTGACCGTCCTGGACGAGGCCGCCGCGGAGATCAGTTTGGTGGTCAGCGACTTGGTGATGCCCAAAATGGGAGGAAAGGAGTTGTTTATGGAGATGAAGCGACGAGGATCTACCGTGCCGATGATCGTTCTCACAGGCCATCTTGTAGAGGATGAGCTTCAGGAACTGCGAGACCAGGGGCTGGATGGATGGATGCTCAAGCCGCCCGATCCGGAGCGGCTGTCCCAGCTCATTGATCGCGTCCTGACGACATCCTCCAGGTCGCTTCTCGAGGACGACTAGCCATAGTGAGCCGTCAGTTCGTTGGTGCATCCCGATTCGTGATGGTCAGACAGATGCGCGATGACGCATTTGTCCCGAATAGGACTCCCCTTCAGTCAGCGTATTTTCGACAATCCGGCAGGTTTCCAGCCACTGTGGACTGTGCGGGCCACACGCGCAATCGGCGCCCATTTGACCCGGCTTCCTCGCCGGACGAATAGTCTCTGTTGGGGCGCCAAATAAGCATATCTACGTATTCTGAGAATCGTGGCCGTTGACGATACTTATTGCTAGGTCAATCCTCAGATCCGCGTGAAAGATTTAGTATCAGAGATCAACCGTGCAATCGCTCGGCATCCTGGGTCACTTGATACAGCCATTGAGGAAGCGCTGAGGGAAGACTCCTACCGCATCAGCCTCTTCAAAAAGGATTGTATCAGAAACAGACAGGATCCCCGCGCCCAGCTCAAGAGAATACTGGCTATCTACAATCGTCAGGCGGTTTAACCGACCTCTTCGCGCCCCCCGAGCGAGGCCTGACCATCGCGGCCCAGCGGGAGAGGCCGACCGGTTCGTACGTTTCGCTGACCTCCCCTCGACACCAACACTCCGGGATACTCGTGATTCGAATCGTCCTTGCAGATGATCACCAATTGGTTCGCGCCGGATTTCGGGCCCTTTTGGAGCAGAGGCCGGGCCTCGAAATCATCGGTGAGGCCTCCAACGGTCACGAACTTTTGGATTTGGTAAGAGACACCAGACCCGACGTGGCCATTGTGGACATCACGATGCCGAGTCTAAACGGGATTGATGCAACTGCCCGCCTCAAGCGCGAGTATCCAGACACGAAGGTGGTCATCGTCTCCGCACACTCAGAAGTGACGGTCGCGATTCGTGCCCTCAGAGTCGGCGCCCAAGCCTACGTGGTAAAGGATTCGACCAGCAGCGAACTATCCGCGGCTCTCGATTCCATCATGAACGGGGAGGTGTACCTCAGCCCGTCGATCTCCGCCCAGATTGTGGATTCCGCCGTTACGGGAATGGATCTGACCGGGTCCGTGGACGAACGGCTCACGTCTAGACAGCGAGAAGTCCTACAGCTTGTAGCAGAAGGATGCACGTCCAAGGAGATCGGAGGCCGCCTTAGCCTGAGTATTCGAACGGTGGATGCGCACCGGCGACACATCATGAGCATCCTCGATATTCACGAAGTGGCTGGCTTGGTCAGGTACGCCATTCGAGAAGGACTCATTGAGCCTTAGACTCGACGGGCTAGAAGACAGCGTGACCAGGCGCCGTAGAATGGGTAATCGAGGAGGCCCAGATACGCGCTACTGCCTATCCACCATCTCGCCTGAATGTCCGATGTTTGAGTCAAGCCTGGGTGGCCTTCTCCACCGGTCTGATTTGAGGCCGTGGAGATGAACCGGCGGGGTGGGTTTTACCGGGCCTACCCCGCCGTTTCTCTTTCGTGGGCGGCCCTTGTTCGCGTCTCCCGCTAGAAGAACACGACGCCACCACCGCCACCACCGCCCATCCGAGGATTGACCACGTTGTTGAATATGGATCCGAATCGGTAGGTGAGGCCGAAGTTAACGAAGTAGGAAAACCCGGTGGGTAGTTGAGTGGACCGCAGGAGGATCTCTTCTTTCGTGGCCGCATCGCCCGGCAGATCGATCTGATCTCGGATCCGGTTGTACGAGGCGAACCCGTTTACCGACAGGCCCCGGAACAAGCGGACGCTGGCCGAGCCGAACACGCCGAGGTTGTACGAATCGAGCAGGCTTCGATCGAAATTCGTCAGCATGTGATTGAGATTGGTCGAAACCGAGACGCTACCCCATTTTTGTTTGAAACTCAGGCTTAATTCAAGGAAATGCCTGAGGATGGTCTCCTCCTCCAGCGCAAAAATGGTCAACTCATCATATTGGCTCTGGGAAATCTTAACGCCGTACTGAACCGTCAGGAATTTGCGAGTCGATTCCGAGTAGGGGAAGAAGTCGAACTCAATGGCCGGGCCGATGTCCATCTGCAGTTTCGCGTTGCGAAAGCTGGATGTGGACACCGACGCCGTCCCCCCAACCGCCCACTGTTCGCCTATCGACTTGACGAGCTGCGCGCTGAGTCGCCCTGAGCTGTTTGTGCTCGTGATGGTCTCGTCGCCCGCAGAGAACTCGCTCGTGTTGTCATTCAGATTGCCACTAAATCGGATCTTCAGTTCCTCGGTGGTTCGGTTGGCGGACAGATTGGCTCTCCGTCTCACAAACTTGGTCGAAGCCTGACCGTTGATATTGCCGCTGCCCCCTATAGAAAAAGACCAATAGTTCCACGGGTCCGCCTCGATGGAGCTCACCGATTGCTCTTCGGCGGTCGGCTTGACCGCACTCACCAACAGCTTATCCGCCAATCCAGCGCGCGCGATGTAACGCGTTAGACCAATGGTCAGGTTGTGTAGTAGGGAGCGCCGTTGCTCGTCGCTGGTGGCGTCGGCGATCGTGGAGTAGGTGAGCGTATCCTTCATGGCCGAGTAGGTACGCTGTCCCAGGAACGTCAAAGTGATGAGGGCTCCGCCCGCCGCCGTGGTCTGCCTGACGTGCAGGATGTGAACGTCGGCCTGCGTCGGCTCCGTCACAAAATCGACGATTGGAAGCTCTTCTCTGATGTACTGAGTGTCGCAGTTGAACTGACAATCCAGGAACACACGGATTGAGGACGGAGATGCGCCGGTCTGAGCCGAGGCAGGACTCGAAGCGAGAAGAATGAGAAAGGCGAAAACACACGATGGGGACTTCATGGACTCGGCTAGCAGTGAAGGGGTTCTGATCTGGCATCCAGCTGGACGGGGCTCCCAAGATCTGGGACACGGACACCGCGGCATCGGTTTACGGGCCCCGTGTTTTTGTGCTAGACGCTACTCGGAAGACTCCCGAGACCCCCTCGGTGTTGTCCAGGGCACGGGGCAGTTCTGCATGCCCTTCGAAGGCGAAATCCGGTTGACACCCCTCGTTGCGCGGGTACTCTAACCCTCCACTCCGCTCCACCCGCGAAGAACTCGACGTAATTAACGACAAAGAACACTATAATTACGTAACGACCCTGCCTCCGGCCAGGACGGCACTCTAGATGCCGTTTACGCCGCCAATCCACCCGCTATCTGCCCCCATGAAGAGCCCAACGCTTCCCGTCCCGCTCTCCACCACGGCCAAGGCCCTTTGGACTGCGGCCCAGTTCACGGCCGTTGCCGCCACCGCAGCGGTTCTCATTGGTCTTGTTGTCATTCCCGACCTCACGCTCAAGATTGCCTGGTTCGGAATCGTTCCTCTGCTGCCAGCTTCTTTTCTGATCAACACGGGACTCTGGAGAGGAATTTGCCCCATCGCGACAGCAAACACATTCGGTGCCCCTTCAGACGGCCGGGGTCTGACACCCGGCAGTCTCGCTCCTCTCGCCTCCGTAGGGATCTTCCTCCTGTTCATTCTGATCCCGGCCCGGAGGCTCTTCCTGAACCACGACGCCGGCATTCTGGCTGGCACCCTGATTCTTTTGGTGATCACTGCCGCGGTTCTGGGACGGCTATTCCGAAACAAGGCGGGATTTTGCAACACGGTTTGCCCGATTCTTCCCGTCGAAAAATTGTACGGGCAATCCCCCTTGATCTGGGTCCCTAACCCGCGCTGTATTCCGTGCAGCTCCTGTACACCTGCCGGATGCATCGATCGGCATCCCGGGAGGGCCATATTGGGTCAGAGCGAAGATGGAAGAGCGTGGATGAAGTCTCCGTTGGGCTTGTTCGCCGCCGCGTTTCCCGGATTTATTTTCGGGTACTTCCAGACTCAAGACAGTTCGCTGTCCGAGTGGGCCTCGGTTTATGCGGCGGTGCTGTTGCCTGCTCTACTCAGTCTGGTGG
>CAYXSE010000266.1:0-4729 GCA_964466675.1 uncultured Rhodothermales bacterium | reverse complement strand
CGGATCCAATGGATTTTCGGAGGCGACACGGCGTCGATCTCCTTCCGGGTCCGGGCCGAAATTGTCTTCGATGTGGTGATAGGTCGCGCCGTCGTACTTGTGCAAGCTCGGCGATTCGAAGACGGGATTCAGATAGATGGCGGTCACCCCCAGCAACTCCAGGTATGGAAGTGCCTGTCGAACGCCTTCCAGATCACCTCCGTACCGGCGGAGCTGAACGCCGGTGTAGAACGGCATGTCCATCTCCCACTCTGACTGGGCGTACCAGTCCGATGTCCAGGGGCTGACGGCCCATCCATCGGGGCTCAAGTGCGGCCATGAGCCCGCGAGGTCTTCCACTTTCGGATCATTTGACGGATCCCCATTCCTGAATCGTTCCGGGAAGATCTGATACCAGACGGCATCCTTGGCCCACTCGGGAACGTCTACAGAAGGCGCGTGCATACGCAACTCCACCGGGGTCTCCGGAGGCCCTGCCCCCAAGCAGCCGGCCAGGACAACCCCGAGAATTGCCGCGACGCTGCTCAAGCGGATGCTCGCCGCGAGGCTCCTCGACCTGATATTCGCCGCGAGGCTCCCGGACCTGATATTCGCCGCGAGGCTCATGAGCGAGATACAATGTCGCCGGCGATCACCTTCGCGTGGACGCGTCCATTGTCGATAAACCATAATCCCGTCCTCAGTCCACCACAAACCGTCCCTGCTATATACACCCCCGGGCGGTTGGTTTGATGCGTTTCAGGGGCGTAGACCGGCGTTCTGGCCGCATCGTCTTCGGTCTCGATCCCCATGACGTCCAGAAAGGCGTAGTCCGGGCGATACCCTGTCAGTGCCAGCACGAAATCATTTCGCAGTGTTTCGGGTCCCGACGGCCCGTCGATTTCGATGGATTCAGGGCCTATGCGAGTCACTCTCGAGTTAAAATGAACCCCAATCGCCCCTGATTCAATCCTATTTATCAGATCTGGGCGAATCCAGTATTTCACGCGGTCGGAGATTTCAGAGCCTCGAACTATCATGGACACCTTCGCCCCATTTCTGAGACACTGAAGGGCGGCTTTGGCAGCCGAATTTTTGGCTCCGATGATGGCCACGTGCTGATTCACGTAGGTGTATGGTTCCTTGTAGTAGTGGGCCACCTTCGGGAGGTCCTCTCCCGGTATGTTGAGCCAGTTCGGGATGTCGAAGAATCCCGTGGCGACGATCACATACCGTGTTGCGATCGTCGTGGTGGCCGCCGTGCGTTCCGAAGTGATCTTGACGTGGAAGTGGCCGACTTCCCCCTGCACCTCAAGCACACGCGAGTACAGCTGGACATCGATACATTCGGCGCGAGTTACGCCCCTGTAGTAGTCAATCGTCTCCTCCCGTAACGGCTTGTATCTGGCGGAGGCGAACGGATGACCGCCGATCTCCAGGCGGTCCGACGTGGAAAAGAGCTCCATATTCGTCGGATACCCCAGGAGCGAGTTGACCAGAGCCCCTTTCTCGATGACCTTGGCAGAGAATCCCGCCCGCGCTACCTCAATGGCACAGGCTAGGCCAACGGGACCCGCTCCAACGATGACAACATCGGTCATGTGGATGTCTCTGCTTCCTTTCGGCGGCGGCTGAAGAAGTCCTGGAGCAAGCCCGCACACCGGTCATCCTCGATCCCCGACATAATCTCCACGTGATGGTTCAATCGAGGGTCCTGGGGAATGTTATAAAGCGTCGAGGCGGCGCCGGATTTCTCGTCGAACGCACCAAAAACGATGCGATCTACTCGAGAGAGCACGATTGCTCCGGCACACATGGGGCAGGGTTCGAGCGTGATGTACAGCGTACACCCCTTCAGCGTCTTCGATTCGAGTGTGGCGCAGGCGGCCGTGATGGCAATCAGCTCGGCGTGGGCCGTCGGGTCGACCAGACGCTCCGTCATGTTGTGTCCCTTTCCGACTACCTGGTCGCCTCGAACCACCACCGCCCCCACGGGAACCTCGCCCTCGTCCAGCGCGCGTTCGGCCTCTCGAATCGCCGCGTTCATCCACCGGCGATGTGTCTTAAGTATATCGGTCATAAAAATCGAGAAGCGAGAACCGGATGGGCATGCGACGGGCGGGCTCCAGCCGGACGTTACCTGCTCGCTGAATATTAGTCCATTCTTGCGAGCGGCATCGTCATACAACGAGGCCCACCACGGCCTCGGGATAGTTCGTTTCCTTCCAATTTGATGGCCACCTTTTCGGAGGGGTCGAACTCGCTCTCCTGGTGATACTGTAGGAAGCTTGAGGCGGAAACTACCCGGTAGCCCTGGTGGGCCATCTCGTCAAACGTCCGGTCGTTACGCTCATACCCGATGACGACACCGGGGGCGAGCGCGAAAAAATTGGCCCCGTCCGTCCACTGCTCGCGCTCCTGGCTCAGAGGATTGGTCCCTCCGCAAGAGACGAAAGTCATGTCGCGGCCAAGCACAGCTGAGAGTGCTCCCTTGAGGTCCTGGTAAACCGAACATTGCAGATCCTGACTCGACGAGCCCGGCCGAAAGCAGACGACGTTGTTGACCCCTTGCAGGTCTATGATGGGCGGGTAGACCACGCACAAGTCGGGTGATGCAAACGTGAACACGGTGTCCAGATGCATGCAGCTTCTTTGGTTGGGCAGGCTGACCATGATCACATTCCGGATCGCTGTCTGTTGAAACAGGGCTCTGGCCAGAGATAGTCCGCCTCCGAAAGACGTTCGCTCGGAGCTACCGATAAGCACCGTGTCCTCTGACGCGACGAGCAAATCGCCACCCTCGAACGTCACCCCCCGGGGCAGTTTGATCACGTTATCTCGATCCAGGGCGAAGCGGGGGTGATGTTGAACGACCACATTCATGAGGATGCTCTCCCTGGCGCGGGCCGCGGTAGCCGGGTGGGAGAGAATCATCGAATGCCCCACGACCGCCGCGACGTCCCGGGTAAAGAGCAGGTTGGGCAGGGGCTGGGCGTTGACCGGGAGCGGGGAAGCCCCGGTGAGGGCGAAATGAGTCAGGACGGAGGGTTCGAGGCCTATCAGGTCCTTTTCGAAGGCCTGCAGGTTCCGCTCCGGGTATGCCTCGCACAATCGTTGCACGAAATCGCCCCGCGCGTCTTCTTCCTCGAATACATCCAGAATCAGATCGGCCAATTCGATGACACCTGTGCTTGAGCCGATGACCTTTTCGAACACGGCCCTCATCACCATGTGTTCGGCCCGAGCGTCTCCAACGAACAGGATATCCTCGAAGAGCAACTCCTCCAGGTACTCCGGGGAGACGAGTGACATTTCGGCTCCGGGGGTGTGGACAATTACCTCCCGGAGATGGCCCGTTTCAGACCGGATGTTAAGCGTAGACTGCACGGACCCAAGTTAAGCGGAATTCCCTTCGTGGCCTACGAGTCTTGTCGCGCCGCCCGCGCCTATCGCCGCCGAATCTGGAAGGCTCCGAAGAGTCTAAGCACGATCCCCAGTACCAAGAGGATGACCAGCCCTTTGATGGCATATGGCAGCATGAACGCGGCCACCTGTAATATCACACCGAGAACGACGACGGCGACCATGGCGACAATCGCCATCACAATCCACCTGAGTATTTGCTGTACGTCGAGCATTCTGGGTTCAGTCTCTCTACTGGCTGAAGGTAATAAACTGGACGGTTCGGATGGCAGCCCCGGATGAATCGAAGCCCCCCACAACGAGTATTCGGCCGTCAGTCACAATAGTTGCACTATGCAGGTGTCGCGGCGAAAATCGAAGCAAGCCGTCATCCGGAAAGTCATAGAACCGGCTCGTGGCATCCTCATATACATCGGACGAGGCTGACAGCGTCGACGGGCCGGATGATACGCCACCTAGCCTCAATATCTGTCCCGGGGCAATGCGGACCGCCGCATGCTCAGCACGCAGGGTGCGCGGGAAGGGGACATCCTCGAAGGTGATTCCGAGGGAGCCTCGAGGGTCCAGAATGAAATGGTGAGCCTCGATCCCGGCATCTCGGAAAATCGCACCCGCAACCAGTTGCCTGGTCGGTGTGCCCGGCGGCTGACGGGCAAGACTGGTCTGAGAATGACCGGTTAGGAGTTCGATGAACGGTCCTATGGCGGGGCTGAGAGCGTGCAAAGTGTCGCCGCGCAACAGAAAGGAGCGCAGATCGAGTCTGATCCCCAGCTGTGGTGACGGATTATAGACCACATCGCCCGTTCCGCCGAGCAAATCAACGAGAATCCCGTCGTTCGATGGCCGCAAACTGGCCGTGTGGAAGGCTCTACGAATCGGGTCCCCGGTGACTACCAGTTCTACGGATGCCCCGATGGCCGGATCGTAGATCTCGGGTGCCTCCACCAGATCGGACACACCAGAGATCGTGGCCTGCCTCGAGCCGCCCGTGAACAACACTCGGCCATCCGGTAGGAGGGTAGCCGTGTGGCCGAGTCGTGCGTTCTGCATGTCAGCGGGAGCAGGGACAACATTGGTGCTCCCGAGAGGCTGGATCTGGATCTGTTTCGATGACTCTCCCGCAATGCTGGATGCTCCCCCGGCCAGAAGAATGCCTCGGAGTGGGAGCATGGTGGCGGTATGCCCTCCTCGCGCGTCGGTCCAAGGCGCGGCTGCAGTCTGGACTGCCGGTTGAAGGTGAAGCAAATGGAGCGTGTCTACACCGGTGACGCCCTCGTCATCGAACGCCTCCAGAATCAGGCGATTCAATCCCGCAGCGAGTTCGACG
>CAYXSE010000265.1:0-4769 GCA_964466675.1 uncultured Rhodothermales bacterium | reverse complement strand
ATCCGATCGACCCGCCGCGACATCGAGGCGGCTGCCTCCACGGGTGTCGACTCTTGGACGCGCACTGCAATCGAAAGAACCGCGTAGTCAGGGTCGAGATTGACCACCCCAACGCCCACGACAGATACTGTCGAGGCGGGATGATTGTCCTGGGCGCCTGCCTGGACTACCGGACCGGAAAGCATGGCAATCAAGAACAAGCAGCGGGCCATTTTGCCAAGACGGATTTGTTGTGAGTCCAATTAACGGCTGGCGGACTTGCGGCTCGGGCCGCGACTCCATTCTAGATAGCCCGCAGGTATGATTCCGGCAATAGGCATATCGTACTAAAACTGGTGACGCGACGGCCCGGCAGGCAGACCCGTCTCCACCTGTGCTGCTGCCCGCAGCTTGATGATGAGCTCGGACTACTTCCAGTTAGCCAATACGTGGTCCAAGTGATGTCGACCGAGATCAGGATGGCTATCAACCGACCTGTTTTTACTGCCTCGGCGGCAATCTCTTCCTGCACGCTTAATACAAGCTATCTCCAGAGCAGAATGAGTACCCATTGTTGCTGTTATAGCGTCAATAATGACCGTATTGTATTTATCGCTCTAGTACGGCAATACCGATCGTTCTTTTTTTGCCGTCATAACAACAACTTTGTGTATCATTGGTAGAAAGAAGGAAGGTAATTCGTTTCATTTGCCGCCATAGCGGCAAAACCACATGCACGACAATCTTGCACAGGCCATCCGGTACCACCGCAAGCAGGCAGGCCTCAGCCGCAAGGGCTTGTCGATGCTATCGAGCGTGAGCCAAACCGCGATCTACGACGTCGAACAGGGAAAGCCGACGGTTCAGCTGGCGACCGTCCTGCCCTTACTGGAGTCGCTCAACCTCACGCTCCGGCTTGAGGGCCCGCTTATGGAAGCGTTCCGTGATCGGAAGGCACGAGGAGCATGAGAAAGGCCCTGGTCCGAGTGCAGGGTAAGTACGCGGCCACCCTGGAGGAGCGTGCGGAAGGCTACACGTTGACGTATCGGGAAAATTACGTGGACGGGCCTGTCTCGCTGACCCTGCCGGTCAGGACAGAACCCTATCAGTTTGATCGTTTTCCGCCGTTCTTTGACGGACTGCTTCCCGAGGGCTGGCAACTCGATGCCCTTCTTCGCGCGGCGAAGCTGGACCGCACTGACTACATGGGCCAGCTCCTGCGGGTTGGCGCAGATACCGTTGGCGACGTCACAGTCGAGGTCATGTTATGAATCGGTGCCCGCTTTCCTATGCCAAACTTGATGGGCAAGGGCCTTACATGGCTGCTGGACTTCGCCGGCTTTCGCCAAATCTGAAGTCGCTGTCTCCCCTACCGTTCAGCAGTGCATCACTGGTCGAAGAGGCTGCGGCGCGCGCGCCGAAAATGTCCATCGGAGGGGTTCAGCCCAAACTCAGCGCGATTCTCCGCGTGAGCGAAGGGATGTTCGATCTCGTGGACCGGGATGGCCGGTTCATCCTGAAGCCTGAAAGCCCACAATACCTCGAGGTACCTGCAAACGAAGACCTAACCATGCGCCTGGCCGCGAGGGCCGGGCTCGATGTGCCGGCGCACGGACTCGTCTGGACGGAAACCGGCGACCTGTGCTACGTGATTCGGAGGTTTGACCGGAAGGGACAGTCGCGCCGGATGCATGTGGAGGACTTCGCCCAGCTCACTGGTGAGAGTCGTGAGACCAAGTACGAATCATCCGTTGAGCGTGTGGCCGCCGCCATCGAGAGGTTTTGTACGTTCCCGCGAGTCGAACACATCGTTCTACTGCGCATGGTCCTCGTCTCGTTTCTAACTGGAAATGAGGACATGCACCTCAAGAACTTTTCCCTGATCGTCGACGAAGCGGGCCTCGTCAAGCTCACGCCCGTGTACGACATGGTCAATTCGACCATCGTGCTACGCAATCCCCAGGAGGAATCCGCCCTTCCACTCCAGGGTAAAAAATCCCGGTTCAGGCGTACGCATTTCGTCGACTACCTGGCTGGCGAGCGTCTCAATCTGCCCTCTCCGCTGGTACTGCGGGTATTGTCCGAACTGGAAAGCGCTCGGCCCGACTGGTTGGCCTTGATTGAGGCATCGTTCTTGTCGGACGAAAAGAAGGAGGCCTACCGGGAGGTTGTACGCGAGCGTTCGGAAAGATTGGGGTTTGTGGAGTGCTGATCCCGACGTCAAGCTGGCTGAATTGTTGACTGCACTGGGTGATGTAGATCAGCCCGCGGTGCCAGGTGCCTAGTGAGGCGTAACCCGTGCAATATTGCGAATGCCGGGTCACAAACGTTGCAAGTGCCGGAGTGATTACATTGCAAATGGCAGGACGAGGCGGGCAGAACTTCCACCGAGACCGAAGACACACCGACCGGATACAACTGGATGGACTATCTCCCACGAGTAGTTGACGACGAACTCACAAGCCGCCTAAGTGCGGCCGGCGCCGTGGTCATTGAGGGTCCCAAAGCCTGCGGAAAGACGGAGACAGGGTTGCAACAAGCTCGCAGCACCGTGCGACTCGATGCCGATGAAGCGGCCAGACAGGCCGCCCGGGTAGCGCCCGACATTATCCTGGCCGGCGAGGTTCCGCGGCTCATCGACGAGTGGCAGATCGAGCCAGGTATCTGGAACCATGTACGGCGCGCCATAGACGAGAGGAAGGCCAGAGGCCAGTTTATTCTGGCGGGCTCGGCCGTTCCGAGCGATGATATCGTGAGGCACACGGGAGCCGGGCGCATCTCCCGGCTCAGGATGCGTCCAATGTCGCTCTTCGAGTCGGGTTGGTCCTCGGGACACTTGTCGTTTCGGCGGGTCTTCGAGGGCGACTCGATCCAGACTGCAGACCATACCGCCCCCATCGGCGACACGCTCTCCTGGATTTGCCGCGGCGGCTGGCCAGTCACAGTCGGTGAGGAAGCCACCGACGCGTTTCAATACGTCCGGGACTACCTCGAGGAAGTCCGTCGTACCGACATTCGTCGGGTAGATGGTGTGGATCGTGATCCGATTCGGGTGGAACGTGTCCTTCGATCGTACGCACGACATACTGCGACGTACGCTTCTGTGGCCACCATCGCGGCCGATGCTGCTGGCGCCGACGTAGAGCCCCACCCCGAAACCGTATCGGACTACCTCGAGGCCCTCGGTCGACTGATGATTGTGGAAGACCAGCCGGCGTGGGCGCCTCATCTCCGATCGCGGTCTAGGCTTCGATCAGCCCCCAAGAGGCACTTCGTAGATCCGTCCCTGGCGGCCGCCGCGATGGGAGCCACGCCCCAGAGACTGCTCTCCGACCTTCGACTCGCCGGCTTTCTCTTCGAATCGCTGGTAGTCCGGGACCTACGGGTATTCGCCCAGCCGTTGCGCGCAAAGGTGCTACAGTACCGCGACAACACCGGGCTCGAGGTCGATGCGGTGATCGAGGGCGCGGACGGCCAGTGGGCCGCTTTCGAAGTCAAACTCGGTGTGGCCTATGTTGAGGAAGCCGCTGCAAATCTTCTCCGATTCGCCGATCGCATTGATACTTCGCGGGTCGGGCCCCCAACGGCCCTGGGCGTGATTGTCCCCGGCGGGTATGGTTATCGCCGTCCTGATGGGGTGTCGGTCCTGCCCCTGGCGGCGATGGGGCCGTGACGCATTTCGGGAACCCCTTCGGGAACCAGTTCAGGCACATCTGCTCGCGAAGGTTGTGCTCTTGGAAGCCCGTTTGTGGATAGATATGTATACAGGTATGAACAACTGTAGACATTTTTAACCATCTTGACTCATGGCATACGTCTCCGAAGACAAGGCAAAGGCCGCGGAACGCCTCATTCGCGGTGGTGGTGGCACTATCCGCACCGGTGAGCTCCGTGAAATGGGGATCCACACCCGAATACTATACCATCTGCGCGACGAGGGCCGCCTGGAACAGGTAAGCCGTGGTGTCTATCGGCTGACTGAACTACCGGACCTGTCCGAGCCAGACCTGGTCGCGGTCGCCAAACGCGTTCCCGAGGCTGTGATCTGCCTGATCTCGGCACTTGCCTTCCACGAGATTACCACCGAGATCCCCCATGAAATACATATAGCACTGCCGCGCCAGAAGAGAACCCCGTGGCTCGAATACCCCCCGATTCGCGTTTATCGCTTCTCAAGCCAGGCCCTTAACGCCGGCGTCGAGACCCACAGAATTGACGGTGTCCAAGTCAACGTATTCGGCGCCGCCAAGACAGTCGCTGATTGCATCAAATTCAGGAATCAGATTGGGCAAGGCGTCGCCAATCAAGCGCTCCGAATCGCCCTAGAGCGTCAGAAGGCTCGACCCTCCGAACTGCTGGAGTATGCCCGAGTGTGTCGAGTGGATTCCCTCATGCGGACGTACCTCGAGGCGCTGTCGTGAGCCGGGACGTGCCGAAGAACATCGCGGCCTCCGTGAGAGCGCGGCTGATGACCGAGGCCCGCTCTAGCGGCAGGCCGTTCAACGAACTGCTGCAGTACTACGCCATGGAGCACTTTCTATACCGTCTGGGCAAGTCGCGACACGCGGAGCGTTTTATCCTCAAGGGAGCGCTGATGCTCAGGGCGGTAAACGCGGACCCGACTCGACCCACGCGGGACATCGACCTCTTGGATAGAGACCCCAGCATGACCGGGCGATTGAAGCATGCCATCCGAGACTGCATGAGCGTGGAAGTCGAAGATGGCATGCGGTTCGACCCTACAGGCGTGATCAGCGAGAAAATCACCAGCGAGGCTGCCAACCCGGGAG
>CAYXSE010000264.1:0-4841 GCA_964466675.1 uncultured Rhodothermales bacterium | reverse complement strand
GACCCTCGCCAAATGGCGGAGCTCGGACGGGAGCACATGGGACTACGATCGATTGTTCAGAGCATCAAGAAGTATCGAGCGCTCCTTGACGAACGAGCGGATCTCAGGGAGCTGATCGAAGCCCGAGAAGATGAGGAGCTGGTTTCCATGGCGGAGGTAGAGCTGGAAGAGATTCAAGCCAAGCTGCCGGTCGCCGAAGAGGAGCTTCGCTTCATGCTGCTCCCCCGTGATCCGACCGATGGCAAGAACGCCATCGTGGAGATTCGGGCGGGAACCGGAGGGGACGAGGCCAGCCTGTTCGCCGGCGATCTGTTTCGATTGTATTCCCGATTCGCCGACCGCCGGGGCTGGAAGATGGACGTGATGAACAGCTCTCACGGTTCGAAAGGCGGTTACAAGGAGATTATTTTCAGCGTATCGGGCGAGGAAGCCTTCGGCACGATGAAGTACGAAAGCGGTGTGCATCGCGTCCAGCGGGTTCCGGCTACCGAGTCGGCTGGGCGAATCCATACCTCCGCCGCGACGGTAGCGGTGTTACCGGAGGCCGATCAGGTTGATGTGGATATCCACGCCAACGACCTGAAGATTGATGTCTATCGCTCCAGCGGGCCGGGGGGGCAAAGCGTCAACACCACGGACTCAGCCGTCCGTATCACCCACATTCCGACGGGCCTCGTTGTTACGTGTCAGGATGAAAAAAGCCAGCATAAGAACAAGGACAAGGCGCTCAGGGTGCTACGCTCTCGACTCTATGAGCTGGAGTTAGCCAAAGTCGAGGCCGAGCGGAGCGAGGCGCGACGATCCATGGTGGCATCCGGAGATCGATCGGCCAAGATCCGAACTTATAATTGGCCACAAGGCCGAGTGACCGACCATCGCCTGGAAGGTAGCGCCAAGAACCATCCGCTCGAGCGGATCATCGACGGGGATCTTGAATCCATCATCCGCGCTTTACGTGTCGCGGAAAACGCAGAACGGTTGGCGGCGAGGGGCCAGTAGTCTGTTCGGTGCAGATTAGTCGAATTGGGCGCGCTGACACTAATATGGTGTCAAGGAGCCCTATACTTGCGGGCTCTGCAATTTCCTGTTCTCCTACCATCTTGGAGGGCTTGGACGACATCCAATCCAAAGGCGATAGATGGCCATAACAAAAAATATGTACGAGCTCACGTATATCGTGAACTCGGTTCTCAGCGAAGACCAGATCAAGGATCTCGTCGGTCGCGTTACTCAGTATATCACAGAGGCCGATTGCGAGGTCGTGGAAGTTGATGTCTGGGGCAGCCGCCGGCTGTCTTACCCACTTCAGAAAAAGCGCAACGGCTTCTACGTCAACATGTACTTCCATTCAGCTGGAAGTTTCATTTCTCGCCTCGAGCGGGCCTTGGAGATCGACGATAACATCCTTCGTTACCTGACTCTCAAGATGGATCCGAAGATGATCCGCCACTACGAGGCTCGGACAGCCCAGAAGGCGGAGGCCACAGAAGACAATGGCTAAGCGACAGTATACAGAGCCACCCAAGAAGGTGGACATCAAGGAGCCGGCGTACGTCGACTTCAAAGATCTGGATTTGCTCAAGAAGTTTCTGAATGAGCAGGGCAAGCTCTTGCCGCGGCGTGTAACCGGGGCATCGGCCAAATTCCAGCGTCAACTGACGCACGCCGTGAAGCGTGCTCGGCACCTTTCGCTCATTTCCTTTGTCGCGGACGCTGTCCGTTAGGAATCACCGGCCGCTGAAGCGGCGATAGACGACACACAGAACCATGAAGGTGATTCTGCTAGAAGAGGTAGTGAACCTCGGCGAAGAAGGCGAAGTTGTTTCGGTCAAGGCCGGATATGGTCGGAATTTTTTGATCCCCCGCAAATTGGCAAAGCTTGCCACGCGCGGCGCGATCAAGGCTGGCCAAGAGGAGCGTCGCCAGGCGTCCCGGAAAATAGCAGCCAAGAAAGGAGATGCCGATCGGCTCGCCGCTGAGATCGGAGCGATGGAACTGGTGTTCCAGGCCAAGGTGGGAGAGGAGAACCGGATCTTCGGGAGTATTACGGCTACCCAGGTCGCCGAGGCTCTAGCCTCGAACGGCGTATCGATAGACCGTCGCCGCATCGAATTTAACGATGATGTGCGCATGCTCGGCTCCTACACCGCTTCCGTCCGGATTCACTCGGAAGTCACGGCCACGGTCAAGTTCCGCGTGGAGCCTGAAGGCGGCGTTGCTCCTCCGGCGGCTGCCGAGGATGATGGAACTCCAGAAGCAGGGGAGTCAGCGCCCACAGAGGCTGAAGCGTCCGCAGAAGCTGAAGCGTCCTCAGAGGCCGAAGAGACTCCCGAGACCGAAGACGTTAAGTAGTTCCGGCGTTTGCCGGCGAGTTAAGTCCAGGGAGCTCGAATCCGATCCTGTACAGGCTGGACCACAGGTAACAGGTATGCGATCGGGGCAACAAAGCACATCGTATCCCCGTTACTCATCCGTATTTTTGGGGTCGCTCGCATGAGGGTACTTGCATTGATCGTGGTCACGCTTGCCGTGACCTTCCCGTCCGGGGCTCAAATCAGTCCGATTGGCCCGGCGCCCGACTACATGCGATGGGAGGCTGGCGTAGTCCCCGACTCCGTGAGACCCGGGAATGGGTTCAAGGTGGTTTTGGACGCATTTATCGCGTCGCCGTGGAAAATGTACGCGCTGGACGAGACGCTGCCGCCGCGTGAGCTAGGTCCGCGCCCTTTCGGCTTAACGTCGGCGTGGAGCCTTCCAGACGGGATTACGCTTGAGGCACCGGCCGAACAATCGACTCCGGAGGCGGGACTGGACCCCAACTTCAAGCTGGACCTTCTCTGGTTCCACGACCGGGCCCGGTTTGTGTACTCCTTCTCCACGCAGGAGGAACTCGAAGAAGGAGACTACGCCATAGAAGGGAGCGTAAACTTCCAGATTTGTAATGACGACCGGGGCATTTGTTTGCCTCCGACCAGGATGGCATTCGCCACTTCGGTTACGTTGGATCCGAATTGTCTTCTGGTCGAGGGAGATGTCACCGTGGAGTGTAGCGGAGATGAAGCCTCCTTAGACGCCTTGTTCGCAGACATCGCACCTCCCGCGATCTCACCTCCGGCCTCGAGGAGGGGGGGCAGTGGTGCCAACGCGGGCCTCTTGGGTTTTCTCCTCTTGGCGATGGGTGCGGGCTTCGCTTCCCTCTTGACCCCGTGCGTTTTCCCCATGATTCCGCTCACGGTGTCCTACTTCACGAAACACGCGGACAATCCCGCGCGGGCCGCGCGCATGGCGGGTGCCTTCGGGGGGACGATAATCGCCACGTTCACGGGACTGGGGATCGCGATGGCGATTCTGGTCGGTGCGGCGGGGGCTCAGTCCATTGCCGCGAACCCGTGGGTGAACCTGTTCATCGCCGGCGTCCTGGTGGTATTCGCGCTGTCTTTGCTTGGGCTGTTCGAACTGCGTCTACCCAACTCGCTGATCAACTATACCAACCGGAAGTCGAATGAGCAGGGAGGCTACGGCGGTGTCTTGTTCATGGGTCTGACGCTGACGCTGGTGTCATTTTCCTGCACGGCACCCTTCGTGGGCGGGCTCCTGGCCGCTGCGTCCGGTGGCAGTTGGGTATACCCGATGGTTGGGATGGTCGTCTACAGCACGGCCTTTGCCATGCCTTTCGTCCTGCTGGCCATATTTCCCAATGCGTTGTCGGCACTACCCACGGCGGGCAGCTGGATGAACAGCCTGAAGGTTGTCCTGGGATTCATTGAATTGGCCGCGGCGATCAAGTTTATATCGAACGCGGATCTCGTCTGGGGCTGGGACATCGTCTCACGGCCGATGGCCATTGCCGTCACCATCGTGATTTTTGCCGTTGCTGGCATGTATCTCCTCGGAAAAATCCGTCTCCCACACGACTCCCCGGTGGAGTCCATAGGTGTGGGCCGGCTCATGGCGTCGATGGTCTTTATCGCGTTGAGCCTGTACATGATTCCTGGTCTTCTCGGCGCCCCGCTCAACAAGTTGGACGCGTACTTGCCGCCTCGCAAGGGGACTGACGTAAGTATTCTCTCGCAATCGGCCATTGATCGAGCGGGGTTGGACGACGAGGCCTGGTTCGTGGATGACCTACCCGGGGCTATCGCGGAGGGCCTGGTAGCCTCCAGGCCGGTGTTGGTAGACTTTACGGGCTATACGTGCACGAATTGCCGAGAAATGGAGGCCAACATTTTCCCGAGGAGGGCCGTTCAGGAGCGCTTTGATGAGCGCTTTATCCTCCTGCGCCTGTACACCGATGGATTGGAATTCGGGCCTGAGTTCCAGAGATACCAGCTTGGACTAACCGGCACGGTGGCCCTTCCAACCTATGCTGTGGTCGACCCCGCGACCGAAAGAATGGTGTACGGAGTCAGCGGTCTCATGGACGAAGACGAATTCCTGGAATTCCTGGATGGGGGGTACTACGACTGGCTACAGGAATCAGCGGCGCGCGGATCGGGTAGCCAGGAAAGTCGCACTTCAGGTGGATAGCGGGTAACTCCGCGACGCGGCAGTTATGAACAGGCAGTACGTGTGTCGATGGGGTAATTCATACCCCACCATTTCGTCATGCAATCTGCTATTCGCCAAGAGGCCACGAGTGCCGTGGATCTCCTGGAACGTGCCCAGTCCGGAGACATCCAAGCGGAAGAACACCTACTGGGATGGGCCTACGTCACCGCGCACAAATACTACATCAAGAAGGCTGGATTTGAATCGACCCTGAGCGTGGCCGATGCGGAGGACCTTGCCTCCAATTTCTATATCGAGTTTTCGCGCGCCTGGCCCCGCATTCGGACCGTGTA
>CAYXSE010000263.1:0-4844 GCA_964466675.1 uncultured Rhodothermales bacterium | reverse complement strand
GAAGGACTCCGAGGGCTCCGATCCCTATCCCCGCCACGTAAAGCCCGATGGCAACGTCTCGCGAGAAGTCGAAGGGCAGGGTCAAAGTTGAGAAGCCCTCCCGGATCAGCCACATCAAGGCAGCGACGACTGCTGCGACCATCGCGGGTGGAATCTTGAGTTCAAGTTTCTTCATCATGAGCTGGAGTTAAACTGGTGGCGAGGCCAAATTCGATCATGTCTGGACGGCGCCAGATTCGCCGTAGTGTTCCATCATGGTCTCGCGAACTCGAGGATTCATAATCCTAAACCAAGCCGGGGGCACAAGAGAAAGCAGGATCATGGCGGGATAGCCGGCGGGCAGTTGGGGCGCGTTGTCCATGTGTCGTAGCACCTGGTAGGGTCGGCTGCCCATGTAGTGATGGTCTGAATGCCGGGTCAGTTCGAACAGGACCAGGCGGCCGAAAGCATGGTTGGAATTCCAGCTGTGATGTCCGTGGACGCGTTCATAGCGCCCATTCTCCAGTCGGGTCCGACGGAGGCCGTAGTGCTCGATATAGTTGATGATCTCAAGCTGCGCCTGGCCCAAGAGACTGGTGGCCAGGAACGCGGCGAGAGCAACCCATCCGCCGTAACCGAAGACTGCCGCGACCGCAAGGATTTCGAGCACCGTCAACTGAATCATCTCATTGGACAGGCTCCAGAACGGCTTCAGCTTCTTCCTCCGCCGATTGCGCTCAATCTCCCAGGCAGAGAGATAGCCTAGCCAAATCGATCGCGGTACGAATCCATAGACGGTTTGGCCGTAGCGGCTAGTGGCCGGATCCTCGGCGGTGGCCACCCGGCGATGATGCCCCAGATTATGTTCGATAATGAAGTGCGTATACAGAGAGCTCAGAAGCAGAATCTTGGCCAGCGCTCGATCCCACTTGCTCACCCGATGACCCAATTCGTGAGCCAGATTAATACCCAAAACCGCGGATGAAATCCCCATCGCGAGTGTGTTTCCGACCAGCTCGATCGGGGATAACGCGGTGTCAACTACCAGGTGCAGGTAGTAGCCGAGGAGAGCCAATTGCACGGGGACGAGGGCGTAGAGCAGCCAATCATAGGCCCGTTCGTGGCGGGCCGTTTCCTCTTCCACGGCGCTCATGTTCCCCTCCGTACTCGGCAGCAATTGGTCGATGAGCGGAATGGCCGCGTAAACGTGGACCAGGGTGAGGAAAGACCACATCCCGGACATGGACAGCGACACATAGACGACC
Organism: uncultured Rhodothermales bacterium; assembly: GCA_964466675.1. Taxonomy (GTDB): domain Bacteria; phylum Bacteroidota; class Rhodothermia; order Rhodothermales; family UBA10348; genus CAYXSE01. Next base: position 3,600 of record CAYXSE010000263.1, on the reverse strand, counting down.
AGCGGGATCTGGAATGCTGTCAGGTATTTGAGTGCGCGCATGTGTCGGTCTGGCGGGGCGATGCAAGGTAACCCGCATCACCGCGCGATTTCCCGGCAGGTTCACGGATTATTGGGCACTCCAGAGGAAAACCAACACCCTACTTCACGCGTCTATGGCACAATTCTGCCTGCCCAAGTCTGTGACCGATTCTGATCAGCGCCAATACGTAGTCGCCGCCCTCTACTATTTTGCCTCCCTGGAAGACCTCCCACGGCGACGTCAGGACCTCCTCAAGGCGATGGATTCCAATGGCATTCGGGGCACGATATTGTTGGCGGCAGAAGGCGTGAATGGGACCATCGCGGGGAGCCGAGAGGGCGTCGACGAGGTGCTGTCCCATCTCAGGTCGGATCCAGCGCTTGCTGGGCTGAGCCATAAGGAATCGTTTTCATCCAAGAGACCCTTCCGACGAGCTCGAGTCCGGCTTAAAAAGGAAATCGTGACACTTGGAGTTCCAGGGGTCGACCCGACATCGATGGTCGGTCAGTATGTGTCCCCGAGAGACTGGAACGAACTCATCTCAGACCCGGATGTCACCCTGATCGACGCGAGAAACGGGTATGAGGTAGGTATCGGAACGTTCAAGGGAGCCATAGACCCCGACACGGAGTCCTTTCGAGACTTTCCGGCATTTGTCGCCAAGAACCTGGACCCCGAGCGAAACAAGAAGGTCGCCATGTTTTGTACCGGTGGAATTCGGTGCGAGAAAGGGACCTCATTCTTGCTTAGTCAGGGCTTCGACGATGTTTACCACCTCGAGGGAGGGATCCTCAAGTACCTGGAGGAAATCCCGGAGGAGGACTCCACGTGGGAAGGGGAGTGTTTCGTTTTCGATGACCGGGTGGCCGTGAATCACAGGCTTGAGCCTGGCATCTACTCAATGTGCCACGCTTGCCGCATGCCTCTCTCGGAGGATGAGCGGGCGAGCCCACGGTTCGAGATGGGAGTTAGTTGTCCCCACTGCCATGGCGAACGGACCGAGGAAGATCGAGCCCGATACCAACAGCGCGAACTGCAGATCAAGTTGGCCGCCGAACGTGGAGAAGAGCACCTGGGCGGAATCAACAGAGATTCAGCCTTGGCCTGACCGATCAGTTCGCCGGCTCTCGGGTGGTCAGGAGATCCAGCCTTCCGACTCGGCCCGGCGTGCGAGCCAGACCAAGGCGAATCCGACCACAATAACCAGAATGGGCATGATCATAGCCCCGGGTCCGTAAACCTCGAAGGCACCGACCATGGTGGAGTTTGCCATCTGGACCAGCACGCCCAGCAGCGAGGCGACCAGCGCGTGAACGGCCCACCGGGATTTGAGAAGTAGGAGTAGGGCGCCCAGAACTCCTCCCGACAACGAACCAGGTTGGGCGTTTTGCTTCAGACGGTTCCATGCGGGTCTAGATTGGTCTAGTGAAGTGCTCCGAACAATACGGCACGGAAGAGCGTCCGTCCGTCAGGCTCTATCTCGCAGCCGTTCCCGCTCGGAAGCGCCGGTCTCCTCCTCTTCATCTTCGGGGATATCCAAAATAGGCTCCGGCAAGGTTGTATCGGTGGCGGCGACTTCGGCAACCTCATCGACTTCCTCAGCCACTTCCTTATCGCGAATCAGGTTGTCGATCTCATCGACCGCTCCCTCCATTTCGCGAAGGATCTTGCCTCGCCACCTCTTGTCCAGCGCCTCTATGGCGGGCGCAGCGATAGCCCAAACGGCAGCAAAGACCAGGATCAAAGCCAAAACCGACTCGGTCAAGCCTATCGCCAACGCTCCGGCCAATAGTGCCAAGACAAACCCGTAGCCGATGCCATCGGCTCGTGGAGATCCCAGCCCCACCTTCCTCTGGAAACTGACGTGCTGGCTCCCATCAGAGGAACGTATGCTTAAGGTCGATGTGACGCCCAGCGTGGAGGTGTGTCGCCAATCCTTAATGGAACCGAGGGTTTCGGTGACTCCGCGGCCGTACAGCGGTCCCATTCCGAACGGGTCTCCGTTTTCCGTCGTGTATTTCTCCCTGAGTCCGTAGACCACAGACCCCCACTGGTCTTCGCTCAAGTCGCCGGGAACGACTCTCTCAACAAACGCGTGAGTCGAGGTGTGGCCCGAGACTTCGCTACTCTTGGGGCCGTGGTCGGCTTCCTGAAGTGCAGCTTTGAGGAAGCGAGGGGGGATGCCGGACTCGGCCGCGATTTGCTCAAGCTCAGAGAACGTCAGACCAACTTCGTCATCGTCGGTGGTGACCTGAAGCTCCGACGCCCTCCTCAGGAGGTCGTTGATCTGATCCTTGGAAAAAGTACGTTCTGGCATGGGGCGAAATAAGAGCTAGTGTGTCAGTCGGTATTTGAGAGTGGTTCTATCGCCTTCAGCACTTCGCGGGTGAGGTCCCACCGATTGAACCCCTGCCTTCCGTAGTCGAGGCCCCGCCGAACGATGACGAGATCATGGGAAGGCACGATGATCACAAACTGGCCCCGGTTGCCAGCGGTTGCGTAGGCGTCTTCGGGGACGTCAGTACGACTATCCGGGACGAGCCAAAATTGCCCGCCGTAAAAGTTACCTCGCGCTGCCGTGGCGGGCGCGGGAGTTCGCACGAACTCAATCCATTCTTTGGAGAGCAGTCGCTCGCCATTCCACACGCCACCGTTCAGGTAGAGCAGTCCGAATCGTCCCAAATCGCGAGCATTCGTGTAGATCTGGCTGCTCATGATGAAGTCTCCAAAACGATCCGTGCTCGGCAGTGTGCTCCGCATTCCTATCCGATCCAGTAAAGCGCGGCGAGGAAACTCCATGTACGATTTCTGGTCGCCGAGGGCTTTTTTCATCGCCAGGACACCCAACAGATTGTCGTAGTTCTCGTAATCCCAGTTGGTGCCTGGCGCGCGGATCAGCGCACGGTTTCTTGCGCCACGCTCAGAGCTGGCACCTGCCCAGTAGGACAGGCCGGACCCGGTAGCGTATTCCAGCCTCTGGTTGTCTACGGGGTACAGGCCACTCGACATATTGAGGACATGACGAAGTGTTATGGCGTTTCTGGGATCCGTCTCTGGCGAGGAAGCCCGGGGTAGCCAATCGAAACCCAGCGGCGTGTCCAACTCCAGCTTTCCGTCGTCGACCAACATTCCGATCAGTGTTACTGCGATGCTCTTGGCCGTGGACCACGTCCGGGTGCGCGTTGTCATGTCGAAACCGTCCGCGTACCGCTCGTGGATGATTTGCCCCCGGTGCACAATCAACAGGCTGATGGTGTTCTGCTCGTCGGACGGTCGGTCGAAAGCCCAAGCGGAGGCGGCCATGAGTGCTTGCCAATCGACCTCATCTGAGACGGCGCCTTCCGGGAGCATATCGCCGTCCGGCCAGGCAATTTGGGCCGCATCACCCTCGGGCGGAGCCATGGTCTGGATGGGGAGGTCGTCAATGTCCATGTATGTCTGATCGGGAGGCAGGATGACACATCCAATTCCATCCCGGAACGCTGCCCGCATGGGCGGGATGCCCCCCGGTACACCGATGGTGACCGCCTTGCGCTCGTAGTCGATGGAAAGGTCCCCGCCGCGGGGCGATCCCAGCGG
>CAYXSE010000262.1:0-4913 GCA_964466675.1 uncultured Rhodothermales bacterium | reverse complement strand
CACGTCTGCGTGTGCCAAATGGCCACAGGACAGACATTGGAAGCGCTCTCCATTCCGATTGTCTCGCTCAACATGCCCACACTCAGGGCAGCGTTGACTCGTATAAGCCGCAGGGACTGGAGCCAAGGTGCCACCGTACCAATCCAGCTTGTACTCGACCAGATTCAGGAACTGACCCCATCCCGCGAAACTGATGTGCTTCGACAAGTGCCGGTTCTTGACCATGCAAGAGATGCCCAAGTCCTCAGCATATACCTCATCGTACCTCTTGACAATCTTCAGGGCCTCCTTGTGGTGGAAGTCCATCCGCTTGTCAGCCATACGGGCATAATGACGGGCCACCTTCTTCCGGAGTTTACTCCGGTTCTTACCGCGCTTTAGGGCCCTTGACAGCTTCCGTTGAAGCTTGGCCAGCTTCTTCTCATCCTTCGAGAAGTCAATCTTCCCGCTCAGATATCCATCACTCCGTGCCACCATATGGGTTATTCCAACATCCAGTCCAACAGCCTTGTCTCTTGGCTCGAACTTGGTTGGCTCAACCTGTACGGCGAACGAGACGAAGTACCGGCCGTCGCTCTCCTGAATCACCGTTGCTGAGGTTGGCTCAGACGGAAGGTCACGACTCCACTTCACCTTGACCAATCCCGGCATCCTTCCCAGTTGCAACTTGGCATCCTTCACCTTGAAGGCGCTCTTGGTATACCGGGCAGACTGCCTGCTGCTCTTCTTCTTGAACGACGGGAACGCCGTGCGCTTGTTGAAAAAGTTGACGAACGCTCTCTGTAGGTCACGCAGTCCCTGCTGGAGGGGAACGCAACTCACATCGTACAGCCAATCCGTCTCCTTCTTCAGCGCTGTCAAGCGACGGTCAGACTCCGCATAGTTCATCTTCTCCTCCTTCCGGAGGTCCAGAACGTGGTTATACACGTACCTGACGCAGCCAAATGTCTGGGCCAAAGCCTGACGCTGACTTGCGTTTGGATAGATGCGGTATCTGTATCTGGCCTGCACATAACATATACGTATCAAATGTGTAGCGTTCCCGTATTAAGGCAACGCGGGGGCTTCCTTCTATATTCTTCGTGATCACTCCGTACTCGCGCCACACTTTTCCCATAACAATCACTCCAGGCCTTGTCCCACCGTTTCAACCCCATCTGTAGGAGATGTTTCCCGATAACGGACCCAGCCCGCGTGTATTGCCTCGGTCGACAAAGCCGAGATCTGGTGGGTAGATAAAACAAGGCGCCCGGTCCTCCCACCAAGGACCGGGCGCGCCCCGTGAAGCGGGCGTCCAGCGGAAGCGGACGCCCTGAGGTGTTCGTTTGCGGGCTAGCCGCAGCCGCTCGTATTCCCGCAGTTGGGGCACGAGTAGCATGAACCTGCGCGGACCGTGATAGACCCGCAATTGGTACAAGGAGGAGCGTCCTCCTGATTTTGAAATCCGGCCACCTCCACGGTAGCCAATGACAGCTCCGCTTCCGGCGTGACGGCGGCAACTGTTGCAAGGGCATTTTCCCTGAGGAAAGCCTCCACCGTAGACCCGACCAGAGGGTCTTCGTTTCCGCCCGAAAACATCTCTGCTTGCTCGAGATCCGACGCGTGGCCCTGTGTCTCGATCTGGTCCGCGCCGGCGTCCGGCAGGGTTGGCGCAGGGGTGGGCCGCCCCTCGAACTTGAGAGACAGGTACCTGAACATGTAGTCCATGATGGACTTGGCGATGGGAATTTGCCGGTTGTTGGTGAACCCGCTGGGTTCGAAGCGCATGTGGCTGAACTTGTTGCAGAGATCCGCCAATGGCACCCCATACTGCAACGCGATCGAAATGGATGTGGCGAAGGCGTCCATCAATCCCGAGATCGTGGACCCCTGCTTGGCCATGGTGATAAAGATCTCACCGGGCATCCTTGTGTCGGGGTAAAGACCGACGTGGAGGTACCCCTCGTGCCCCGCAATAGAAAACTTGTGGGTGATGGACGGACGCTCATCGGGAAGCCTTCGGCGTTCCGCGGTATGTACCACCCTCTCCACGACTCGCTCGATGATCTGAGGCTCGGCGGTGGACATGCCATCCCCCGCCGCCTCTGCCGTTTTCACCTGGCTGGACTTGGTGTTTCCGCCCTCGGAGGTGGCCAGCGGTTGACTGCGCTTCGAATTTTCGCGATAGATGGCGACGGCCTTGAGTCCGAGTTTCCAACCCTGGAGGTAGACGTCCGCGATCTCTTCGACCGTTGCATTCTCCGGCATGTTCACCGTTTTGGAGATGGCACCGGAGATAAACGGCTGGCAAGCGCCCATCATTTTCAGGTGGCCGTCGTGGTGGATCGAACGTTCACCCTTGAACGGTTTGAAGGCACAGTCAAACACAGAGAGGTGCTCATCCCGCAGGCCGTCTGCTCCCTCGATCGTGTCATTTTCTTCTATGTAGCGCATTATCGACTCAATCTGTTCACCAGCATAGCCCAGTACCCTAAGGGCTTCCGGAACCGTGCGGTTTACAATCTTGAGCATGCCGTCTCCCTTGCCGGCCAGCAGCTTGTACTTGACCAGGGCGATATCGGGCTCGATGCCTGTGGTGTCGCAGTCCATCATGAATGCGATCGTGCCGGTCGGGGCCAGAACGGTGGCCTGAGCGTTTCGATAGCCCCACTTTTCGCCGTTCTCCATCATGCGCTCCGCCGATTTGTGTGCGGCGTTGAGCAGATACATCGGGCACGCGGGATCGATGCCAGCGACGGCATCCCTGTGGCCTCGCATGACTTCGAGGAAGGGCTCTCGATTTTCTTCATACCCTTCGAAGGGACCGATGGCAGTATTGCCGGCTATCTCGGCGCTGGTTGCGAATGCTTCGCAATGTTCGATGGCCATTATGGCTCCAGCGACCGCTCTTCCCCGAGCTGAGTCGTAGGGGAGACCCATTGACATCAGCAGCGCACCCAGATTCGCAAACCCAAGACCGAGCGGCCGGTACTGATGGCTCCTCTCCGCGATATTCGCCGAGGGGTACCCCGCGTTGTCTACCAGGATCTCCATCGCGGTGATGAACACCTTGGTGGCAGCCCGGAAACGCTCAACATCGAACTGTCCCTGTTCCGTCTGGAACTTCCTCAAATTGAGGCTGGCGAGGTTGCAGGCGGAGTCATCCAAAAACATGTATTCCGAGCACGGATTGCTCGAATTGATCGGCGCACTGTTCTTGCAGGTGTGCCAGCGTTGGATGGTGTCCTCGTATTGCATTCCCGGATCTCCACAGATCCAGGTGCCGGACGCAATGCTTTCAAGCAGCTTAGCGGCGGGCATCTCATCAATCACGGATCCGTCCGTGACGGCCTTCAGCGAGAACGGCTTCCCCTCGTCTGCCGCGCCCATGAATGCATCCGTCACGCGTACGGATTGGTTCACATTCTGGAAAGCTACCGAAGCGTAAGCGGGACCATTGAACGAGCCGTCATAACCCTGCTCGATGAGCGCCCATGCCTTCTTCTCCTCCTCTTGCTTCGAGTTTACGAACTCGAGGATATCCGGGTGGTGCACCTTCAGCGTCTGCATGATGGCGGCACGCCGTGTCTTGCCGCCGGACTTTATCGTCCCGCCGGTCGCGTCCTGAACCTTCATGAAGGAGACCGGGCCGGACGGGACGCCTCCACCGGAAAGGGTCTCCCTGGACGAACGGAGCGTAGACCAGTCAGCGCCAACCCCAGAGCCGTACTTGAAAAGCCGAGCACTCTCTCCCATGAGTTTCCAGATGTCATCAATCGAGTCCTTGACCGAGATGATGAAACAGGCGGAAGCCTGTGGCCGCTGGTAGGGATCGACAGGGAGGGCCTTCCCGGCCCGCGCATCCCAGCCGCTAAGCGTCTTCCCGCCCCGATCCTTGATGCCGTACTGATGACTCAGGCCCACATTGAACCACACCGGGCTGTTGAACGCCCCATACTGATTCACGCAAAGCCACGTAAGCTCGTCGTAGAAACGCTCTCCGTCCTGCTCGGAAGCGAAATAGTCCTGCTGGGCTCCCCAATCCGCGATGGTGCGGGTTACCCGGTGGACCAACTGCCGCAATGAGGACTCCCTTCCACCTTTGGCCGGATTTTCCTCGCCCGAAGCCAGGTCTCCATAGAAGTACCTGCTTGCTACGACATTGGTGGAAAGCTGGCTCCACGTTACCGGGAATTCCACGTTCTTCTGTTCGAAGATCGCGGCTCCGGACTGATTACGGATCGCAGCGTCCCTGACTTCCCATCGGACGGACTCGAGCGGGTCCGAACCATCTTGGGAGAACACGCGGTCAATACCCAGGCCTTCCTGTTCACAAGGGTTCGAGGTGCCGGTGTCCATTTGGGAGGTGGTCTTGGCCGGTTTCGTCTTTCGGGATGTGGTGCTCCCCGACTTGCTGGACTTGCGCCCGCGTACTTTCTTCGGGGGGTTGGCGGCGACCGAGTCCTCTGCCTTAAGGCCGCTCTCGTCGCTTGTTGGCGCTTCATTGGACAGCGCTTCGGTGGCGACCGCATCCTTGGGGCGCGCTTCTGTGGGGCTGGCAGTAGAGACTGGCTCCGCAGCCAGCATCGCGTCCCCGCTGAACAGGTGTCCGCCTGTAGTCTCCGGCATCTGGTACAACGAAATTGCCCCAGCAATCCCACGGGGCAAGGGGTGGCCGCGTTTTCGGGAGGTGGGGGGTTAAATAAAGTCTCTGCGTGCAATCACCCAGGTTCAACTCCCTGCATAACGGCTATACAAGAAATACAGCTCGAAATTGAGACAGGGCCTAGTGAGCACAATCCCAATGTCGGAGAGATACGTGCGCTTTGCAACCACTTACTGTCCACAGATTCTCACCACGCGAACTAACAGCTAATGGTGGCTAGTGTGGACAAAGATGCAGGTCCAGGAGCTGATTTCGCCCTCAACACCGT
>CAYXSE010000261.1:0-4940 GCA_964466675.1 uncultured Rhodothermales bacterium | reverse complement strand
CGTCCCTCCTACGTCCGGTTGGTTTCATACATCCTGACACTCTAGTGGCCGTAAGCCCGGTTCTTGGATCCGCAGCTGTAGCCGTTCACGTTTTTGCGATTGAAGGAGAACTCGAGCTTGTGAGGTCATTCGACTTGGAGGTGCCATCGGCGGTACCGATTCCAGGCCAGTTAGGCCTTGTCCCTGCAATCGGATTGCTTGGCACACACATCGGCCTAAGCGATGTGGCCAGATACCGAATTGAGATCTGGACTTTGGCCGGCAATCCCATGGGGCATCTGGGTAGAGAGGATCTCCAGCTCCCAGGACCGGGCTTTTTCAAGAGGGCGGGTGCAATAGTCAGCAGTAAGCTATTCAGCAGCGTTGGCCCCGCGTCTCAGAGAGAGGACGGCAGCATCCTTATGTATGCGGCATGGGCAACGAACGTATCGGACTCTGACGGCTTTATACGACAGATGATGGAGCGGAACGCTCCCCCCATTAGCTGGACACATTCTCTCGACCTGTTTGATAGTACCTACCGCCTAACGGCTTCCCTCGCGGCGGGTATTGGAACGCCTGGAGCTCAGGTCGTCGTGAAGCACATGGACAGTTCTGGCCGCATCTATGCTGTGCTAGATTCTTCTACCGTGACACTCTCCAGATACCGCCTTTCGATTGGAGAATGAGGTGGCGGGCCTCCTGGGTGCCTCACCAAACGAATTCGAGACGCTCACCGCGGGCGCGGCCAGTTGCCGTCCCGCCCTCTGTGCCTATGATGGTGGCTGCGCTCAATGAGCGCAGCGTAGAACTGGTCACCTGGGTCAACAATCGGCCCTTCAAGAAGCCTGCTACACCACGCCCACGTCCTCAATATCAAAGGTCGCCTCTTACCGCCTCCGAGACCTCGAAGAAGTCCTCACCCTCAGACTCAAACACTAACCAACCATCGCCACGCTCTACTCGGCCTAGATGCGCGAAAGTATCTGTCGTCTTACTGCGCGAGAATATCTGTCTTTTGACATCTGTCAGAGATGCTCCTGGCCAAAGCAGATGGTACCTATCCCAAGCTGGTGCGCGAGCTGGCCAAACGGACGTGATCGTCCTTGACTTAGGGCTGGCTCCGATATCGGATGCCGGACGCGCGGAACTCTTCGAAATACTCGACGATCGGCATGGAAACAGATCCACCATTGTCAGCTCACAATTGCCCGGCAGGATCAACTAGGGACCCCGATGAATCGTAAACGGACCAGCCCATCCGGAGTCTCGTGATGCCACCGCGCTCGTCATTCGGACTATGTGCTGCTGTACATAGTCCGAGTACGTCCACCTTCGCATATCGCCCTCGTGCTTCGTTGGACACGGCCGGGTCGGGAGGCCCATCCTTCGGCAGGCCCGCCAGACGGTCGTCCGGTCGATGGGCCCGTGGAGAAGGCCCCGCTCGCGGGCCCTCCGGATCAGTTCCGCGACCGAGGCCCGGGGATCCGATTCCTTCTCGGTCTTGAAGAAGGTGATGAGCGCTTCATCAAGGATGATCGAGGTATCGGTCCAGTTTGCAGCTCTTGGGGTCGAGGCCTGCGATGCCGCCATTCTGGTAGGCGGCGCGCCAGCGCTGGATCGTCCGGGCGCTGACCCGAACCGCCCTCCCGGCCGGATCGGCATGCTCACGGGCGGCGATCGCGCGCACCGCGGCCGCGGCTCGGCATCCAGCAAGGAGAAGTGCTTCTACCTGGGCGAGAATCGAGTAGCGAAGGAGCGCTTCGGAGCTTGGCGGGGCCGGCGGACGGGGGGATTCGTTCATGGCCCGAGACTACACCGGAGGCGCTCCGACCGAAACGGGCGAATTCGTGGAATCCGGGCTTCGAAAACGGCGGAGTTTTCAAAACCCTGTTCCCGGTACGTGGAACGGCCTTTTTGCCGGCGCCGGGCTCGGCCCACAATCCTCCAGCCGCACCGGCTGACAGCATCCGCGTGGGAAGAGAAGCGGTTGCCGCGATTGCCCCCAGGACCGACGTCACGGCCAGGCCTCGTGTGGTCCATGTTGCTCCCCAGGCTCGGCTCGCCGTCTGAAGCCTCATGAGCGGAACGCCCAAACAGGAGGCGATCCGCTCGCGGACCTCATCAGCATGGAAGGGGTGTACCCCAAGGAGCCAACCGGCCCGCTCCAGGCGACGACCCTGAGTCCGACGGCGGCGGGGATCGTCAAATGGGCTCTCCGACGACCAGCGCTCCCCTTTGGCGGCGTCGATCGCGGCGGCGAGATACGTCTCGGCCCAAGCGAGGCTGCCGGTCTTGATATCAAGAAAAAGCATCCCCGTTGTGCTCACAGACACCACCTGCGCGCGGCCGTACGGAAAATGTCCCTTGGGGTAGAGCGTGTAGCAGGAGGTCAGATGAGCGGAGCAGAAGACCACCGCCAACCGAAAACAAGGGCCCGTCTTGCGAGCGCGATAATGATGGACCACTACACGGCACCGATCACCCCCGGCCGCAAAGGGGCACCATGAGGGGAGCACCGGCATCAGATTACCCTCGCCGTCTGGCTGGTAAACCGCCACGACGAAAACACGCTTGCTCTTGGCCGCTGGCGGCACCACATTCCGGTAGGCTGAGCGTGAGCCTCTCGCCCGATCCGAAAACGAGGAAGAGGCCACGACGCAGTGAAGCCCGCGACGCCAACCTGAATGGCACGCGGGCTTCAATCTTTAAACGAAAAGGGGATCGCCGCGCCCATCGACGCCAGAAATCGCGTCAGCAGGCCTGCAACCAGAACGGCCTCACCCGGACAACGGGCTCGCTACGCAACAACCCGACCCAGACCCCGAGGCCAAGGGCAGCAGCCCGAACACCGTCGAGATGGTGGTCATGATGATCGGCCGAAGTCGGTCTCGACCGGCCGCCAGCACGGCATCGCGGATAGAGGTAGCTGAGCCATGAGCCGAATTAATCGTCTGGCATACATAGGTCTAATCGGCGGTTTTACGAGGGAGGTAAAGCTTGGGAGGCTTCGGATTAGATCAGTCCGATGCCGACCAAAGAGAGTTCCGAAAGGCACGACGTCATGAAATGCCGTTCTGCGTGGGCCTACGTAGTCTCTCCGTACCATTCCAGCAGTCGCGAAGTACCTTTTTTGGTTGAGCCAAGTACCGGCTCCCTGCTCAAATCGCAACAGACAGCAGGCGGGAGGGACCGAAGTTCCCGGACGCCGGCGTTGACGGGACTAGCAGCCAATAGGTCGCGAAAGGCCCAGCGGGCCAGGAGCGGGCGGGGGAGACAGGATGCCTGGTGCGAATCGGCCAAGCCTATTCGTCCCAGTCGTGCCTATAGAATTCAGCCAGGGGCGTGCAGTGCTGGCCCAGGAAGTCGGCGAAGTAGGTCAGGTACCGATCGAAGATGTCTTGACCTAGCCTATCCAGGCAGTCGTTGCCCTTCTTAAGAAACTTGCCTTTCGCGACAAGCGTGCCCCAGTCGACATACAGCCTGCGCCGCATGAGGTGGAGACCGACGATCAGGCGGCCGATGCGACCGTTAGCATCGTAGAATGGGTGGATACCCGCCATGTCTACGTAGAATTGTGCAGCGCCACGGATAGGGTCATCCGCCCCGAGTAATCTCTCGATGGCCTGCTCCATCTCTGGTCCTATTCGACTAGGTGGCCGTCCAGAGTACCGGGCCCTAGGTTCTCCCGGTCGCATCCCTCCGAATCCCACGTACCCGCTATTGGGATCGATGGCCCTCCTGAAGTCGCCAGCATTCACCAGTATGCCTGCATACAGCAACTTGTGGATCGAACGAATAAATGAGGTCGATATGGTCGGACCGTCTGATGTCTGAGGAGCGAGCAAAGCCAAAGACCCGCCAAAATCCATGAAGTGGCTCGACAGGATGGTGTAACGAAGCTGGATTAGCTCCAGGCCTTTTGCGGCAGAAGGGCCGCCTGAGACCCCGAAATCGGCGATTAGGTCGCGAAGGTGCTCCGTCTCGTCGGAGCTCACCCGTGGATCCGCTGAAGCCAATCAGGCATGGCCTTCCGTGCTGCCTCGGCTTTGGCGTCGTATTCCTCTCTTGAGGAGAATATGGCCGTCATTAGTTGATCTTCGTCGCTCATGTCGAGAACGAATGCGTGCTCGGTGTCCGTCATAGCCAGATGGAACTCACCTCCCTTCCCGAGTGGGAAGTTCTTGGCGAAAGGCTGAGTCTCGTAGAACGCCTTCATCCGATCGTTGGAGATGACCTCTTCATTCGGTGTCTCCTTCCATGGATCCTCCTTATGCGTCAGCGCCGAGAGCTGCATCGCACCGTAATCCCCGTAGTAGCCGGTCACGAAGTCAATCAACTGCGCGGTCGTCGAATCAACGTGTGTAAACTTGAATGGCACCTCCGCGATGGGGAATGATCCGTCGCCCGGGAAGCACCTATAGACATCCCGGTTCACTGGCCCGTACCGCCACCTAACGAATTCCAGCGATTCGGATATATCTGTGCCGTTGACGAGGCTCCACGCCTTCGTGTAGTACATCAACTTCTGGAGCTTCAGGTGGCTCACCGGCCGCTTCTTCGCTAGGAAGGAGTGGATGATGTGTCCGGCTATGTCAAGAGGGGCTGGCATCGCAGATGCCTACGGAGAAGTGCCTACTTGGTTCAGTTATCGGCCAGCAAGACCCACACCTTGAATAGCCCAGTGTCAGTCCTACGGCGGTAAACGGCGACTGACTGACCTGACGCCCGTGTGTCGAGATTCACCAGATACAAGCGCGCCGTAGCGAAGCGGAGGCGGGCGTCACTCCCACACCGCATCAGGCCGCCATGATCGACCCCGAGTCCCAGGGTGAATTTCACTCGAGTCTCCGTGCGGGCTTAGAGAGGCTGAGAATGGCGGCGCTGGCCATGGACTATGCCTTCACGAGGATGATGCCGAAACCCAGGACCGATTGTGGGTCCTGGTTGGGTTGAATGAA
>CAYXSE010000260.1:0-4981 GCA_964466675.1 uncultured Rhodothermales bacterium | reverse complement strand
ACCAGGATTCCGCGGTCCAGCGTGATACTCTTTTCGTCATCCTTGCCCTTGTTCTCCCAGAGGGACATGACGACGATGAGGGCCACAGAGGCCAGGAACGCGACGCCCATGCGGTCAATAAACGGCAAGCCGGGGAGTGAGACTTTCATCAGCACAGAGACCGGGATGGACAGCAGGGCCGTGGTTAGCGCGGCGTTCGCGGTCGACTTTTTCCAGAATAGCCCCATCATGAAGACGGCCAGGACACCCGGGCTTACAAACCCGGTGTATTCCTGGATGTACTGAAAAACTTGATCCAGGCTGGACAAGGAGGGCGCCAGGAACGCGGCAATCGCCAGGCCCACGGCTGCCGCGATGCGCCCCACAGTCACCAAGTGGCGTTCGCTGGCCTCTTTCTTGACATAGTTCCTGTAGAGATCCATCGTGAAGATGGTGGCGGTGGAGTTCATCATCGAGGCCAGCGACGAGACGATGGCCGCAATCAGGGCGGCGAAGGTGAGCCCCTTGAGTCCTGGGCCCACGTACTCATTTAGAAGCCACGGGTACGCCTCGTCTCCGCGTGTGATGGGCGCGTCCATCGCATAGGCGACGATACCGGGGATGACCACGATAAGGGGCAGGACGAGCTTGAGATATCCCGCGAAAGCCACGCCCCGCTGGGCTTCCTTCAATGACTTCGCGGCCAGGGCGCGCTGGATGATGTACTGATTGCAACCCCAATAGAAGAGATTCGCGATCCACATCCCGCCCAGCAGTACGGATAGGCCGGGGAGCAGTGCGTAAGCATCCTGCAGCTCACCGGTGTCATTGGTGAACATGAGTTCACCCTCGAACAGGATCATGTTGAACCGGTCGCCGGCCTCACTCATGAGTTGGGTCATTCCTGCGAATGCGCCCTCGCCCCCGGAAAAGGCGTCGAGTGCCAGATAGGTGGTGAGCAACCCGCCGCCTATGAGGAAGACTACCTGTACAACATCGGTCCACGCGACGGCTTTGAGGCCACCATGGAGGGAGTACGCTCCCGCGAAAACGGCCAGCCCAAGGACTCCCCAGCCGAGTGGAACCCCCATGATGCCCTCCATGGCCAGCGCTCCGAGATACAGAACTGAGGTCAGGTTCACGAAGACGTATACCAGCAACCAGAACACAGCCAACACGGTACGGACGCGCGCGTCGAACCGGACCTCCAGAAACTGCGGCATCGTAAAGATGCCCTTCTTCAGATAGATGGGGAGGAAGAAGTAGGCGACAATGAGCAGCGTAATGGCGGCCATCCACTCGTAAGTAGCGATGGCCAGTCCCAGCCGGAATCCGGATCCCGACATGCCGATGAACTGCTCGGCCGAGATGTTGGATGCGATGAGCGATGCCCCGATCGCCCACCATGGCAGGGACTTGGAGGCGAGGAAATAGTCCTCTGTATTCTTGGTGTGACCCTTTTTCTCCCGGGACACCCAGAGCCCCATGAAGACGATCAGTAAGACGTAGCCGCCGAAGACCAAGTAGTCGATGGTTGCGAATTGCACGGGGCCGGTCTCTGTTGGTTGAGGAGCGAAAGGGCCGAAGCAGTGGCCGTCATCGTCGCTCAAAATACTGGATGTCGCCGTCCGGCGCCCGCGGCTTGGTCTGTCCTGGCATCCACGACCGTGCAAGGCTCTATCTTTTCGCCGAACCCCACAAAAACAGCACCCCTCATGCGGAAGGCTTCCCGCGACGCCGCCGGCTTTTTCCTGTTCATCCTGGCGTCTGGCTGCGCTTCCGAGGGACCCCGGCAGGGAGGGACAGACCATCACCCCATGAAACACCTGATTTTCGGAGCCCTGTTCCTGTTGTCTGCCTGCGCCGCGCCAGTCCCCGAGGCCGACGGTCCTCGCGTGGTTCTGGTAACCCTGGACGGAGTTCGGTGGGAGGAAGTATTCACGGGAGTGGACTCTTCTTTGGCGCTGGATGAGCAGTGGACCGACAACTCCCACGAGCTCATGGAAGAGTTTTGGCGCGACGATCCAGAGGCCCGCCGACAGACCCTCATGCCCTTCCTGTGGAGTGTCGTTGCAGAGAACGGGGCCATATTGGGCAACCGAAATATGCAAAGTGACGGTGTGGTTACGAACGGACTCAATTTCTCCTATCCGTCCTACAGCGAGATCCTGACGGGTGAGGTGGACGAGGGTGTGAATAGCAATGACAAGATTCCGAATCCAAACGTCACGGTCCTGGAGTGGGTGTCAAAGCAGACCGGATTTGAGAATCGGGTGGCGGCCTTTGGCTCGTGGGATGTGTTTCCGTACATCATCAACGAGGAGCGAAGCGGAGTGCCGGTAAACGGCGGTTTTGAGAGTGCCGAAGGGGACCTGTCGGATCGCGAGGTGCTTCTGAACGAGATGCAACGGCAGACGCCGAGCCCCTGGTCCACGGTTCGGTTGGACGTCTACACACATCACTTTGCGCTGGAGTACATGAAGCGTCGCCGCCCTCGCCTCACGTACGTGGCGTACGGCGAATCCGATGACTTCGCCCACGATCGGAATTTCTCGGCCTACATCCGCGCTATCCGGAATGCCGACCGTCTGATTGAGGGCCTGTGGGCCTGGATCCAGTCTCAACCCGACTACCGGGACAAGACTACGTTGATTATCACGACGGATCATGGGCGAGGATCGGGTCCCGGTTGGATCGGCCACGGTGCCGGTGAGCCATGGGCTGGTTCCGGCTTCGTCTGGCTGGCGGCCATGGGTCCGACCATCGAGCCTGTCGGAGAGGTGGGGGGAGAAGGGTTCTACCTGACCCAGGTGGCCGCGACGGTGGCGGCGGCAATCGACTTGGACTACGAGGACGTACCCGGCGTCGGAAGGCGCATCGAACATATCCTCCGGTAGGGACTCGTCGGGCCTGGATCAAGAATGGAACGGTCGATGCAGGAGGCGGAAGCATCAAGACCGTTTCTATGCGCAAACCGCACTTTTCCACGAATCGCCAGAGACTGGAATTCGCCCCGGCCGTACCCCGTTTCGGGCTGGGCTGGTTGCTTTTCTGCCTGATCGTCGGGTGCTCTCAAGCTCAGGGCTCCCCTGACGAGAGCCCTTCGATTGGGATGGCCGAGTTGGGAGAGCCGGCAAATCGTGCCTCATCGGGCGCCATAATGTCCTCGGGGAACGCGTTCGATCCTGCAGGACCGGTGGCCCTGTTCCCGCTTGTCCGCAATGATCTTGACGCACCAATCCCACTTCCCGAGGGGGTTATCGTCGGCCATACCCCACCGAATTGGTATGCGAATACTTGGGACGCCAATAGGCCCGCCTGGGTAAAAATCCTTCTTTGGGTGCTCTACGGGATCGTGGCTCTGATCTGCGTCTATGCGGTGAGGCATTACCTCTTTACCTACAACCGGCTGTTCGGAGAACAGCGCCACCCCTATCTGCCCGTCGAGGTGGCCGATTGGCCCAGCCTGTCAGTCCTGGTTCCCTGCCACAACGAAGAGCGTGTTGTTGCATCCATCCTCGAAGCACTTCTGAAGGTGGACTATCCCGCCGCCAAAATGACGATCGTTCCGGTAAACGACCGGTCAACAGATCGCACCAAGGAGATCGTCGATCGATTCGGAGCCGCATTTCCAGACCAGGTCCGTCCGTTGCATCGTACCTCGGGGAAGCCGGGCAAAGCAGCCGCTCTACAAGATGCCATTCGCACCGTGAGCGATGACGTGATCCTCATTTTCGACGCTGACTATTTGCCGGGCCGTGACCTGATCAAACGTCTGGCGGCGCCGTTTCTCGATCCACAGATCGGAGCAGTCATGGGCCGAGTGGTGCCTGTGAACACGCCCCGAAACCTCCTCACCCGTCTTCTTGACCTGGAGCGGGCCGGAGGTTATCAGGTAGACCAGCAGGCTCGCCTGAACCTGCACTTGATCGCTCAGTATGGAGGGACCGTCGGCGGAGTGAGGATGTCCGCCCTGAACGCAGTCGGTGGCTGGCGAGACGACTCCCTGGCCGAAGACACCGATATCACGTTCCGGCTGGTCCTCGGCGGTTGGAAAATTGCGTACTCGAATCGCTACGAATGCTACGAGGAAGTGCCTGAGACCTGGCCCACAAGAATCAAACAGATTCAGCGTTGGGCCAAGGGTCACACGGACGCGGCCGTGCGCTACATCCCTGGCCTGATAACCCAACCGAGACTGACGCTCCGGGAGCGCATTGACGGCATCCTGCTTCTGGGTACCTACATCATGTCGCCAATCCTTCTAATAGGATGGCTTCTGGCCATTGTGGCGTTCTATCTGGGAGCAAACCCATTCCTGGGCGCGATCGCCATCTTGTCCGTGGCCGCCTACAACACTATCGGTAACTTCGCCGCGTTCTTCGAAATCGGTGTGGCCGCTCATCTCGACGGTACACAACACCGCATCCGAATACTGCCCATGGTCCTGGGCGGGTTTCTGGTCAGTCTGGTCTCCACATCAAGCGCTGTGATTTCGCAGTTGTGGCCGTCCAACAAGCGAGAGCTCCACTGGGACAAGACGGAGCGGTATCGGTCTCATCGCATGGCGCGGCCCGTTCTCGCAGCCCACAACGATGAGCCGGCCTTGGAGGACTCAGATCCAGCTACGGAAGCGCGGCCCGCGGAGGTGCGGTCTACGGAAGCGAGACCTACGAAACCTCAGGAACCGCGTCGCGGAAGCAGATCTCGCAAAAAGGCCCCGGATCGCTCTGCGGAAGCAGGACGCCAGCGTAAAACACCGGAAAAAACCCCCGAGGTGGAGTCGTCATGACCATGGCCCTCATGTTCCTCGGCCTCGTCGCCGCCCTGTTGTTCCTGATCCCCTTGTGGCCTGCTCTCGTCGAGTTGCGCGTCAAGCAGGACGATCAGCCGCTTAGGATTGCCGAGGTCTACACGACGGATCACCACATCGTTTCCAAGGATTTCTGCGATTCGGTGTCAGCCCACCTCCAAGACGCCATACAGGCCTACGTGACCTCAG
>CAYXSE010000259.1:0-5045 GCA_964466675.1 uncultured Rhodothermales bacterium | reverse complement strand
ATTCGGCCCCGACCAAATGCACGAGTGTCTCAACTGGGCCACCGTCGTCTCTTCGAATCGCGCCCGCAACGAGAACGCCTCGGCCCGGACTGGCAGAAATATCGCCTGCTGTTCCTAGAAACGCCGGACCAACAGCAGACCACTGGCTTCCGACCCGACGTCGAATTCGAAGGGAGTCATTTTCGCTGATCATGGCCCAAACCTGGCCGCCTCGACCATACACCTTGTGCACGCCCTCAAGCACTGACCCTTGTGGCTGGCCGTCGACCCATTGCTGCAGTGGGACTCCCCCAAGCCTTCTTTCTCCCGCGACATATAGGCTTCCGGAGGCATCGACGGCCATAGACCCTACGCCTCCGACTCCCATGCATTCGAATTGCTTGGCATTCAACGCCAGGCGTGCGATACAGAACCCGCCAGTATTGGCAATTGAAGCGTAGAGGGTGCCATCGGGTGCAACCACGATGTGCTCGATGTAATCCGGCGCCGCGTTGACTGGAAAAGACCACTCGCTGCCGTCCCAGCTCTTCAAGCCTTCTGTTGAGCTAAAGACTGCCGATGATCGGTAGGGAACGGATCGAGTCCCGCCGCCCATCTTGACCGTTCCATCCTGGGCCACCGCTAAGGTCAAGGGAGGGTCGGCAAAGCCGGATCCCAGGGCTTGCCACTCCATACCGTCCCAGACCGCGACCCCTTGTGCATCGACCGACCCAACTCGGGAAAACCCGCCAATTGCGTAGATTTTGGAGCCCGCGCCCGCGTAGAGTCCCGTCACCCTCTCATCGAAGTCACCAATTGGGTCCCAGTCGGATCCGTTCCACCGAAGAACACCATTCCACACCGGCCCTTCCGTGCCCAACATGGGCCTTCCATAGGCGTAGATCTGGCCGTCGTCCGTCAACACGAGCGCCCGCGGACCCGCCACGCCCTCCGCCCGGAAGTTGGCCGACCATCCATCACAGCCCGGTCCATCGGGACAAGGCTGACCAAGAGCCAACCGCGGCCCGGCCGAAAGGGCTAGAACCGCAGTCAAGACACCTGTGATTCGGAGCATCCTAATTCACCAGCAATAAACCGTCTGGATGGAGCCGAGAGCTTTCGGCCTTGACAACCGTGTCAGAATCCATGGCTCCGGGTGGAGGTTACGCGGCCGGGGTTGGACCTCCACCATTCGCCAGAACCGGGACACTATCGACTACTGGCCGGTAAGGTGAAGGTTCAGGAATGTTGCCGGCTTGGCGGTCGTTCCTGCAGCCCGTAGATTCAGCCGGCTCTGAACTCCCGGCTGAACGCCGACTAGCACCGGCGCGCGGTTGAATCGCGGATTCTCTGATATGAGACTCTATTTCGTCAAGAAGTACCTGTTGAATGTCAGCGCGCTTGCGCTGAGTCTGATAGCCGTTTCCGGTTCGCCATCTGAGCTAGGTCCTCTGGTTTTGGTGGCCTCTTCGATAATCGCAGCCGTGTACACACACCGGCAGTTCACTAAGAAGGGCATCTGGCCCCTATACGACAACCTGGGGATTAGCCGGGCGAAGTTGATCGTGCTCGGTCTTGCGCTTCGTCCGTTGCTATGAGCACGGACAGATCCTTGGTACTGGATGCGATTTTCTATTCCATCCCGCAGTTTCCCGTTCTGCAGGGGGCCTACGTCCGGGTACACGCGGGAGAGATCTGTGGTTTGATCGGACGGAACGGAAGTGGCAAGACTACTCTTCTCAAGGTTGCAGCGGGTCAACTACCGGCGAACAGCGGCATCACGATTGTCAATGGTGAACGCATTGTCGGCAAGCGCCGGATGAAGCGATTCGAGCAGATCGCCTATTTGCCTCAGGATTCCATGCTGCCGGCGGATATCCGAGTTGGGCGGCTGCTGGAGGGGTGCCGTCAGGCGAACCTGGCAGACCTTGACTTCTTCAGGCCGCTCCTGTGCGCCAAAGTGCGGGAGCTCTCAGGGGGGGGAGCGCCGGTACCTAGAAATAATGATGGTTATCGGACTGAATAAACCGTACATCCTGCTCGATGAACCCTTCACTGGCATCGAGCCGAAAATCATCGAAATGATAACCGGTGAGCTGAAGGAGGCATGCCGGAAGGGCGCAGGGATACTCCTCTCAGACCACTATCTCCACTATCTACTACCGATCATCGACGACGCCTATCTGATGGTGAGCAAACAGTGCGTCCATCTTAAGGGCGCTGACCTTTTTATTGAGCCATGACTTTCCTTTCTCGGATGGTCGTTTGAGTTCGACACGGACCTGCCCACCGACTCCATCCCCGGCACATACAGGCTCCTCTACCGGGTGTACAGCAACTCCGGCCCGGACGAACGTGGACCACGAGGCGATGACCTGCTTCCGAGGGAGGACCGAGTATCCAACGAATTTCAACTGACAGTGCAGCCGAACAATTGAATGAGACCCCAGAGACCAGAACGGCGGACGTTCTGTCCGGTATCATGAAAAGTATCTCCTTCTCCGAAGAGCGATGACACGATCATTCGGCTTTGCGTTGGTTCTGCTGATTGCCTCCCCCCTCCAGGGTTGCTCTTGGGCTGAAGGCACTCCATGTGTGGAATGGTCGACGCGTCCAGGTCGTCAGGAGCCCGGCAGGTTGTCCGTGTTCATGTCCCGGCCGAAGGCGGAGTTACTGCTTGGGACTCCGACGCGGTCCGCTAGGCTCCGATACGCCTCGTCTAAAGCACCCCGGGAATACGAGGAGGAGATAGTCGAGTACGTTTGTGATCAGGGCTGGGAGCGCCAATGGCACACGGTCGCGATGTACCAGGACGATTCGCTCACGGGCTTCACCATGCAGGGAATCGGCCCGTTCACCGAAAGTCGCGATCTGTTTCACTCTACTCTTGGCCGAAGGGCGCAAAGCCTCTCCGAGTCTGAGTATGC
Organism: uncultured Rhodothermales bacterium; assembly: GCA_964466675.1. Taxonomy (GTDB): domain Bacteria; phylum Bacteroidota; class Rhodothermia; order Rhodothermales; family UBA10348; genus CAYXSE01. Next base: position 2,139 of record CAYXSE010000259.1, on the reverse strand, counting down.
TGTGCCGGGGTCGGTTCGGGTCTTAGCGTCGTCAGATGCTCGGTAGGCCCGGTTGAGGTGGCCGCAATGATTCCGGATCGAGCGCCGAGCGCGAGTAGAATGGTTGGGTTTCGACGCTCTATCTGAATTCACTCTCGCCGTCTGTGAGGACCGCTCGCTGGCACGAGCCATCATCTGGGGCGCGCGTGTCCGAACCTGCAAGGAGCTAAGTGGAGCAGCAGTAGTGCGAACCTCCTGGTCGTGGGCCGGAGTAGAGGCTCGCCATCGAAAAGTCATTGTATCGACCACGGAGTTTTGCAATTCAGCGTTGCGGCTGCTGACCATGGTCAAAGACGACGTTGGTTGGCAGGTCACCGAAAAGCTACCTCTGATAGTCACCATGTGCTGACCGCGGAAGGCGCGGATCAGGATGCCCCGATCCCTTGGCGCCACCTCAAAGCGGACTCGAAGACCAATCAATCAGAACGAGAAGGAGCAGGGCCGCGCGTTCACGTCACCATCGGTCTCCCTTCGTTCCCCGGCGCAAAGTATGCCGCCCCCTACCCGCAGCACTTCGTATTCGAAGGTCCACTCCGATTCACCCGGGTGCAGGGCGCTCACTCGGACCTCATATTGCCCGGCCCCGTAGTCGCTTGCGAGAATGTGGTAGGTTCGCGGAGGGGATGCCGACTCCCGGCAGGCGATCGTACCGAAGTTCTGACGCTGGACCCATTCCTCATCCTTCATCTGATGGAGGGTTGCTTCCATGGAGGCCTCACCGCCCGTGCTGCGACAACTCAGTTCCAGTTCGACGTCGGAAAGGAGCCTGCCGGGCGGAGGCTTGGCGGAGCATCCGGCCGCGATAAGAACAATAGTGAAGACGGTCAGCGGGCGGAGCGTTCGCATGGGGGCCTGATGGGTTTGGGGAGCCCAAAGATCCGGCCCGGCCCGGCCAAGGCGCAAGTCCATGGAGGCGAAGTAAGTCGCGTCCCGCCCCCTTTCGACCAACCCCACAGCCACTATCATGTGGACGTCACCAAGAACCAGGCCTTCGTATCGACATGCCCGCCCAATGCCTTCTCATCGCGTTCCTAATGGCCTCGTGCACCGCTCCCGAAGCCGAGCCTGCCATTGAGGGCGGGACGCCCGAGCCGGTCGAAACAATCGCGGCCATGGGAGGCCAGGAGGCGACACCCACGGGGGAAGAGATGGACGATCCGGACCCCATCCAGGTGAAATTTGATGCCTGCCAGGAATCCGAAAATTACACGACGATCGGAATGCACAAATGCATCGGCGAGGCTCTCGAGGACTGGGATGCGGAACTGAATCGAGTCTACGCGGCGATCATGGACACGGCCGACGAAGAACTTGCCGCCGTAATCCGGACCTCTCAGCGCAATTGGATCGAGTACCGGGACGCGGATCTTGAGGTGATTCTGGCGATCCACTCGCGTACCCAGGGCACTTATTGGGGCGTCGAAATGGGGATGCGCAGACTACAGACGTTGGAGAACCAGGTTATGCGTCTCCGCTGGTATCTCCTTATGCAAAGCTAGGGTGACTGATCTGCCCCGAACAGCCCGTCAATCCACATTGGCGTCGGCTTCTTCCGGGCGGGGATTCCGTTTCCGGTGGCGCGCGGGATTCCGCTTGGGTCCGGCCTCGGGCAATGGGTAGTTCTCCCCATCGTTGCCGGCAGTTTCACGGCTGTTGGCCACGACTCTCCAAAGCATCCGCCCCCCGAGAATGAGCACGAACAAATTTACGGCTACCGCAAGAACCCACACCACCATCGTCATAGATCACCCTCACCTAACTGGCTCCAGTATCGGCCGCGGGAGGCACGACATTTAGGGGATCCGTGAAATGTTCTCAATCCGACTCAATGAGCGTCACGGGAGTCGGCCTCGGTCCACTCCGGGAAGCCAGGCGGATGGAAGCTAGGCCCCTCAGGCCGCCTTCACCCCGAGCCGATCTACGGCCGCATTGATCATTCCCAGCGCCGACTCCGTCTCCACCTCCGACTCGAGCGATGACAACATCGAGAGAAGCCCGAATGTGACCCGGTTGATAAAAATAAAATGGGGCGTGCCAATGACCTCGCGCTCCCGGAATTCCATGCCCTCCAGCCCAATTTGTCTAATCCGCTCTCCAAAT
>CAYXSE010000258.1:0-5068 GCA_964466675.1 uncultured Rhodothermales bacterium | reverse complement strand
ATCACACGCGCAACCGGAATCGCCTCAGGACGCCACTGGGACCGCCACGCAACAGATGGGGTACGCGAAGCAGGCTGTGCTGAGCCTGAAGGCAGAAAATGGGCCGGGTGCCCATCGTCTGGCCGAAGAGATGGAAGGATATATCCTGCTCGCCAAGAAGGTAATCTCCCAGACGGAACGGCGCGTCTTGCATGGTGAATCGGTTCCGGCTGCCGAGAAGTTGGTGTCCATCTTCGAGCCGCATACAGACATCATTCGCAAGGACCGGAGGGCCACTTATTACGGGCACAAACTGACACTCTCCGGTGGCGAGAGTGGGCTGATTCTGGACTGGGTGGTGGAGTCCGGCAACCCGGCCGATGTCACGCTTCTGAAGCGGATGCTTGACCGTCTAAAGGGGACCTACGGAGACTATCCTGAGCAGGTGGCGGTCGATGGCGGCTTCGCGAGCAAAGAGAATCTACGCGTGGCCAAGGAACTGGGCGTGGTCGATATCGCCTTCGCCAAAAAGCGGGGACTGACCGTCGCAGAAATGACGAGCAGCAAGCGTGTTTACCGGACACTTCGCGACTTCCGGGCGGGCATCGAAGGCATCATTTCCTTCCTCAAACGGTGCTTCGGACTGAGACGTTGCACCTGGCGGAGCCGGGCTTCTTTCGGCAGCTATGTGGGCGCCTCGATTGTGTCGGCAAACCTGCTCATGCTGGCTCGCCACCTGATGTAGGAAAGGCCGTAGCGGCCTCCTCACATCAACCCATCCCCAGAGTCAGGGCGAGGCGCGTTCGGGCATTACACGTCCTTCACGCAAAGTACACAAACCGCCACTGTTGGGGTCCATCTTGCTCCGACCACGAGGGAGCCGACCCTTCCTACGGACCTAAAAACGCCGATATTTTCCCCTCAGGCCCTCGATGCGGCAGTTTCTGGATGAGAACTAGCTAGAAGAGCAGCTCTAGCCCGCGCCGGCCGCGCTCCCGGATACCGCAAGAACACAACGACAACCGACATCACGAAAGCGCAGACGTAGAGCACGACGTACGAACTGTAGGTCGATCCAAAAAGCTTGAACTCAGGGTACACGTTACCGCCGAATCACAAGCGTCATAGGTGCGACCGGCTCCTCTAGACCCACCTCGACAGCGACGAGATACACTCCATTGGCGAGGCCACGCGTGTTCAACCGCAATTGATGCGGACCCGCTCGAAATACACCACCTGGCTGGACGACCTTGGCCCGGCCGGTGACATCGTAGATAGTCACTCGCACAGGGCTTGGCTCTGCAAGCGAGAATTCGATCGAAGCCTGATTGTTAGCCGGGTTCGGATACAAACCGTGCAACTCGAATCCGGATGGCAGCGGCTCGTCAAACCCTTCAATGGCATCCTCAAGAAAACGCGGCGAATTAGGTTCGGAAAGACGGGCAGAAAAGCTGAGTAGACGATGAGATAGGTCCGCGGAAGCTGATTGAGAGACTCGATTCATAAGGTCAATGAAGCCTTCTTTGAAGGCCGGCGTCATCGATCTGGTCCGAGTCCCGTAGGCCTCTAGCGTCTTGAGATTCTTGATCACAAATGAATTGAGTGCGGTGGCGATGTCTCGCGAATAGACAGCCCGAGTCAGCTCACCCTCCAGAACGGAGCTTCCGGCCAATTGGGATAGCCCTTCGGTCCACAAAGCCACAGGCACTCGGCCGGCTGCGACGGTGAGACCGACCTTACATCCACCTGATGGACCAGGATCGTTAGGCGTGGAATCGCAATACCGCTGTTGCATCTGCGCCTGATCGCCAATCTTCGTCTCAACATTTATCTCTCTGATGTTGATACTTCCCTTCATAAGATCCGATCCGCCGGCATGTCCAAGTCCCAGACCATGACCTACCTCATGAATCAGAAAGGATTGAAAATGGTATACCTCGCCAAAAAAACTAGGTAGGGTGCCATCCGTCTCCGAGACCGAATAGTCCAATCCCGCGGTCCCAGAGAAACCGCCCAGACGCAAATGAAAATCATTATTGACGACTATATCGGATTCAATGATCAAGCCGGGAGATCCCTCAGTAGTTTCCTCGATCGCAAACACGTCTGGACTAGAAAACGAAAAGGGGTTGTAGTTCATAAAATCGACGTGATTTACCCCGTCTTGATGGACGGAGCCCCCTTGAGGAAAAATCGAAACTATCCCGTTCCTCATCCACGGCTCAATCGTGGCATCAGTCGCGCTCGACTGCCATGGGAAAGAGGAAACAAAAAATGCGTCATCAGCGTCGACCGGATAGTTGTCCGAGCGATGGTAATCCACGAGTAGGTAAGGCGGGTTAGGTATAGGAAAACAACCCGGATGATTTGACCATCTCTGACCCTGCTGAGCTTGTACTACCGACCCAAATACCCATAGAACCAAAACGGTAAAGAGCGTCGCGGATTTCTTCATCGGACTTTGCCCTCCTGCAAAGCTTGGCTTCGTAGTTGTCCGACCTTGCGGTAGATCTGGAGTTCTTCTGCGTCCAGGTCGTCTATTGAGACAGGCGGGTACGTAGTCATGACCAGTTGGTCAGATCTCGAGCCCGAGAGGCCGTCCTGATCATGCTTGGCTAATACATAGCGTCCGTGTGAGAGAAACATGAGATAGCGCTCGGCAATAACGAGCTCAGGATCTCCGGTTCTATGGACACTCGTTCCATCGGGGTTGGGGCCGCTGAAAATCCTCAGGATCAGGTGATCAACTGCAATGTCCTGACCTGCGATGGTCTCATCAACCTGCAGAATCGCTGTGGTTCGTAGGCCGTCGCTCCTGTCCTCTGGGTACCGCCTGAGAACAGTAGCTATGACGATTCTCTCGGAGTAAAATGCTTTGGTGTGTGCTGGCGTAATTCTAGGGTCTGTCCCCGAAAACACATCCATTAGTGGGTAGTCCAGGCGCCAAAGGCCATCGGCAATCTTGGCGGTGTAACCAGACTGGGCAAACTGGCGCACCAAACGCTGGTCTCGAGCTTTTCTCAACCGCTCTTGAACCGTGTCTCCGTACGAATCGTCCATGAGCACTGCTTCCAGCGCTGTAACACGATCGTTTTCTCCGATTGCAGTAAAAGCAGCCGTCTCTTTAGCGATAGATGCTTCGAGCCAAGTCGCACGCTCAGAATCCGACGGCCTTTGCGGCCTGGCGCGTTGGGCCATACAGTCAAGTGGCACCGCGGCGACACTTAACAGAATGACGAGGAATAACAGCGTCTTCATAGCTCGGGAAGAGTGTGGCTCAGTGTGCTACTCAGGTTTCACCCGGGTTCGGAATCAAGCGAGAACCGCTGACCGAGATTTCTGCGTCCTGCCGACCGTTCCGAACTAGACGCATAGATCCGGAGATGAGGTGATTCATAGAGGGAATTCTTCATGAGAAGGAACCTCGTCACCGTGTCAACTGCAACCAAAAATGTGACCCACATCGGCAGGTTCTTTCCCACTGAAGAGTCGGCCCGACTGACGTGCGTATTCCGGTCGAACGCGGCCACCGATTTTGGTTCAAGCCGGCCGGTGATTCTGGTCTGAAGCCGGCCACCTTTTGGCGATATGCCAGAATTACGTGGCCGGCTTGCGCCAGAATGACACGGTGATCTTATAGCGACGGGCATTAGGGCATTGGACCCGGCGGACGTCGTTCCTCCTCTTCCGATTCACCAACAGGAAGAGGCTCCAAGCCCTTCACAACGTCTGGCACTTGCTCAACAGCTTTCTAGTTGGCGGTGCAGGCCTGTCCAGAGGCGTCCCTCGTAGTCATCTAGGCTCCTCAGATTAGGGTCACGGGCCCGACAAACGCCAGAGTTCGAGCCGACTTGTGGTACCTGTAGGTGGCGTTCTCTACTTCGGCCTCTATGTTTCGATTCCCGGAGTGGATCTCTCTACAGGAAACAACTATCCTGGCGCTGGTGCTTCCATTATGACTCTACTAGCTTCCAAAACGGAATCCATGCCATTAATGACCATTAAGAACATGCCAGCTCCCTTGATGGAGAGGCTTCGTTCGAAAGCGGAAGACGAACACCGGAGTGTCAACCGACAGGTAATTGTGATTCTCGAAAAGGCCCTTCCGGAGAGTCCATCGATCGGGTTTACCGACTCCCTTGATGCATACTATGAAAAGTGGGGTAGTCCGCGACTAACCGACGAAGAAATTGATAGTCTTCGCGACCGATCCCGACCTTGAGGTGTTGAAAGGGCGAATCCTGATGCTCTATCTGATTGATACGAACGTACTGTCCGAGCCGCTCCGCGAAAGACCCGATCCGGGGGTAATCGCCCGGCTAGAGGAATTCGAGGGCGCCAGCTCCATCGCGTCGATCGTCTGGAGCGAGAGTCTGTTTGGTGTGTTTCGAATGCCGAGCGGCCGTAGACAAGAACAGTAGCTCGCCAATCTCGATGATTGCCGCGACGGCGGCGGTCAATAACTTAACCTTGGTGACGCGTAATCTGAGACACTTCGCCGGTTTTCCGGGGCTGCGCATTGCGTCCTGGCACACGCCAACCTGATCGACAACTACCATGAGAACCCTCCTTCTCGCCCTTCTCCTTTCTGGCTGCGCTCCGTCCGAAGATTCAGGCGAAAGCGTACCAGCGTCGACCACCGCCATCCCTGCAGTAGTATCCCTCCTCGGAACGGATCTATTCCCGCCGGAACCCGACTCCTCGACCGCGGCTCGGCAGTCCGAGCAACTGGCAGAGGCGCAGGCAAACTTCGATGCCGCGCCTGAAGAAGTGGATTCTTACGTATGGCTTGGCCGCCGTACCGCGTACATGTGGCACTACGAAGCCGCCATTCAGATCTATTCCGACGGTCTGGAAAAGCATCCGGATTCGCCACATCTGCTCCGGCACCGGGGCCACCGATACATGAGCGTCAGGCAATTCGATGACGCCATCTCAGATTTCACTCGAGCTGCGGAACTCACAACCGGTCTCCCGGATGAAGTCGAGCCGGACGGCCAGCCAAACGCTGCCGGTATCCCGACCGGTACGCTCCAGACCAACATCTGGTACCATCTGGGGCTGGCCCACTACTTCAAGGGGAATTTCG
>CAYXSE010000257.1:0-5102 GCA_964466675.1 uncultured Rhodothermales bacterium | reverse complement strand
AAGTCTGGATCACCTTGATCTGCCCAAGCTCCGCTTCAGACACAAATTTGGGCAGCAGAATCAGCAGCCCGAATCCCACGAACTGCATGAGGAAGTTTGCCGAGATCAGGTCTATCAAGCCCTTTTTGACCAGCTTCAGGAGCACGGTGCCTCCAGGTCTGGAGCCGGAAAGGCGCGCGGCGCTGACTGCGAGAGTGCTCGTCGAATGGCGAGGGTCAATTCGTCGCCGTCCCTGGACTCGAAGAGGTAGACGCCGTCCGGTCGGGGGACTACGTCACTAGCTACGACCGGGACGCCGAAGTGCATCGCCTCTCGAACCCCGATGGAATCACCGTCAAGGGCCGTCGGCCGGAGGAAGACGTTCGCCCGTTTTACGATCGGCCAGAACTCCCTCTCGCCGTCCAGGATGGTTATGTGCTGGCTGGCACCGGCTGCTTCGACCCGGGCCGCCAACTCCTCGCAGTAGGCGCGAAATTGCTCGTCTCCCAGAGTCGGCCTGCCGATCAGAAGCCCGATCCCGGGATACTCGCCCCGCAAATCTAGGATGGCCTGGATGGCCAAGTCGGTGCCGTACAGGTCAATGCCGTTGTAGAAGGTGTCGGAGCCCTGGATCACGAGCAACGGCGATCGTGTCTCGATGAACCTCATCAGGCGGCTGTCATATGTCGAGAGGATGCCCGGTTCATCCTCCGGGGGAGGCGGGAGAAAGGCGGGCTCAATCCGGGCATTGTCGGGGACAGCAAAGCCCCCTTCCGCGAGGACGTCCCGAACATGCGGGCCAACCAGTACGAACTCATCAACCGTCTTCAGGAAGCGGCGGAAGATCCATTGACGGCCTGAAGAGAGCCGGGTCTCCGGTCGCCCCGAATGAATTCTGAGTAGGGTATGCGTGCGAAAAGGTCGCGCGATGAGGGCGAGCATGGCCCAGGTTTCGTAGGCGTTCACCTCCAGGCTGAGCGACCTAGGGTCGAGTAACAGTCGGAAGAGCCACCGGAGCCTGCCTCCGAAGCTCATCTTCACCCAGTCGCGCACGGAGAACCGGACTCCGGAAGCCTTCAAGCCAGCGGTATATCGCCGGATGAATGTGGACACGCCGCCAATTGGAGGAGGCATGTTGCCCATAATGAATCGGGGACCCCGATGAGCCATGAGATGGCGCGCTTATTGTTGATCCACCTGTAGAAGTACACAAAGTGTGCCTACCACCATCGACCCGGCCGCCGATGTACGGCTCTCTAAAAAACCTTTCTCCAAAACAGCTCGTTCGCAAGGTCTCGCGTGCCTCCGCGCGTCGTGTCAGGCAACGAACCGAGCGCATCGTGGATGCCCTCGGAAGCACGTTCGGTACGCTCCAGGGCGAAGGCGAAATCAATCGCATCATGCCGGATATGGCTCGTGAGGTGCCAATCGAGCAGCATCCGGCTCTGGCAGGAGTCACGGCGAACTATCTTCAGGGTCGATTCGATGTCCTTGGATCCGGGTGGTTATCCTGGCGCTACGGCGCACTCCCACCCGGTAGGGAAGGCCATCGAATGAACCCGGGTCCGAGCCTCCAGTCCGACCCCGAAGGGGCCTGGATAGAGGGGCTGGTGACCGCGAAAAATCTTCCGACTTCGCGGAATCTGTGGCGCCTCATCGAAGGCCCCCATTCGCCAATCGACTGGCAACTCGACGCCAGATCCGGAGCCAGGTGGAGCGCCACCATTCACGCGCTGGATACCCCCATCGGCCTTCACCGCGGCGCCGATGTCAAGGCGCCTTGGGAACTCGCCAAACTCCAACACCTCCCAAGGCTCGCACTGGCCTACGGTTTGGCCAAGCTGGGTCGGTCCGGATTTTTGTCCGCCACCGAGTACGCAAGGGTCTATCGGAATCAGGTCTTGGATTTTCTTGCGCTCAATCCCCCGCGCTTCGGCGCGAACTGGTCGACGGCCATGTTGGCAGGAATTCGCATCGCCAACATCCTGATGGCCCACGACTTGTTTCGAGCAGCCGGGGCCGAGTTCGACGCCGAATTCGAGCGCATCATCGTAGGGACCACCCGCAAGCATATCGACTGCATCTTGTCGCATTTGGATTGGTGGGACCTGGACGCTCGCAACAATCACTACCTCGCCAACGTGGCGGGTTTGGCCTTCGGCGCAGCCTATTTGCCCACTTCGGAGGTCTCCGAGAGCATCCTGGCGTTCGCCAGAAACGAGATCGCATCGGAGGTGCGTTACCAATTCAACCCAGACGGGAGTCACTTCGAGGGATCATCAGCGTATCACGCCTTTTCCGCCGAGATGGTGGCGTGGACCCTAGCCATCCTCGACGCAGTCGACGCAAAGGCGTCTCCGCCCAGGCCCCAGGCGCTGCCAAGCGAGGCAAGGCGGCGCGCGTTCGACGCCTCCGCGCCCCCTCCTCTGAACACGGACAAGGCGCTGAGGGGGATGCTCTCATTTCTGTATGCCGCCCAACGACCGGACGGCGCCCTACTTCAGGTCGGGGATAACGACAGCGGGCGATTCATCAGGTTGGACGTTCAGGCGGAGCCGACGGAATTGAAGGTTCTAAGACGGCGATACCTGAATCTGCGGGAGTTGCCCGAGTCTGACGGAGTCTATTGGCATGAGGGCGCCCTAGGCTATGCGTCCACAATCGCGGCGCTGGAAGCCAAGCTCGGATGCGTCGCATCGACCGAGTCGTCCACCTACCCGGCCATTCTGCATCTGGTTGGAGGAGTGGATCCATCGCCAGAGCGATATCCATGTCCGCCGCCGCCAGCCCCCGTCTCCAGTCAGGCGTCGGTCAAGTCCGTAGACCAGTCGCTGCAGCGCGATGCCGAGGTATTGAAGTGCAGCGAGATATTTCGCCCTTCGAGACGCCTTGACCTGACCAAGAACCTGAACAGGCTGTTCTACGCTGACTTCGGTCTCTGCCTGCTCCGGTCTGACCATCTCTGGCTGGCCATACGGTGCGGTCGTGGCCATGGCTCGGACGGGGGGCACTCGCATGCCGATGCGTTGTCGTTCGAACTCCACATGGACGGTCGGGTCTATCGCGTCGACCCAGGAGCCTACGTCTACACATCCCTTCCCTGGCGTCGCCAACAATTTCGCTCCGCATCCTCGCACGGCATTCCCCGGCTTCGGGGGGAAGGAGTTTCGCCCGGCGAGAGCGTGTTCGCTCCGTCCACGGATGCTTCCAGTTCACTCCTCGCTTTCGACCAGAATGGGCTGGTAGGAAGTCGCGAATCCAGCATAGGAACGATCTATCGGTCGATTCGAGTCTATCCGGACCGGGTCGAGGTGACGGATTTTTCCCGAGACGGTCAGCCTGTTCATGTTGAACCGCTGCCATGGTGGTCGCCCGGCTACGGTCGGCTTGTCGCCTTCAACGCCGGCGAGAGCCCGGCCGATGATGCGCCGTCGAGGGGCCGCGTGGATCGACCCATGGTCGTGGGGTCCAAGTCGGAGGCGGGATACCCCGGCTCCACGACCGACGGTGAGGCGGCTCGCAGATGAATCGAAACGAAACCGGCACCCTCGGAGCCCGCCCCATTCTGGCACTCCTGGTCCACATTGTCGTGGTCCTCGGTCTGACCGCGGGTTACATCGCCGCCGACGCCAAGGGGCTCGTGAATTCAGATTCGATCGGCCTGGTGGGCGGCGTCCTCCTAACACTTTCGGCCTGGTTGCTCGTTTCCTGGTGGCTGGCAGAAGGGAGCCTTCTGAACCCCTATGGGCTCTTTCTGATGGCTTCCATGCCGTTTCACATTGGGTACGCCCTGTTGCGGGCCCTGGACCAGGAGTCGTTGGTTTGGCTGCAGGGAGCCGTGACAGAAATGCAAATCCTGGAAACGCTCGCCTACGTGACGGCCTGCTACGCGGCCCTTCATCTGGGCGCGCTCATCGTGGCTGCGATCGCCCCGCGCGCCCCCGCCCCAATCGGGGAGGAGTACGACGCCGCCCTCGGAGAGGGATTGAACGGGTCGGCTGGCACCCGAGTCTACCAGATCGGCTGGCTACTGCTGGCGATTTCCATCATCCCGCTGCTGTTGAAAATTTCGGCTAACGTCGGCGTCGTGATGAGTGGAGGGTACTCCTCGCTGTTCGAGGGCGGCTCCACGGTCCCTTCGTCCGGATCAGAAGGCATCATCGCACTGATAGCCCAATTTTACCTTCCGGGAGTGATGTTCCTGCTCGCGGGCAGTCGACACCGCCGCGTGGGCCAGATCATGTCCCTCCTCGCCCTGATGCTCTATACGGGGGCGTATCTGTTCATGGGCTTCCGGGCCTTCTCGCTCATTCCCGTCGCGGTCTACATCTGGCTCTGGCATCGGTGCGTCAGACGATTGCCAGTCGTTCCCGTAGCGGCGGCCGGCATTGGAGCCTTCCTGATAGTCGCGCCGCTGGTCCGTCAGATTCGGGACATGTCAGGGACGGATCGTCTCTCGTTCGACGTGTTGTGGGAGGCTTATTCCGGAGCGGACAATCCGGTATTGACGCTCATGGCCGAATTGGCCGGCAGTATGCTGACCATTTCCTGGACCTCTGAACTGGTCCCCAACGTTCGCCCATTCGAGATGGGCTACGGCTACCTCCGGGCCCTGGCCAACGCCGTTCCCATGTGGCACTTGCCGGATGTTTACGGCTACGCGGGTAGCTGGCTGGCTTGGCACGTGACCCCACATCTCGCGGTGGGAGGATTCGGTCTCGGTTTTTCCTTCATGGCGGAGTCGTATCTGAATTTCGGATGGATCGGCGGTGTGTTCATGCTCGGTGTGATCGGATTGGCCGTCGCCGGGGTCCAAAAGTGGGCCGAAAACGGTGGGGATCCGGCACGCATCGCCTTCCTCGCATCCTTTCTGCCCATCCTGATCTTCTTCACCCGCGGAGAGTCGCTGAGTATCACGCGGCCCATCCTCTGGTACGCCCTCATCCCGTATCTGCTCGTTTTGGGGCTGCGGAGGATGGATTGGCGATTGGCTTCGCAGCCTCGCCAACCGGTTTTGCCGATGCCCATCGCGCCAGCCGGTGATCGGGCTCCACGAGGTTGGCCACCCGGGCAGGCAGAGGGGCAGCCCCGCCAACCGACAGGTGCGGGGGGGGGGGGGGGGG
>CAYXSE010000256.1:0-5150 GCA_964466675.1 uncultured Rhodothermales bacterium | reverse complement strand
CTGATTCGACGACTGACGGAATTCTTCGAAGACAGTACCGTCAGGAGCCTTCGCGACATCTTGCCCCAGTCTCCGGACGACCTGGACGCAGACTACTCTCGAGAGGCGACGCTGGCATCTGCAGTGATCGTGCGCCACTTGGAGGATCTCGGAGGCACACGCTATTTCGAGCCGGTCAATCTGCTTCCACAGAAGCTGTTCAAACGAAGCTATTCGTTGGCCCACATCAAGTGGCAGTCCTTGCCCATGATGGTACTCCTTTTCGCCACCGTTCTGTTCTTCGTGCAACGCTATTTCAGTCTGGCGCACGAGGCCGAATCGCTTCAGCTGAAGCTCGGTGAGTATCCGGTGGAGCTGGTCGAGAACAACAAGGGTAGCCTGCAGGCCCGGATCGATTCCATCCAGGTGGAGACGGCCGGCTACATCCAGGCCCTGGCGGTTCTGGACAGCATCCTCGTCGGGAGCGACCGTTGGAGTCGCGCGATGGAACGCACAGCCAGGGAGGCATCGTCGGTGCCCGGAATCTGGGTGGAAAAATGGGAGGATGACGAGGACTTCCTTGTTCTTGAGGGGACCGCAACCGACCGAGACCAAGTCGTGAGGTACGCCGCCAGGATGAACGGCGTCATCGAGAGCGTCTCCTTCGATCAAATCCGAGAGTGGCCGGTGTACAAGTTCAAATTGCAGGTGCCACTGCCGAACGAATTGCCGCGGGCCGCGCAATACTTGCGCGACCAAGCAGGCCTAGCCAGCGAGTAAGTCATGGGCCCACTGAACAACATTGTAATGATCGGATCGATCTGGTTGCTGTCGGTCGGGTTGGGAACCTGGCTGACCTTCTTCAGCCAGCCCGCCGAAATCGACGAGTTGCGAGCCACCGAACAGATGGCTCGCATCCGGCAAAGTGAGGTAGCCGTGCTGCTCACCGAAGAACTGGATATCGAGGGGCAAGCGTCTGACATCCAGGCGCAGTGGGATTCTCGATACAAGACGATTCCAAAGGAATTGAGGACGCACGAGGTGGTGGCCTACTTCAATGGCCTCACCCGTACCGGTTTCAAGAGTTTCAACGTCTCGTATGACAACGAATATGAGGGTGATGACTTCAACACGCACGTCTTCCGCATCGAGGGGAGGGCCTCCTTCAACGCCTTGTACGAATTCGTCTGGGCCATAGAGAACTACCGGAGCTTCTACCGAATCACCGATTTTCAGCTCAGCCACATCGACCTGCCCTCCATAGACAAGGATACGGGCAATGAGCGCCTGGACATGGCGGTCTCTTTCGACTTCAAGATTCACGCTTACTTCGGCGGTGCCGCCGGCCTAAGCGCCGATGACCAACTTCCGGGATCGGTCGCAGCGTTGACCGTCAGGCCCCGAACCGAGCTTCCGCCGGTGCCCGCCTCAATTCTTCCAGACAGAGATCCGGCCAAGAATCCGTTCTATCCCATCATCATGTCACAGATCCCTCCCAATACCAGGGGGCTGCTAAACCTCGACCTGGCATCATTGGTGTCGATCGTCGACGGCAAGGCGGTGTTTGGCTACTCCGCCAAGAGCGCCGTCAATGCCCAAGAGCACCGACTCGCCACGCTTGGCGTCGGGGACGACGTGTATTTGGGTCGGATCATCATGATTGATCCCATCAACAGCATCGTCGTCGCCCGCTTGAATATCGGTGGCATTATGGACGAGCGAACTTTTCAACTCGAAACAGCAGGCGACAGCTTCCGGCAGGCCATTGGCCCGGCACAGCTGGCGCCATCAAACTGACGCGGAGCCATGAAAGCATCACGCCTCACCCTTTTCCTGCTAGCCGCACTGCTAGGATCTTCCACGGTCCTGGCGCAGCGGGTGCCCCAACGAATACTTCGCACCTACATCCCGCCAGACCAGCTGGTCTCCTTTCTCCCCTCGACGCCGCTGAATACCTATTTAGAGTTGGTTAATCCCATCTTCACCCGGGTCGCCGGGAAGGCGGTAATCGACCCCGACGGACAAGATTTCCCCATCGGCATTTCGATTTCCAGCATGCACTTCATGGATGCGACGGAAATGGTACTCGCCTACAACGGCTATTACATGCGTGAGACCGACCAGTACTTCATGGTCGAACCCGATGTCCCGGACTTACCGGCGGGTGCTCTGGCCGGCCAGGCAACTACCATAGATCCCGGGACGGGAGCCTCGGTTGTCGGACCAGCGGACATAAACTCCAAGCAGGTGCGCATTAGCGCAGTCTTGTTCGAGCTCAATCACACCAGGGCCCGCGATTCGGGGATTAACTGGAGCGTCATCTTTGGTGAAGCCGGCGCAGCGGCGGCCGCCGGCGGAAGCGGCGGGGCAGCAACAGGCGGAGCCTCAGCTCAGAGCCTGAATTTCTTCCTCAAGACAGACGAACTTTTCGCCCCAATTTCGGACGCGATAATCGCGCCGAGCCTAGTCAACTTCAAGGACCTGAGATCACTGGTCCAGTTGGCCGAAGCCTCGGGGATCGGAGAGACCGTGGCCAGTCCGCAGATTACCGTTCAGTCAGGCGTCAAGGGCAACATTCAGATTGGCCAGGACGTGCCCATCCAGAGACTGGATTTTGCTGGCAACACGGTGATCGATCTGATCTCGACCGGAATCATCATCGACGTGACTCCGACGGTCATTACCGAAATGGGGCCGGATTCCACTCTGGTGGACATCATCCACCTGGATGTGAGTGTGGAGAAGTCCTCAAGCCGTCCCTCGACCGCGGGCCCTGTTTTTGACCGAAGTCAGGCTGCGACACAGATCATTGCGCTGGACGGCGAACAGATTCTGATTGGGGGTCTGTACAGTACCGACGAGACCGAATCGCGCCGCGGGGTCCCGATTCTGAAGGACTTGCCAGGCTGGTTCTTCGGAATCAAATATCTGTTCTCGCGCTCTCAGACGACGGTGACGAGGAAGGAGTTGCTGATCGTGCTGCAGGCTGACATCGTCCCTCCCCTGATCACTCGCTTGGGCCAAAAATTGGAAGACGACATTCTGACCAGGCGCAGGCAGCAGGTACAAGAGGCCCTCCGCCGTTTCAACGCCCAAGTGCAAGAATCCGCTGAGAAGCCGGAAAGACGCACGAGAAACCAATAGTTCGCTTAGGCCGCTCCGCTTTCAGAAGAGCTTCCGATCGCGGTAAAAGAGGCGGTGTCGAAAAGGTCTCAGGGTTGGTCGATCTTTCAGGACTATCCAGTCCTCCTCGCCCCACTTTGCCACATGCGTGACAAAGTCGAGCACACTTTGCTTGAGACGTTTGCGGCTTGCCAGGATTTGGGCTTCCACGTACCCGACAACGGCCAAACACGGCAGGACGGCCAAATACAGGAAGATCCCTCGTGTCGAAGGCTGCGTAGAGACCACAAACACCCACGATGCCGCCACCAGCACGGCGGCGGGCATGGCCGCCCACACCACCGGCGGCAGGAGAACCCGACTGGAAGCCGTCAGTGATTTCTGCAGGACTCGACCCCTCTCGGAGTCGCGAGAAACCGCCTGCTCCGCAAGCGAGAGACCCTGGACCACACAGCTAAGCTTCCATAGCTTGCCGAAGCCTTGTACCGACGCCAGTAGCTTGTTTTGTTTGATGGCGAATCGGATGAAGCGCTCCTCAAATTCAATTTGTCGATCCGTCTGAAACCCTCCCAGGAGCCTGAAAGCGGCCAATCCAAAGTAGCCGATGGTTGGCAGGACAACGATCCAGGATTCCGCGATATGAGCGCGGTAGGACAGGGGGATCAACACGACTCCCGCCGAGGCGGACGCGGCGAAAAAAAGGATGATTCGCCTCGTGAGCAGCCGCATCCTTCCAATTGTGGTGAATATCTCCCGGACCATGTGGTGCTTCTACGCCGCGCCGTGCTTTTGGGATGCGTGGTACTTCTGGCGGCGTCGTGCATCCCGGTTCAGCAATTGGAGCGGAACCCGGTTCGAGCCGACATTTCAGGCGAGAGAGTCCAGGCCCACTTCGACCAGTTGAATGCCGATGAGCTCGCAGGTCGCAAGACCTCATCGGTCGGCTTCGTCGCCGCCTCGCAATATGTGTCCAGCCAGTTGAGATCCTACGGGCTCCAGCCTGTCCACGTCGGAGAATTCCGCCACGTGGGGTATGGTCCCCTCAATCACGCGTCAGGCGCTTCCGTAAGGGTGATGGGACAGGATACCACGTTCTGGGCGACTGACCGGGAGATGATCCCAGATTCCCGGACGTCAGCCATGCAGTTTGCGGCTTCTTCCTACAGATTTATTCCGGTCGGGTCGTCAATCCCGCGGCCGACTGAGGGACAAATCGCCGTGCTGCCGCCGACTTGGTCTTCTTCTGCCATTCGTGAGCTGCGGAAGGCGGGCTTTCGCATGGCTTTCGTGGTCCAGCCGCCACAAATCGGGCGGTCGCAATTTTCGCTGGGGTTAGGCCTGATTCAAGTATCCCCGGCCCGGCTGTCCGAGATCCTGGCGTTGACGGAGAGTCGGGTAGCCCAGCTTCTGGCCGAGGGAGGCACGGGTTCGAGGTCCCTGGAGTTGGGGACAAGCGCCTCGTTTGACCCCGCCGCCGGCTTGATCAATACGCTCGCCTACCTCCCAGGGAGCAATCCGTTCGTGTCTGAGAGCCTCGTGATTGTAGCGGCCAACCTGGATTCTGGGGGGTATCCGGCAGGAGTTAGTCTGACAGACACCAGCCGCTCAGGAATCGCCTCCGCCGCTTTGTTGGAGGTAGCACGAGTCCTGGCCCATAGCGCGGACCGGGGGCTCGGGCCCGAGAAGACGGTGCTCTTCGCCTGGTTCTCGGGTGGCGCCCAGGGAAACACCGGCCTGCGGTCGTTTCAGGCGAACCCGGTCTGGCCTCTGGATCGGGTAGATGCCTTCATTTTGGCGGGGTTTGAGGCCGCTGGCCCATCCACAATCAGTATCGGTACGGATGTGCTGGCCGGAAGCAGCTCGAAGTCCGAGGTGGCACAGGCAGGCAGAGATCTGGCGCTTGCTCTTCGAGAGGCCGTCCTCGGAGCCGCCGGAGCATTCAGAAAACTATCCCGGTAGCCTGCGTCAGGCCGTAGCCCCTACCCTTGGGCTGCCGTAGACTGCTGTCGTGACCAATTCGTTCGACATACCCAGTCCCAAGCCTCTCC
>CAYXSE010000255.1:0-5186 GCA_964466675.1 uncultured Rhodothermales bacterium | reverse complement strand
TAAACGACCCTGTTTTTGCTGGCGCAGCCTTCGGAATTATCGGGATTACCGCGGCGTTGTACGCCCTTTTCTGGTAGGCGCCGACACCGGGTCCGGTCTGAAGGCAACAGTCTGAACGAACACCTTGAGTGTGTCGAGCCGGCGTTTGTCCGTTGAAAGCCGTCGTGATCACGCGTCGCAAAAAAGCTATTATGACGACACGTTTGATTGATATGTCGCCGGCACCGACATATCATAGTAATGTGTCGCACGAATTCCACAAACACGACAGGTTCATGCCCTGGAACCCCGAACTCCCGTACAACGACCTTCCGCTTCTACCGCTGAGCCGGAATCCCGAAACTGTACGAGTGCTGAAATCGTGCGTAGAAGCTCGTGCGGCCGTCGCAAGGCTCGAGGGGACCGCCGCCCTCATCCCGAATCCGGCAGTTCTGGTGCGGACGCTGCCCCTTCTCGAAGCGCAGGCGAGTACCGAGATCGAGAACATTGTCACAACGCACGACCGACTCTTTCGACAGTTGGCGGTGGACGAAGCGGGAGGCGATGCAGCCACAAAGGAGGCCCTCAACTATCGACACGCTCTGCTCGAAGCGAACGCAGCGCTGGAAGGCCGGCCCCTTACGACTCGAATGGCCGAAGCCATCTGCTCCCGGCTTCGGGGCGTCGATTCAACGGTTCGGCGGGTCCCAGGGATCAAACTTGCAAATCCGGCGACGAAGGAGGTGATCTACACCCCTCCCGAGGCCGAGTCACATCTACGAGATCTGCTTGCCAATTGGGAGGTGTTCGTAAACGCAGAAGACGATCTGGACCCTCTTGTGCGCTTGGCAGTGGCCCACTACCAGTTCGAAGCCATCCATCCGTTCACCGATGGCAATGGCCGAACGGGTCGGGTGATTAACAGCCTGATTCTCGTCCAGCGAGGGCTGCTCTCACAGCCCATCCTGTACTTGAGCAGATACATTCTTGGGCAACGGAGGGACTACTACCGCCTGCTACTGGGTGTGACGCGAGACGATAATTGGGAAGACTGGATTCTCTTTGTGCTCGACGGCATCAGGGAAACGGCGGAGTGGACGTCCGCCAAGATTCTAGAGGTTTTGGACCTCATGGAATGGGCCACAAGCCTGGTGAAGCGGCAGCTTCCGAAGATCTACTCCCGTGAGTTGATCGAGACCGTATTTGCTCGGCCGTACTCCCGTATCGCGGACTTGGTCGATAGAGAGATAGTACACCGGCAGGCGGCCGCAAGATATCTGAAGGCGCTGGTTTCAGTGGGGCTGCTGGAGGAACAGCGCTCGGGCCGTGACTTGCTGTTTGTCAATCGGCGAATGCTGGAGTTGCTGACTGGTGAGTAGATGCAGGTGCGGACCTTGGAGCTAAGGATTCCAAGTACTTCGGCGGGTTAAAAGGGGTGTTTCGGCGGTTTTGGCTTCGGAAATGGCAAATTACAGCCTAGTCCCGACCAAGCACCTTTACAACCCGTGCAAAAAGTATCACCTTAAGCGTCACTCCGCTTTCCCTTTTGCGTGACCCTTGCCCTCTGTCAGATGACTCTGGCCCTCAAAGAAAGAGCCCGATGGAAAGGCCCCACCGCGGCGAGTGGGCTGTTATCTCGCTACCTGTGCGCATCGCGCCGAGACATTGGTGGCCAGCTCATCCACGACTCCAGTAGTTAGTGATTAGCTCACCTAATCTACACACAGTGTCAAGGCCTCTTGCCCCAAAAGACGCAAGCGATTCAGGAATTGACGGCGAGTTACGCCGGTTGGTGGACACGGGTGTCCTTTTCCGAAAGTCAGGCTACTACCGGGAGTACTCCGGTGATTTTGCCCGCCCAGCGTTCTATCAGGACCTGGTCTTCGACTTGTCCGACTCCAAGATCGTTGGCTTCCGATCAGCACGGATCGAAATCATCGAGGCGACCAATACAGAGGTGACCTACCGGGTGCTGGAGCACTTGGGGTCGTGAGGGGCGAATGCAAACACCGCTTGAGGGAGATGGGATGACGAAGACCGCAGACCAACCAGCCGCCAAGTACACCGTTGACTCGATCTCGATACTGCGGGACTGCTACCGCCTGCTGGCTCTCGTGTACGCCAGCAAGGAAATATCTCGCCACGACCCACCAATGGCTGTTGGACCAGGTACTGCCTCCAGCCTACTAGAGAAGCGGTTCTACGGCGAAGAAGTGACGAGCCTGATTCTGTCTGTCGCGATCCGGCTGCGGATAGTCGATGACCAGATGAAGGACACCGATGAGCGCGACTCATCCCGCCTGAAGTATTTGGAGCGGCGTGATCAGTTCGGAAACGGATCCAATTCGGTTTTTGACCCAATCCCAGGGCTCAGATTCCGCGAGATACTAAACAAGATTATCCACGCGACGTCATTCACCCCGCTCATGGATGAAGCGCAGGGCGGACACGTTATCGACGGGTACAACGAAGTGATAGCAGGCCAACTCGGAACCTCCACGCCGTCTCCCACCGAGTGGATCCACGCCTCTGGATCGATGCAATTGGTGGGCACTAAATCGGAGAAGGCATGGGAGCACGTTCTGGATCTCCCTCAGTTCGTCAGTGCCGTTGTGTTTGTGCTGGGATACAACTTGCTGAAGAATGCTTAGGTGCACGCTCCAATACCCCAAATTCGCACTCTCTCGCTGGGTCCTCACGACCCCGATCTGGACGGTCATCGGCTTATCCCTGGCCGTCTTCCTCGTCGGGTGTGATGGAGCGGGAGAATCGACGCTGACGATCGGGGTAAGCACACCCAACATGGCCGCAGACTACCATGCGAAGGCGCTCGGCCCTGACGGCCTCGTCCTGATGGTCTCATATCTGAGGCTGGATGGCGAGGTGACTGTCACCGGAGACCATATCTCCGGCACGGGGCAGTGCCGTTACTCGACGGCCCTGACGTACCAAGAAATAACGGGGGACTTCAGGGGTGAGGACGGGATTGAAACCGTTCAGCCCTTCACCATTGAGGGCCAGTTCGCGCCGAATGGAGATGCTCTGATTGAGATCCGGGGATGCGACGACATTGGATCGCCTGGCGAATACAGGTCCGTCGATTTTTCGCCTGAGCTACCTGGCCCGTACTGGTTCACGGCAACCGGCCCTGACTCGGAGTGGGGCAAGCAAACAGAGTGGGACCCGGGCGTCTTCTTCCCGTCGGGCCAGAAGAAAAACTCCATTCGCTTTGTCAAGGACAAATGACCGATCCAAAACCACAGCCACCGCCACCCATCGGCGCCCTTGCGATTCATCTGCTGCTCTTAGCGAGCGGGTGCACCATCGTCGGCCCGGGGGACGATCTGTTCGATGTGGAGCCGAGAACGGACAAGCTCGAATACATCGTTGGGCACGCGGAGAAGATCCATCTGAGGGTCACTATCAAGGCCGGATCCCGATCTGTTCATTACCCGTGTAGCGTGGGTATTGATCTCCAAGAGCTCGACGGCCAAACAGTGACGAAGGAGTGGAATGTGCGCGGAGTCTGTCAGAGCCTGGCGACATACATCGTCCCCGCTGGTGAGGAGCTGACAATGGAGATATCCATATCTGCGATCAGAGCCGAAAATGCGATAACCACTGACTATCTGAATTATCCCTCGGCGACTTTTGACCGAAGCGTGGATTACCGGCTCGTAGTAGGCCTTTATACAGACCTGTCTTTCAACCGCCTGATCCCGATCGACGAACGGGTCTCCAATCGATTCAAGATTGTGGCAGCCAACGGTTCCGTAACCCCCGTAGCCATCAAGAGGCTGGATAGATGAGTAATACCGCGACCCGACTGATTACCCTCCTGACCGATGCGTCCGCGCAAAAACACAGCATCGCGCGCTCGGTGGTCTGGGCGAAGGTGTTCCAAGTTTCAGGCAAGGATGTCGAGATAGTCCATAGTGTTTCCCGCCATTTGACAAGCTTATACGACGACCTGACCCGCATGGAGGCAGACCTCTCGGACAGGCTGTCAAGGAAATCCCTGGCCTTTCCTATAGGGCTGCTCGGTGACGTGCTGTACCTGGGCAACCTGAGTGATGCATGGACGGCGGGACAGAAGTCGGGAGAGCAGGCGCGCGGATACCTTCTGATCTTCGCCGACCTGCTGGAAGACGAGGAGTCCGATATCGATGACGCTGAGATCGAGGCTCAGCGGGCCGAATTAGACGACCTTGAGAAACACATCCACGCATGGGACGGGCCGGAGTATCTCAAGTCGCTCATGTTGCACGTTGTCTCCGTCTTCCAGTCTGCCACAACGACGTTTCGATACAGGGGTGGCGCTGTCTTTAGCGAGGCCCACGCGGATGTAAGTCAATTCATCCAAAAAACTAGCAGCACAAAGATCGAGGGCGACGGGCATGCGGAAACGCTCGCCACGATTGTCGACCGGTTGCAACGGACCGCGATGCGGATCGCAGAATGGGGAGGCGTCAAAATGGACTCGGCTGTCAGGGTTTACGGCTGGGTCCAGCTCATATTCGACGACCTTCCTAAGCTTCTCCCCCCCGCCACAGACTCATGACCCACCTAAAAAACATCGGTGCCCGCCTCGAAGAGGCCCTCCGGACCGGCACCAACCACGAGGTCAGGATGGCCTACATCGAGTACCTGCAGTCGGCCAAGGCGTCAAGGCTCAAGGAGGCGCGGGACCTGGAGAGGGAAGTCCGGGAAGAGATCGAGAAACTACCGTTCGAAAGGAATTGATCGCGCACTCTGTTTAGAAAAATGAACACAGGTAACGACCTGGCCGCATGACCCCCGACGAAGCATCAGACAAATTCCAGGAGGCCATCTACCACGGCTCGAAGCGAGACCTCGGCCTGGCCTACGCCGAGTTCCTGGAAGCTGCCGAAGCCGTCGTACCTCTCACGGGCCAACTCCCCCCAGGCGTGGACCCGCCACGCGAAACACACACCCACATGCCCCCAGATCACGGAGCGATACTCAAGCGGTTGATAAAGGAGGCGAAGACCACGACCAAGGAGTCGCCGATCACATGGGAGTCAACGTCCAGTCGGTGTACCGGTGGCAGAAGACGGAGGCCCACCCCAGATTCCCTGACGCACCGAGGCTCGCGGACTTCCTGGGTGTTAGCGCCGGAGTCCTTTTCGGGGACGAGCAGGAAGAAGGGCGGCTCAAGATCTCAATGTGGTCTCGAGGGGAAGAGG
>CAYXSE010000254.1:2473-5190 GCA_964466675.1 uncultured Rhodothermales bacterium | reverse complement strand
CGTCGGGGTCGGCTCGGGCATCGGGGTTGGCTGGGGCGTCGGGGTCGGCTCGGGCATCGGGGTTGGCTGGGGCGTCGGGGTCGGCTCGGGCATCGGGGTTGGCTGGGGCGTCGGGGTCGGCTCGGGCTCCGGCTCGGGCTCGATGGCGAGATCCCCTGCGAGCGCGTCATCCCCTTGGTACTCGTCCGGAGCTCCGATCAATAGCAGCGCCGAGTCCAGTTGGTCACGGGTCAGGCGCTCCAGGTTTCTGGCGCTCGCGTAACCTTTGATTCCGCCCGCAATCGAATTCCCCCCTCGCGATTCAAAAAATTGCGAGAGGATATCCAAATCGATTCCGTCGGTGTGGCGGCCGAGATCGGCCAGAGGCGCGACGAGCAGCCTCCAATCCTCCAGGGTGTATTCCAGGCAAATCTGTCTGTCGACGGCCTCGAGGGCTTCAGAAAGGGCCCGTCTGTTCACGGGCTCGTTCGGGCGGCGATCGATGAAAGCAGAAACCGCAGTTCTCAAGTGACCGAATCCGATGAAGTAGTCCATTCGCTTTCCAACATCAGCCGCCGCCAACTCCGACCGCTTTTCGCCAAACAGGAAGTGGACAAGTGTTGGGACCGGGCGAATCAGGTAGGCGGAGACCAGTTGAACAGCCTGGCGCAACGCGCGAGGCCACTCGGCGGTTGGGTAGTGGGCATACCGGCCCAGGAGCTTCAGATAGGCCGTTCTGGCGAGAGCAATTTCCTCGCGGTCATGGTCAACCCATCCCCTGGCCAGATCCATTATTCTCGCGGTCTCCAATTCCAGGCGTCGATCCAACGCATGTTCCAGAAAATGCGAAATGGCGTCCGGAACTTCGTACCGCCTGAAATCCTCCCTTGAAATGGGACGATCGTCGGGCAATGCCTCCAGAAGGGCCGCATACACTTGTTCGGGGAGACGACTAGCCATGAGAAAGGGTGACTCCGGACAATTCGATTGGTGGCTTTGAATGGAGGTGCAAGACGCGTGCCGACGAAATAGAGGCCGCACACTTAAGTGAACCCCTCGGGTTCCGATACCCGGGAAAGGAGACGTTCGCGTCTCTGCGGTTTGTCTTGCTTGAGTGTCCGGCCCCGTAAGGCCGGACACTTTTTTTTAGATGCGCCGCTGGCGAACGCAAGATGCCGTATGAATCGTAACAGATTCGTGACAACCCGGACGAGGGTGATTCCGTAGGACCGCGCTGCACCAGACCACCGATCTATTGAGTCGATTCGTCATCGCGGCCGTTCTGGCCATAGCCACCCTAGCCGGGGCAGGGGCGGCTACCGCTCAGAGCGCTCAACCTCCGTCGTTGAGGCTATTCCTGGACTGTAACAATCGCTGCGATCGGACCTACATCCGGTCTGAGATCACTCTGGTGGATTTCGTCACTGAAAGGACGGTCGCGGACGTCCACCTCTTGATCACCTCAGAGCGCAACGGTTCAGGCGGGAACGCCTACAGTCTGAATTTCATCGGTCTGGACGATTTTTCGGCGATGTCCGACACACTGTTCTACAGCAGCAGCGGAACGGACACGGACGACGAGCAGCGTAGCGCCTTGACCGACAAGATCGAGTCGGGGCTTGTCCGATACCTTCTTCGGACGGGCCTGGCAAGCCAGATCGACGTCCGGCTGGTTCGTGACGAGGAAAGTGGGCGGGAGGCTTCTAGTGTTGTTGATCCATGGAACTACTGGGTATTCTCGATCGGCGGGAGCGGCGACTTTAGTGGTGAGGAATCTTCTGACAACCTGTTCGCCAGGGGCAACATCTCCGCGAACCGGACCACCGAGGACTGGAAGATCCGAATCGCGGCATTTGGAAGGTACCAGGAGAGAAACTTCGACCTGGACAACAATCAGACGTTCACCAGCACCACGCAGTCCGGCAGCGTCTGGTTGTTCGCTGCTCGGAGCCTCGGAGACCACTGGAGCGTCGGCGGCACGGTGTTCCTCAATACCTCCTCGCGCGACAACACCAAGGCATCGATTACGACGGGACCCGCCATCGAATACAATGTCTTCCCGTACTCCGAGTCGACACGGAGGGAATTCCGATTCGAGTATGGGGTCCGGTGGGATCGGATTGACTACGACGAGGTGACCATCTTTGACCTCAGCCAGGAAAGCATACTGAAGCACGTGCTAAAGGCTGAGCTGGACGTAAAGCAACCTTGGGGACAGTTGGAGTTCAACGCCGAGTTTTCGCACCTCCTGACCAATTTCGATCGGTCCCTGACCGGCTCCTACAGGCTGGAGTTGGATGGCGGGGCGGAAGTACGCGTCGTTCGCGGCCTTTCCCTGGAGTTGGGAGCAGGCTACCAGCTGATCCGGGACCAGCTATTCCTCCCGCTAAGCGATGTCTCCGAAGAGGAAATCCTGCTGGGGACTCGCCGCCTGCCGACTGGCTTCGATTTCAGCGTGTCTGTCGGTCTGAACTACCGATTCGGATCCATTTACAACAACATTGTGAATCCTCGCTTCGGGCGTTGAGTGGAAGTGTCGCGGTGGCTCAGGCAACGAGATCATCGTCCCTGATGCCGGATCCCCTTGCTCCAGGCGTATCTTCGCGGCCCAACAAGTGCGAGGATCAATGGGCAGGCGACTCGGGATAGGGTTTATAGGCAGCGGGTTCATTTCGCGGTTTCATATTCAGTCGTGGCAAGCTGTGCGTGATGCCGATATCCTCGGAATCTGGAGCCCG
>CAYXSE010000254.1:0-2463 GCA_964466675.1 uncultured Rhodothermales bacterium | reverse complement strand
AGTCAGCGGCGGCGCTCGCGCGCACTTGTCGAGTTGGAGATGCCCGCGCTTACGGCTCGATTTCAGAGATGGTGGAAGACCCCAGAATCGACGCGCTCTGGATCTGCGGGCCGAATCACCGGAGGATTGAGAACATGGAGGAAATACTCCAGGCCAGGTCCAGAGGGGCGGATCTTGTGGGAATCGCGTGCGAGAAGCCTCTAGCCAGAAACGTCCACGAGGCCCGGCGTGTGGTGGAGCTGGTGGAGGAGTGCGGGGTCCTGCACGGATATCTGGAAGACCAACTCTTCAGTCCCGGTCTAGTCCGCGGCAGAAATTTGGCGTGGGCCCGTGGCGCCGCCATTGCGGGCAGGCCGTATCTGGCACGGGCAGCCGAAGAACATAGCGGCCCTCACGCGCCGTGGTTCTGGAACGGAAGCCTCCAGGGTGGCGGTGTTCTCAACGACATGATGTGCCACAGTGTCGAAGTGGCTCGATTTCTTCTGACCGAACCTGGAGCACCCAGGGCCAGCATCACACCTCAAAAGGTGACGGCTCAAATTGCCAGCCTCAAATGGACTCGTCCCGAATACGCGGCGGAGCTTACCGACCGGTTCGGCGACGAAATAGACTACCTGAAGAGACCGTCAGAGGACTTCGCTCGGGCCACCATCGAATACAGGAGCGAGTCGGGTCAAACACTGATTGCCGAGACCACCACATCCTGGAGCTTCGTCGGGGCCGGCCTCAGGTTGAGCAGCGAACTCCTCGGGCCGGAGTATTCCATGCAGTTGAATTCGCTGGACGCCGGCGGTCAACTGTTCTTTAGCCGCCGCGTCTCGGGCTCGGCCGGTGAGGACCTTGTCGAAAAGCAGAATGCGGAGCAGGGCGTGATGCCTTTCGTAGGGAATGAGGCGGCCGAATACGGATACGAGGATGAAAACCGCCACTTCGTTCGCTGCTTCCTGGACGGGAAACAGCCAGAATTGGACTTCCACGCCGGACTGGAGGTGGTTGAGATGCTCATGACCGCCTACATGAGCGCCGAAGCCGAACGCACAATCGTCTGGAAGCCGGAAGGACTGGATGGGTTTGTCCCGGCGGTGGCTAGGGGCACGTGGCGCCCCTAGCGAGCGGCTGAAGCCTTGTTAGGGAAGATCTATCGTTTGTAGATCCCGAACCCCCAGTAGCAAGGTTCGCTGCTGCACTCGTACATGGTCACTTTGATGGTGTAGCGACCGCCTCCTTTGCCGGGCGTGAAGTCGACAATCGGTACATCATCGGTGGAGACATCGCTCGTGACTTCGTCACCGTCGTCATCCATAACGTGCAAGTCGATGTCGCCACAGTCGTTATCACAGGCGGCGATGATCTTGTACTGGGTGCCTCCTTCGAAGGTGAACGTCCATGAATCCTCGCCGTCATCACCGAGGCTCCCCATGACGTAATGCCACATCTCGTAGTTGCCGTCGCTCACCGTGTTGTACGCGGCTTGAAGCTGGTTCCAGACCTGCTGAGCATAAACCTGCCCGGAGGCTTCTCTGGCAGGCACCAGAGTCATCATGCCGAAAAGGATGGCGAAAGAGAGATTGTTCTTCACAGCTACAGGAGGATTGTTTGTCGATTTCGGGAATGTAACACAAATGCCGGTCCGACACCCGCCGGGACTTCCATGATTTCGTGACATATGGAGGCCGGCCCCCGATTACATTCGGTACTTCCCTGACCCACCACTTCGGAATGAGGACGATATGACAACGCCCCGAGGAATCCTGTGCGCGATAGCCACGCTCCTATGTCTTGGCGCCGCGCCGGTTCAGTCGCAGACGCTGGATCTGGATAAGCTGAAACCTATGGCGGCGAGAGCAATCGGCCCCGCCGGGATGAGCGGCCGCGTGACGGCGATCGACGTCGTCCTTCGAGATCTGGATGTGATTTACGCGGGGACGGCCTCGGGTGGTCTGTGGCGATCCCAGAATGCCGGCGTCACCTGGCAGCCCATCTTCGATGACGAACCTGTGCACTCCATAGGCGCTGTGGCCGTCAATCAGGGTAACCCTGACGTGATCTGGGTGGGGACCGGTGAAGGAAACCCTCGGAACAGCGCCAACGCGGGCAACGGGATGTACAAATCGATAGACGGGGGGCATAGTTGGACGCATTTGGGGCTGGCCGACAGCCGCACGATCCATCGCATCCTCCTCCACCCCAATGATCCCAATACGGTTTATGTGGGTGCCCAGGGGCCAGCCTGGGGCGAATCCGAACAGCGAGGTGTCTTCAAGACGACCGACGGGGGGGCGACCTGGCAAAAGGTGCTTTACGTCAACGAGAAGACAGGAATCGGCGACATGGTCATGGACCCCGTCAATCCGGACAAGATTATCGCGGCGATGTGGGAATTCCGTCGGCAGCCGTTCTTCATGAACTCCGGCGGCGAGGGCTCTGGCATCTACGTGACATTCGACGGCGGTGAGAACTGGC
>CAYXSE010000253.1:0-5191 GCA_964466675.1 uncultured Rhodothermales bacterium | reverse complement strand
AGTTGAATCCGGACCCGACACGGACTGGGGTGATCCTGGCCGCGGGCTACGGCTCCCGACTCGCGTCCGGAGAGGCCGGTGAGATCCCGAAACCCCTGATCCGCCTCGAGGGCGTGCCGTTGGCGGTCAGAGCCATCCTTGGGCTCCAAGCCGCCGGATGTTCTAGCGTCGTAGTTGTACTCGGCTACGAATCGGGCGAGATCAAATCAACGCTTGAGGCCGAGTACAAAGGTGGCCTTCCGCTTCATTTCGTGATGAACGAGCGGTACGACCTTCAGAACGGGCTCTCCGTGCTCGCGGCGAAGTCGTTCATACAGGACGAGTTTATCCTGGTCATGGCGGATCACCTCGTTGGTGTCGAAGTGATGAGACTGGCAGGCAGTCACCGGGTGGCCGCGGGTGGAGCCACGCTTCTCGTCGACTACCGAATCAAGATGGTATTCGATCTGGACGACGCGACGAAGGTCTCTGAAGTGGATGGGCAAATCGTCTCGATTGGGAAAGAACTCACCGAGTACAACTGCATCGATACAGGAGTCTTCGTTTGTACCACGGGCCTCCTGGATGCCTTGGCCGATCAATTTGAGCGCGAAGGAGACGCGTCCTTGTCATCCGGAGTTCAGGTGCTGGCCCGCGGGGGACTCATGCGAACTCTGGATATTGGAAATGGCTTCTGGCAGGACGTTGACACGCCGGCAATGCTCGAGTACGCTCGGGGTCAGGTGCTTCTTCTTGCGGCCACTTAGCTCCGTTTCGTTGTGGGCAATGTCGCCGATGGTCCTTGGTTGAGGGTTTATGGTCTCTGTACCACCTTGAATTGCGGAACTCTGGCACCGGTTGGCACTTTGGATGGTATGCAAAAGCCAATCTCCAGAGTAACCCAGCTTTCGATCCCGAGACCGTTCCTCTGGGATGCCTTGGGGCTGGCGCTCGTGTTGGTTTCGGTGGGACTGCTCCCGGTGGCATCAAGTGCACAGTCCACCGGCGGTTGCGCGGCCGATCCATCGTGCGGGGTACTGGCAGACTTCGAGGAATACGAAGAAGGAGGCCTACCTCTTCAGTGGTATACCTACGAAAACCGGAAGCATGTCCAGCGGGTAAATGGGGACCTTCAGAATGACGAAGAGCGCTTCATTGTTGTTCGGCAGGGCGCCAACCAGTTCATTCGTGCTCTCGTCTATGACCGGGCCCATCGAATCATTCTCCGCAACGGCGAGAACATGGATTGGGATATCCGAGCGAACCCCGTTTTGAAGTGGGATTGGCGGGCACAAGAGTTGCCCTTGGGGGCCCGCGAAGATCGGTCGAAACTCAACGACTCGGGGGCCGCCGTTTATGTGCTCTTCGACAAAGACTGGCTGGGTCGGCCGAGAGGAATCAAGTACTCCTACAGCTCCACTTTGCCCGCGGGCTCAACGGCGTCCTATGGCACATTGCGTGTTCTTGTGGTGTCCTCCGGGCCGGAAGACGGCATCGGGAACTGGATCACCCACGAGCGCGATGTTGCCGCAGACTACGAGGCGCTTTTCGGGAAACGACCGCGAGGACAGCCATCAGCCATTTTCCTGTGGAGCGATTCTGACTCGGTAAATGGTTCGGCCGTAGCTGACTTCGACAATCTTGAGGTCACTGCTAGGCGCGGAGACTGATGTGGCGGGACCCTGTCAAGTTCCTGCCCTCGCGGTAGATGACCTTATGTGGGTCCTGCTGTAGTACCCAGAGATCCCGCTAGGCCGGAGGCTCGCTCAGGGTAAGTGCCCCGGCCTCTCAACCTCCAGCCGGTCGTAGGCCACATGCTAGACCTAGTTCCCATCCATAAACCCGTAACTTCATGTGTTACATGATGTTGTGGTCGATTACGGGTGGCCTTTAAGGGATTATTTGCGTATTCTAAGGCTGTTCCGAAGATAATCCACCGGTAGCCAGTCCACCCATAATGCGCCGAATTACCCGTGATCCAGAGCTGTTTCGCCCGCGTCATCTCGGCTACAAACGGGCGGGCGAGCTGGCGGCAATCGATCGCATTCTTGTGGCCAATCCCCAGGCCGCTGAGCTCGTCTGGAACGACCTCCAAGGACGCGTTGCCAAGACGGGTCGTCCCGGGTTGTCGGCCGACCAAGTACTCCAGGCAGCGATCATCAAACAGATCTACGGGTTCAGCTACGAGGACTTGGCCTTTCACTTGGCGGACTCGCAGACGTACCGCAATTTTTGCGGCTATTATTTGGCGGAGGAGGCCCCCAAGAAGTCGGCGCTTGCCCAGAATATCAAGCAGGTGAAGGCCGAGACTTGGGAGAAGATCAACCGGATCTTGCTCGACTACGCCAAGGAAGAAGGCCTTGAAGATGGCCTCCGGGTTCGGATAGATGCTACCGTGACCGAGACCAATATCCACCCGCCGACCGACAACAAACTATTGTTTGATTGCGTGCGGGTTTTTGATCGCTTGCTGAGCGCGCGGGCTATCTGCCGGCGGCTCAGGCGAGCCTCGAAGTGCATCCGAAGGACATCCTTGGTCTTGAACATGGGCATACGACAAGCGGCCACGGCCACCTCCTTTTTTGGTTGGAATAGGAGGCGGTCGAACGTGACTGCTCAGGCTATCGCCCGCGCCTGCAGGCCGGCTATGACATTCCGGCAGAATGCGGCCACCCAATCCGGCAATGAGCCCAAAGGTGGCTGCGTTGATTCCGGAATCGGTGGCTGCGTTGTTTCCGGATTCAGTGGCCGCGTTGTTTCCGGAATAGGTGGACGCGTTCACCCGGAATACTCACCCGAATAGAGTAAACGTAAAGGAAGGCCCCTTTACGACACTCAGGTCGCGAATAATTCGGAAGGTCGGTCTACGTAGGTATTCTTCACGATTGTAGACCAGATGAAGATGGTTGGCCGGAGTGCAGGGGGCCTCACCGACCCCCCGCATCCAACCGCTCCCTACTTAGGCCTTAGGCCCAAGCGCCCTCCTCAACGGCGATGTCTTCAGAGACCTCACCTGTCTCGACATCGACCGAATCACCACGCAAATGGCGCTCCGACCCATACATGGCACGGAACGCCTTGACTACTGGCTCGTCGCCCAGGGTGATAACTGGCAGGTTGGTGATCATGACAGGGTTGCCCTTGCCATCAATGCGATCCTCACCATCGATGTTCAATTGGTAAGGCTCGACATCCACCTGATAGATGGTGATGAAGTCGGTCTCCTTACCCTCGCCGGCAGCAAAGGCATCGCGCGGATAACGCCAGTCAATGGAGCCATCCTCTTTGACATTACCCCAGAGGTTTCGTCTGAAGCTGCGGTCCATGGCGTGGCTGGCTGCCTTGATGGTGAAATAGGCGCGATCACCACTGTCAAGGACAACGGCTTCGCTTACGGACTGAAGAATGCTCATAATATCGAGGCATAATTTGGTGGCACAACGTGTGTCAAAGCGCAATGCCCAGGGGGGGCTTTGAACTCGGTCCACCAGGGGGGTCATTGATCTAGGTACCCTCACGCATTCAAAAAAGGATTTGATTTTCCTTCCCTCACGTATTCAAAATCCCTCCCACTTTTATTGTGCTGACCTCCACGCATTCAAAATTCCACTCGGTTTTTATCGACTCTGCACCCAATTTTTCTATATATCGGGTTCTGGTCCGATGTGGTTGTGATTATTCGTTCGCTGATTCCACCTGTTTACCAACCGAGTAAACACCGGCATTAGGCGAACCAATCTCGCTCAGTTTTTCTATATATCTTTTCCACTAGCCCTCCTAATGGAAAGGATATTTTCATTCCTGGGACTTCGTTCAGAAGCGGTCGAAATAACCCGTGGAGTGGATTCCAGAATACTGGCATTGATCGGCGCCGATATAAATTCGGGGGCCGGGTGATCTCATCCCTCAACGGCTTCCGAATTGGACCCTCCGATGAGGTTTGAGGCGGTCGTGGAATCCATTCCCAGCTCAGTGAGGGAGTAGCCGTACAGTTCCAGCCGATCACACAGCCATTGCGAGTTGCTTAGTCGTCGAACCACGACTGACCTACTGCAGTGCATACTCTTGGCAATCTTGAGAAGAGTATTCTGATACGAGACTCCTCTGGACCGGCAGGCCTGGAAATACACGAAGGTGACGACAGAGATTACAGTCATCGCCGCCAGTTTTCCCACCAGTCTCGCGAGCACCGTCATTTCTATCCCCTGTTTGCGCCTCCAAGGGATGAAGCAGTGATCGTTAATGGGTTTATCGGCAATCGACAAGCACGATTCAAGCGATTCCCCAAATTTGGAACCGGTTGTTCGCGTCAACTGCGGGATAGTATTGTTGAAACGGCGCAAGTCCGCTCCGACTGGCAAATGACCGTCGGTTGCGGTGGGGACTGTTCCTGGTGGCTGGGTCAGACGTGACCTACCCATCGCTCGGCTTGGACGCTTGCTGAGCGGCAGCTGTCAGGGGCAGATATCAGCGCTGGTCTGGAGGCACCCTGCCTTCTTTACAAACAACCTACTAGAAAAGCTCATGAAACGCTTTTATCCGGGCATCTTTGTCGTTGCCCTACTTCTGATCACCACCCTTGTTGGAGCTTGGAGCGATACGATCAATCCCATCGCCTACTGGGCGGTTCAAAACGAGTCTGTTACCGGTTCTGGCAGCCCTTCAAGTTCAACGTCTGGCACCACGAGAACTCACAGTTATTCGAGTCTCGCGGCTGGTGGGACGGTTACCGTTGGCTTCCGATTAGGGACGAGTTCGGTAGGCCCCTACGGGTATAGCACGTCGAGTAGTTGTCCCACATTCTTGACTTCCTCAACAACGTGTCTGATCAACGGCATCAATTTTGAAATGAAGGCATCGACGAATACCCTTCGGACCAATGCAGGAACGGCGGGAACAGTGACAGCCTATTTAGATGTCACCGTGGATGATACTCCAGGAGCAGGAGGTAGCAATCAAGAAACGTGGACAATGGAGGTGGTGTACACGAACACTCGTCCGAAGGTCAACCATGTTTCTTGGTGGGAGGGAACCAGCTATCACTTTGAGGACGACCCCGGTTCATCTCTAAGCATAGCAGTTGCCAATCCGAACTTGCCGACGAGCTATGACGACTTCACCGTTTGTTTTTGGGATGCAACTAGAGGTGTCGGTCCAAGTGCAGCAAGTGCCACGTACGAGTTGCTTGAGGAGGATGGTTACACCACGAGCA
>CAYXSE010000252.1:0-5218 GCA_964466675.1 uncultured Rhodothermales bacterium | reverse complement strand
TGAGCACTCGCACCGGACCTCGGGCTCCAGACGCTGCGAAAGATTCATGCGGGCCATCCGATCCACACGCGACCTGTGGCAGAGATCGCAGCCCTCGAGGCTGTCGGCATCCCAGAGATCAACAAAAAGCCGTTTCGGGCCAGACGGTGGGTTGCCATCCGCGGCCAGTTCCAGGCAACGGCGTTGGGTCTCCTCCAACGCGGCCAAGTTGGGCGATTCGAAACTGTCCAGTTTGGCCAAGCGCTCCAAAATCCCGTTGCCCCCCCGAGTAGGAATGACCGTGCAAGCGTCACTCCCCGCATCAATCGCCACGCGGACGGTTTCCACCGCCCAATGAATCCCCTCTTCCTCGGAAAGAAACGGCGGCCGCAATAAGACGAAAGTCCTCACGGCGATGCCCCAGCCGGTCAATTCCGCACAGGCCGCCTGGAAGTTTTCCACCGTCATTCGTTTGTTGAGGCGAGGCAGCACGGTGGGGTGGACCGTTTCGAGCCCCATGGCCAACTCGAGACTCCCAGCGATCATCCCGGCGAAATCACGCACGGCGGGCCCGCAGAGAGAAGGATGGTTTTCCACGATCACAGTCTCGAACCTGCCTAGCCGGTCCGCGATCGAGCGGAGATCCTCGGCTGGTATCGCCTTTCTGTCGAAGAAATTCCCGGCGTTGTAGAGCTTGATGCTGTGCGCGTTGGGCAGCCTTTCGAGCGCGTAGTCCAGCTGGGCCACGATGTCTCCAGATTGCACGCTCTCATCCAGCGTGTATTGCCACAGATCGCACATCAGGCACCGGAACGGACACTCACGATTGGTCAAGAAAACCGTCGCGACGTCCTGGATTTCCCCTCCGGCGGAGCGCTCCCTCTCCACATGGAATGCGTAGGGCTTCCTCGGGTCAAGAACTTGCTTTGGCCCGCGAGCGGCCAAAATGGCCTCATCGTCCAGCCATGACCACTGGACGTCCGACATCAGGAGATCATCGCCGCGAAGGCATCCCGGTACGCCTGTTCGTCCTTCGGAAAAACGCGCTCGAAGCCGACCTCATCCACGACACCGTGCTGAAACCGGCGTTTCTCGAAGACCGGCATGTGCTCGCCAGTCAGCGCCTTGACGCCTCGAGCGACGATCTCTCCCTTGAGACCATACAATCGCCCGTGATCCCAGTCCGTCAATTCAATGAATGGTATGCCCTCGGCCACCTCGATCACATCAGGAAGAGCGAACGGACTGAAACCGCTGAATCCAAAGGCGCGCGCGGGCGCATAAGACCGGACGTGCCCCCGACTCTGCCCGCCGGTGTAGGTCAAGGAGTGCTTTATCGCCTCGATACCCCAGCCCTCCTGATAGAGCATCGTGTTGTTCAGCACGCTTCGAATGGTGAGCTCAGGGTTGTCCTCGATCGGGTAGTCCTTGAGGTTCTCGTCTCCCCCATCTCCATCGACTAGATACTTCCAATCTGGGTATCGATCCCGAACGGCTCGGCACAGCGCCAGCGCGGCCGTGGCACTTTGTACGTCGAGAGGTTTGTAGTCTTCTATGACACGAATGGCGGCCCGATAGTCCAGGTCTTCCAGGGCCACGTCGACGATTTCCAGGTACATGGAGTGGCCGAGCGTTTCCAGAAATTCGAAGGCCTGATCGGAGTCCTCCCCGCCCCCTACACGAAGGGTAAATGCCTTCAGCCTGGTCGGCGTCTCGCCACGCGAGACCAACAAATGCCTGAGGGTCAAGAACACGGCTCCGCTGTCTATTCCGCCGGAAAAAAAGACCCCAATCGGAGCTTCCCCAGGGATGGTATCCAGCCATTGGTCGCAAGCCTTGGCCAGCGCTCCGATGTAGCGCGCACCGATCTCGTCGAGATCTGCCTTCCATTGTTCTCTTTGTGGCGAAAAGAAACGCCGGTAGAGCGGATTGGGGTCTGGGCACCCACGCAGTTCCAGCTCCACCATGTAGTGGGCCGGCACCATCCGCGTGTAAGACGGATGGAACTGGTCTCCCAAGCCTTCCTGGTCCAGGAACTCCCGGATTTCATCCATTCGCTCGGCCACAACGAGGCATGGCCCCTCCGTGCGCTTGGCAAGGAAATACCGCATCGGCCGACCAATGGATCTGGCCATGCGGATCTGCTTCCCGGCCCGGTGCATGATGGCGAACTGCCCGGAAACGGCCCGTAGCCCCTTCAGGTCGCCGTTTTTGAGGGCTGACAGAGCCGCATCGCGATCCCCCGTCAGGAAAACGTCTCCGGCCGGATCGATCAGGTCGACTACGCGCTCACTGTATTCGTACTTGCTCATGCTTCCCGGTCTGTTTGAGCGGTCAAGATACGGACCCTGCGACGCACTCCGCATCCGCAAGCCACTGTTTTGGGTCATCTCTCTGGAATCTGGTGGGTCAGAAAGAGTCTACTTCGTGATAGGCCTCGATCACTCTCTGCTCGCCTTCCGCGCCCGGCATGCTGTTGCCATGCTCCATCCC
Organism: uncultured Rhodothermales bacterium; assembly: GCA_964466675.1. Taxonomy (GTDB): domain Bacteria; phylum Bacteroidota; class Rhodothermia; order Rhodothermales; family UBA10348; genus CAYXSE01. The sequence continues at coordinate 2,746 of CAYXSE010000252.1, read as the reverse complement.
GATTATTCCCGTGAATCCCTTGGAGTGGATGTGCTTGAAGACGTTGAGATAGTTGATTTCTCCCGTCGTCGGTTCTTTTCGTCCCGGATTGTCTCCGACCTGGAAGTATGCGATCTCATCCCACGCGCTATCGATATTCGGGATGAGATTGCCTTCGGTGATCTGCTGATGATAGAGGTCGTCCAGGATCTTGCACGAAGGGCTGTCCACGGCCCGGCAAACCTCGTAGGCCTGGGGGATTCGGGTCAGGAACAGTCCCGGATGGTCCCTGTGGTTCAGCGGCTCGAGGACCATGACGAGGCCGTGGGGCTCCAAAATGTCTGCTGCCCGCCGTAAGGTTTCGACCACATTCGCGGTCTGATAGCCCATGTCCATTCTGAGATCCACGTGACCGGGCACGACGGTCATCCACCTGGCATTGACGCGCTTGGCCACGTTCACGGACGCTTCGATCTCCGCAAGGAATTCCGCCCTCTTCTCGGCATCACCACTGGCCAGGTTCGGCTCCCGCCAATAGATGGTGTGCGCGACGAAGACGCCCATGGTGATGCCTCTGCGGGACATGGTGGACGCCATGGCCTCTTGAACCGCCACATCCCGCCCCGTCATCCCGTTGTCTTCGAAGGCCGTGAAACCGTTGTCGGCCATGAAATTGAGTTGGTCCACCGGGTCTCCGCCCGCCGACCTTCTGAACATGCCCAGGTGTGGCGCATACTTCAGCTGAAACTGACCTCGGCGCGTCCCATGCTCTCGCGCCAGGGAATTAAGGCCAATTCCCGGGGCGAAGGCGGCTGCCGCAGCGGACTTGGAGAAGCTTCGTCTGTTCATAAGCGGGTCCGAAAGCGGGATTGGTGCGTGATGACGAAAGATACTGGGCTATAGACAGCATGCCCCCTGGCAACGGGCAGAGAGGGGTGGTGAGCCTACGGTTCGGGTTGCCCCTCCCGAAACGAATAACACCACTCTATCTCCACGAATCATTTCGGTGGCCAGATGGGGGCGAATGCTGAGCGTCGTCGCCAGGGCATCGGCGGCTGCCCCGGTCTCGGCCAGAACGGTCACGGAAGTACGGTTGATGAGGCCGAGACCCGAGTCCGGGTCCAGGATATGAGAATACCTCTGACTCCCGATCTGGACGAATTTTTCCGAGTCCCCAGACGAGGCAACCGATGCATTCGAAAGGCTCCACACCTCACCCGTAGGGACGCGGACCCGCCAGCCCGCGGATCCCGGAGCCGGATCGCCGGCGGTCACATCCCCTCCCGCGTCAATCAACGAACGCGGGAAGCCGGCCGACCTGAGGACGGCCAGCATCGAATCGGCCGCGATCCCCTTGCCAATGGCCCCAAAATCTAGACGGAGGCCTCTCTGAGCGAACTTGAGAGTTCCTACACCAGCCTGAACCAAATGTCTTCCCGAGTTCAACCGAGCCTCGCTCAAGGCCATCGAATCCGGCAGGCTCTGCCTTCGAACGGATCTCCGCCACAATCGAGTGAGCGCTCCGAGGGTGACATCAAGCGCTCCTTCTGACCTGTCGTGCCAGATTTCAGCCTCCGTCCAGGCTGACCACAAAATTGGACTTACACGCGTTTCGGTTCGATGAGCGGTCTGGGAAATTCGCGAAACTTCGCTTTGGGGACTGTAGTCGCTCAGGGCCGCATCAATTCGATCCGACACCTCCCAAGCGGCCTGTATCGCGCCGCCGATACCAGTAGTGTCCGAGGCACAAATTGTGATTCGGAACTCCGTCCCCATCGCCTCACGGCCTACTTCAACCCGGTGCCAGTCCTGAGCCGAGGCTGGCGACAGACCCATCAGGCCCAATAATCCCGCCACCAGGGGAAAAACGACACCGGACGCACGCCCCCTCAAGTCGGTTCGCATAGGGGATCTCGGGCGGTGCCCAATCAGAACGCCTTCGTTTTTCCGGGCGTCGGAATCGCATAGCGGCCCTCGGCATCCGGCATGACCGGCGGGTCCGCGTCCCAGGCGTAGGTCTCAGGCATGAGGCTCAACTCGGAGTTTAGTGCATCATCCCAGGTTACTTCCGTACCCGAGTAGGTGGCCATTCGCCCCATTATCGACGTCAACGTGGCGTAGGCACCGTTTTCGGCATCGGCATATCGGTACTCGGCCTTCGCGACGGCGTCGAAGAGCTCGTCGTGCTCAACCTGATACGCATTCGGGTCGCTCTTGGCGTTGTGTTTGAAGAGTTCATGGCCCGATGCAGACAATATCACACCCGGCCGCGGCGCCGAACCATTGGTCCCGTGAAACCCTTCGGACACCCGGTTCATGCAGCCCGTGATGTGCCGGCATTGGCTCAAGACCCGGCCTCCATTTTCGTATTCGTACTCCACCATGTGATGGTCGAAAATCTCTCCGTGATCGATACCGTTCCTCACCTCCCGACCGCCCTGGCCATTGGCCTTGACCGGGTAGGACTGCATCACCCAATTGCCCACATCCAGGTTGTGGATGTGCTGCTCGGCGATGTGATCTCCGCAGAGCCAATTGAAGTAGTACCAGTTCCGCATCTGGTACTCCATCGGGGTCCACTTCGGGTCGTTCCCGCGGTGCCAGATGCCCCCGGTGAGGTACGTGATGTGCATCGCGGCCACGTCGCCGATCACGCCGTCGTGAATCCGCTTCACCGTCTCGCGCTTGGCCAGATCGTACCGGTAGCAGAACCCGGAGCACAGGCTCAGGTTCTTCTCCTTGGCGAGCTTGGCGGTCTCGATAACTG
>CAYXSE010000251.1:2514-5364 GCA_964466675.1 uncultured Rhodothermales bacterium | reverse complement strand
CCCTCACGAACGTGAAAAAACCGTTCATCACGGATAAGACCACGATCAGCGCCGCGACACCAACAGAAACGCCCGCCACGGATATCCCGGTGATCTTCGTGATCAACGAAAACGAACGACGGCCCAGCAAATATCGGCGGGCAATCAGAAGACGGAAATCCACGCGCTAGGCCCCCAGGGGAAGACGCGTTGACGGGGAGGTGAACGCATCTTCCGGCACCGCTTCCGGAACAGTTATTTCGTCCGTCAACAGGGCCGATCGCTGTCCGACCTTTCGACCCGAGAGACGAACGGGCCCCTCCGGCCCTTCCATTTCGACATAGTCCGCCCAGTCCCAGCGGCCTTCTCGACCGCTTTGGAGAACGTAGTGCCACCGCTTGACCATACCCGACTGCCGATCCAGGTATACGTAGTAGCTATCACCGGGAGTCAGACCGACTTCTTCAAACGTCAGCTTGACGACTTCGAATTCCGTAGTGCTGGAGTCCGGGACCAGCTCGCGGAACACCCCGGGATCGAGCATCTTGATCAGCATGAGGAGCCAATAGGTGTCGTTGATGAATGCCCCGTAGGCCCGCTCTACCAACATGGCCGAGTCGTCGGCCTCTATTCCGTTTCGAAAGGCTGTTCCGGCGCGGGTCTGCGTGTTGAACAACACGACAACGGTCGTGTCCTGCCCACGGTTGTATTCCAGGCGGTAGTCCCCGCTATTCCTATCCCAGAGGTGGCGGCGTCCCGTTCGAACCCCCGAGCTTGATTCTGAGCCAAAGTAGAACTGCAGGTACGGAAGACTGCTGAATGCCAGTTCACCACCCGAGGCTTCGAGAGCACGAAAAGCCAGGGAATCGGCCCGTGATTCGAGGTTCGGCATCGTACTCTCAAACTCAGGCGGTGACGCCTGATTGGGCGCGCACGCGGCGGCGAAGCTAAACAGAAGCAGAAGTGGCGCTAGCGACTTCATGGCAATAACTCTTAGTGAAGAGAGAGAAGATAGAACAAAGGGTTTCCCGGCTGGTTTCGAAATCGCATGCGCGCACTGCGTTTCATCATACTATGTCTTTTCCTGCCGGCAGAGGCGGTTCAGGCTCAAAGCGCCGAGGCATATGGCCCGGATCGAGCGCGTCGATACGCACAGAGCATCGGCGGCCAGATCATTCTGACGAATAGCGGATTCGGCCTGGGTGGCCACATGCGCGTGGCCGCCTGGAATCTCTCGCTCGTCGCCGAGATGAGTCTCGGCGCCGGGAAGGACGCGAGAGAGGTGGCGTTTTTTGACCGTTTCGGAAGACGTGACGTGTTGAACAAGGCCAACTACTTCCTGATGCTGCCGCTTCATGTGGGCATTGAGAAACGCCTTTTCGCGGAGCGGATCGAGGACGACTTCCGACCCTTTTTCCTCATCGCAGTCGGGCCCACCTTCGGCTGGGAGTATCCATATTTTACGGATGCCAATGACAACGGCATCCTGGATGAAGGTGAGAAAACCTTCAGTTCCATCTCTGCCATTCCCAAAGGCAGCCTGCGCCCCGGGTTCGGAGCGACTGTCGCAATCGGGGCACACTTCGGAAGCGGCTCAGGCATGACACAGGGCGTGCGATTCGGATACACCTTCGCCCGATTCCGGAAAGGTATCGAGCTCCTGGAGCGGGGAATTCAGGAGCCCCAGACCTTCTTTGGGACACCCTCGATCCTCGTCTATTTCGCGCGTCTTTGGTAGTCCAGCCGGGGGGTTAGACGTTGAAGCGGAACAACAAGACGCCTGCCCTGCTCGGGAGCTAGACGTTGAAGCGGAACAACAAGACGTCGCCGTCCATGACCGTGTACTCTTTGCCTTCGGACCGCATGGCACCCGCGCCGCGCGCGCCTACTTCGCCTTCGTAACGAACGAAGTCGTTGAACTTGATGGTCTCGGCCCGAATAAAACCGCGTTGAAAGTCGGAGTGGATCGTGCCGGCGGCCGCAGGCGCCTTCGTCCCCACGGAGATGGACCACGCCCGAGTCTCTTTCGGTCCTGCCGTAAAAAAAGTCTCCAGCTTCAGCAGCTTGTACGCCGCCAGGATCAATCGCTCCAGCCCTGATCGCTGAATGCCCATGTCCTCAAGGAATCCCTCGCGGTCTTCCTCCGGTAGCTCGGCCATCTGTGCTTCCAGTTCGGCGGAGACGATCACCACCTCGGCTGCCTCTTTCTCCGCGATTCTACGGACCACTTCCACGTAGTCATTTCCTTCTTGCAGGTCGTCCTCGCCTACGTTTGCCGCGTATAGAACCGGTTTGACCGAAAGCATAAAGAGGGAATCCAGCCACTCCTCCTCGTGGTCCTGAACCTTCATGGACCGCACCGCCTTCCCAGCCCCGATATGGTCGCGGAGCCGTTCATAGAAGGCCAGTTCCTCCTTCATCTTCTTGTCACCGCCTCTGGCCGTCTTGGTGGTGCGCTCGATCCTCTTCTCCAGGCTCTCGAGGTCCTTGAGCATTAGCTCAGTCTCGACCACTTCGATGTCCGATTCGGGATCAATCGAGCCCGACACATGAACGACATTCTCGTCCGTGAAGCAGCGAACCACGTGGATCAGTGCGTCCACCTCTCGGATGTGGCCCAGAAACTGATTCCCCAGGCCCTCTCCTTTGGAGGCCCCGGCCACCAGCCCGGCAATGTCCACGAACTCTACCGTGGACGGGACCCTCTTCACGGAGCCAGCGAGTACCGCGATGGTGTCAAGTCTTTGGTCGGGGACTGAGACGATTCCGAGATTCGGATCGATCGTACAAAAAGGGTAGTTCGCGCTTTCGGCCCCTGCGTCTGAAAGCGCGTTGAACAAGGTCGATTTCCCCACGTTCGGGAGACCGACA
>CAYXSE010000251.1:0-2479 GCA_964466675.1 uncultured Rhodothermales bacterium | reverse complement strand
TGGGCAGGTTAAAAATCGGGGCCAAGTATCCCGCGCTACTCCGATTGTTTCTGCTTGGAGTCCTGCTTGGTGGATTCCCGGCGGTCAGGGCGGGTGCGCAGGTTTCGGAAGGGCTTCATCTGCTGGTCGGACCCGCTGCTGTCCCAGGTTTCGGAGTCATGGTCGGCACCGTGGCGGTGGGACCGATGCTGACTCGGGAAGTCTCTTTGGCTCTTGGCTACCGAAGCTCCAGAACAGGCAGTGTTCGTGCCGCACTGACCTTCGGGGGAGCGATTCGCGTGTTGGCCGTGCAGCGAACCATTTTTGGGATGGCCCCGGCGGGGGTGGACGTCGATCTCGGTCTGAGGCTAGGACCCGCTGTGTTGTTCCGCTTCGAAGAGTCTGATATCGAACGCAACAAGAGGTTTACGTTGATCGCGGATCCCTTTTTTCGAATCGTGGCAAGAAAGCGAGCGCTTTTCTTCGTGGAGCTGGGCGTGCATAGACCAGCCCTGCGCGCCGGCGCGCTGATTTCGCTTTGAGCGCTTGATCCCCGCCGGCGTCAATCGCAGTAGGCTACGCTCACAAACTTCCGCTCTGGTAGCCTGACTGCCGTGAGCGTTCCGTAGTTCGCCCGCCGGTAGAAGACGCAGCCCGTGTCGATGTTGATCAGCTTCTTGCGATTGATTGGTTTGGGTACGGGTGTGTGGCCACAAACCACCGTCTTTTCCCATTCGAGTTCGTCGTCATCGCATCCTATGTGGCTGCGCTCCCAGAGATAGACCGCTTCGTCACCCAGGTTCAGGTTTTCTTCGACAGACAGTCCCGGGCGTAGTCCAGCGTGCACGAAGAGAAACTCATCTTGCTGCAGATATAGTTCCGTCTCACGGATAAAAGCGATGTGCGCTTCCGGGAGAACCAGTCCTTCTCCAGGCTCCCTGTAGCTGGCCAGGGTATCTCTTCCGCCGTTGTACAGAAAAATGTCTTCCTCCCCATGATCCAGATAGCCGAGGAATAGGGCTTCGTGGTTGCCCCGCAAGAACGTGCACTTTTGATTCCTTCGGAGCTCCAGCAGACGTTTGATCACCCCTTTTGAGTCTGGCCCACGATCTACGTAGTCACCGATAAACACCAGGTGGTCGTCCGACCCCAGTTGTAGTGCCTGCAGGAGTGTATCCATCGTCCTGGCACAGCCGTGAATATCCCCGATTGCGATGAGGCCCATTACTCGGACCCTTCGGACGGCGAAGACATCCCTATCAACCCCCTTCCTTCTTTCTGCATCTTTCCATCCTTGGTGAGCGACTCCAGCGCAGCATCCAGAATCCCGTTCACGAATTGGCCGCTTCGGTCTGTACTGTACTTCTTCGCAACTTCGATGGCCTCATTGATGGAGACTTTGGGGGGGATATCCTCGAAACTCATCATTTCACACAATGCCATGCGGAGAATGAGCCTGTCGAGCAACGCGATCCTGGATAGGTCCCAGTTCCGTGTGTGGCTTCCGATAATCGCATCGATCTCCTCCGTTCGATCCAGCGTCCTGAGAAAGAGCTTCTCCGCGAATTGAAGCGCCGGCGTGTCATCGGACAGCGTCTCCTGCAAGAGCGTCTTCATCACATGTTCCGCGTCGCCTCCACCGAGCTCAAAGGCGTAAAGAGCTTGCATCACGCGCTCTCTTGATTCTCTTCGCGTGCTCATCAGGTGTGTCAAGTAACGGGTTGCTAGGGCGGTTGAAGAATACCCCGATGAACGGTCGGGGTCAATATGATTGCCCGCGAAGAATTCCATCTGCGTTTCGTTGCGAATCCTTCGGGCCCCGCCCTCTTGGATGAGTGAAGCGCGCTTTCTCATTGAGGCTCCTTCCGCTCCTGTCGGGGGTTGTCGTGGGAATTCTGTTGGCAGATTTTCCCCACCCGGGCTCGGGTGGCACGTGGCCCATCTCTACCGCATTCTCGGCGCTGCTGGTGACCGCCTTGATCTGTGGTGTGTCGGCCAGGCATCAGGACCTGTGTCGGACGTTTCTCGCCTCTGCCTTCGGCCTGCTTTTGGCCTTCTTTTCGGCGTCCTTGACCTTCGCGGTCGCGGCACCCGACGCGGATGCCGTTTGTGTCGGAACTCTTAAGGGGGCGGTTCTCCGCGGCCACTGCTTGACAGACGCAGGGTGGAACAGGAGGCAAGTTCGGTTACAGCCCAATCCTCATATTGGCGAAGAATGGGTCGTTTCCGTGCGTGGACGACTCTTTCCTCCACCCTCTCCCACCAATCCGGGAGCGCCGGATCTATCGCGTCGGTCGTTCCGGGATGCAGTTTCGGCGGGAATGTATGTGAGGGGTCGGCCGCTTTTGGTCCGGACGATTCCGTCCAGACCCTGGCCAAAATCTCTCCGCCCGGGCCTTCTTTCGGTGGGCCTGCGCCTCTTCGGTCCCAGCGCACAAGGCGCGGTCGTTCGGTCCATGGTCGTCGGGGATAGGGCCGCCGTTCCGCGCGAAGTGATCGC
>CAYXSE010000250.1:0-5368 GCA_964466675.1 uncultured Rhodothermales bacterium | reverse complement strand
GCTTCTGCGGCAACGATAGTGTCACCTCCATCGACCAGACCATCCGAGTTCACGTCCCGATAGAGCTCGACCGTGACGGCTCCGACGCCTACGTCGCCCCCCCCCTCGTAGGTGCCATTCGCGTTGGCGTCGAAAAAGACGGTGCCAGTGATGTTGTTGACGCCATCCACGAGGCAGGACACTGTTTCGTGGTCACTCCCCTCTGTCAGACTCCGCACAAGGGTTGCGAGACCTGAGACTTTGTCGACGGTGAGAAAGGAGTTTTTGTTGCTCCCGCCTGTTAGGCCTGTCGAGCCGTAGAGCATCCCGAACGCGTCGAAGGCCAGGCCTTCCATATCGTCCTGTCCCAACGATCCGACAGCCGTCACCGATCCGTCTGTCTTGTCGATCTTGATGAGCCAGTCTGACCCGCTATTGTTGTTAATGGCATATAGGGTCCCATCGTAGGCATCGATGGCGATGTCATCGATATCCTCGAGTCCCGTGACGGCAGTGGTCGCGATGATCACGTAGTCCACGCCAGGCCCGAACGCATCGGCTACGAATGCGCCGGTGGTGATGTTGACCTGGAAAAGCAAATCGTCAAGATTCGGTCCTCCCTCGCGACGGTTCGTGGCCCACAAGACGCCCGTGAGGGGGTCGAAGGACAGGCCGTCTGCGTCGTCCAGGAGAATATTCCCGGCCGCCCCGTTTGCGGTACCGAAAGCACCGATAAGGGTGAAGGCTCCCGTATTTCTGTCCAGAGTGCCGAAGCGTTCCGCGTCGGCCGCGTACAGCGTCTCGGTTGCCGGCCAATAGGCCGTTCCTTCGATGTCTGCGACCCCGGTCGGGCCTATCAATTTTTCCGTGTTCCCGTTCCGAGTAGTGACCAGGAGCGAATCCGCCGAATCCGACACCACGTAGCACACCTGCCCGCCGGTGGTCGTCGGCGAGATGATCTCTGAGTCGTCGTCGTCTTCGGCAGTACTGCCGTTACCCGGAGTGGAGTCGGAATCGGACAGGTCGTGACTGCTGATCTCGAAGGATTGGGTGATCGGATCGAAGGAATCCGCGCGGACCGTCAACGTCAGAGATGCGGAGCCCGCGCCCGCGAGGCTGCCCAATGTCCATGCACCGGATCCCGGGTCGTAGCTCCCCATTGTCGCAGTCGAACTGACATACACCAGACCGGACGCAAGCGCCGCGTCGACTATAATCGATGTGGCCGGGTGGCCGCTCTGCTCCGTCACGGTGACGGTGAAGACAATATTGGTCGCCACCGGAGGAGCCGCGATGTCCACGCTCGAGGTGAGGGCCAGATCGACCTCGGAGGTCGAATCAGCCACGGGAGTCGCGCCCATGAGCAAGATCGCCGAGAGAGACAAAAGTCCCGCAGCGCTTCTTGAAGTTCGAACGCTTCTGGACGGCGAGCGGACGCCGCGGCGCTCCCAACTCATCCCCCAGGAGAACAAGGCAATGAATGAGAAGACTTCCATTGGTAACCCGAATAGAATGAAAAGGACCGGCATGTAAAGCAAACCGCCCCAATGGAGCACGACGGCGTGCAGGGCGTATTTGACCGGAATCATGACGAAGAGGTAGCCCATGCACGCAATGGTTATGGCCACTTTCTGCTTCCATGAGAAGTCCAGAATCCAGTGGGTAGCCGCTAGAATCAGCGGCACCATTGCGATCAGGCCCAGGCCAGCGCCGGTCAGACCGGTCACGTAGTCGCCTGCCGTGTAGGGAAAGGGCCAGGGCTGAATGGCAAAGAAGGCCACTGCGGTTCCCTGGATCAGCGCCCAGGCCCGGAGGAAGTAGTTGGTCGGCGCCCACCTGACCGGGAGTAGGTAACTGATCCCGATGGTGAGCACGCACGCGAGCCCGGTTGTCCAAAGATGCTCGACAGACGGCTCCGCCGCAGGCACGACCAGTTTGGGAAGCACCAATACCAGGCGGTCTCCGATGACGTAGTGCAGAGCGGTTGTTGAATCCGCCATTTCGAGTGGCACTCGGACGAAATCGAGTACCCAGACCCAGATGGCCCCGGACAACGGGAGGTACAGAATCCAGAGCGCGGCTACGACCAGCCCCGCAATCATCATCGGCAAGAGGCGGCTCCTTGATTCGGGCCGACGGACGGCGCGATGGGCGTGGAGATACGTGGAGGCGCGGCCGGGGTAGTCACGGATTCCCTTGATCATCTGACCTCGGCGTTAAACCCGAAGAAGAGCGACAACCCGACCCCCGTTCTGTTGTAAAACGGGTTGGAATAGTATGAGCCTGACAAGGCGACGCCGGTCCGCCGGCTCAGCCATTGGCGGTATGTGACCCTGGCGTCGTGACTCTTGAAGTCTGTGAAAATGACCAGTGGATCTATGATCTGATAGGCCTCGGTGCCGAAGCCTCCGGCCAAGACGACGACCGCCCGGCCGTGGCTACCGATGCTCAGGGCGAAATCCTGGTACCTTGAGACAGCTTTCCCGGGGTTGCTTACTTGGAATCGGACCCCTGCCTGCGCAACCAGCCAGGAACGCAGATACCACTGCGATTCCAAATTGAAACCAGTATCCCGATGTCCGTCGCGGACCTCACGGTGAAAACCCCCGGCAGTCAGGATGAGTTGCTGCCGCGGGAGTAGTTTTCTCCCCAGCATCAGATCGAACCGGTACCTGGGGTTATAAAAGCCGCCGTTTGAGGTTCTTCCGGAGATCCGCGTGATCCATTTCCCGAAGTCAGCCCTGTGCTGGATTTTGTATGCGAAACTCGGCTCGCCGAACCGTTCCTCGGCTACCGCCTCTCCGCTCCAGACCATGCGAGGACCTCGGACGAACTGGGTGCGGACCACCAGGCTCCTCCAGTCGGAGATGCCGGCGTCGTAGTTGAGGTACATCCCGCCCACCTCCACTTCATCCTGAAGTGGGGCCTGGGCGGCTGCGTCGGGCCGGGCCAGGAGCAGGGCAACTAGCAGGAATGTGGAGCGCATAGGAGACGGACCTCGTCCGTATCGACGGGCTATGGTTCAAGTCGTCCTTGTCGGCGCGCAATAGATGTGCCGTGGTGCGAAGCCCCCGATTTGGACCGAGAGATAGCCCTCGTCCCCGCCTTCAGGGCAATATTTTCCAGTCGGGCCCCGCCTAGGGCTAGGCCGCCGCCTTTCGAGGCAGGGAGGCTGTGCCAAGCAGGTCGGCGCTCAGAATCGAGGCGATGGCTGCTCCGGAGCGGCCGTCTCCGTACGGGTTCTCGACGCCTCTCATCTGCTTGTGAACGTCGGGCCTGCTCCGCAAGGACTCTACCCACCGTCGAATTTTCTCGGGATCCGTTCCCACCAGCACACCGCCACCGGCTTCGATAAGCTCAGGCCGCTCCGTCGTCTTTCTGGTCACCAACACCGGAACGCGCAATGCCGCGGCCTCCTCCTGGATCCCCCCCGAATCGGTTATCGCCATCCAGGCGTTCCGCAGGGTCCAGAGCATCTGCGGGTAGTTGAGCGGACCCGTGAGCAGAATGCGGTCGTGCACGTCGGTAGGGAGATTCGACATCACCGAGATGACCGTCTCCCTTACGACGGGGTTCGCATGCACCGGCCACACGACTCGGAGATCGCTGTGTGCTTCCAGAAGCTCCCTTACGGTCTGCGCCACTCGCGCAATCGGGGCGCCCCAGTTTTCGCGGCGATGACTGGTAACCAGCAGCAATTTTCCTTCTTTCGCCCGGTCTATGAAGGCAGTTACGTCACAGCCCTCGCCCATTTCTGCCCCTGCGTAGGCGCTGATCGCATAGTCCATCCCGAGTCGAGTCGCGTCGACGATGGTGTTTCCAACCATGTGGATGTCCGCGCCGTTCACATGCTCGTGGGCCAAATTCGAAGCCGCGCGCTCCGTGGGAGCGAAATGCCACCGAGCCAGACGGGTTATCTGCTGCCTGTTCTGCTCTTCGGGAAAGGGATCCATCAGGTCATGTGACCTGAGTCCGGCCTCCACGTGTCCTACTGGAATCTGAGCGTAGAACGCTGCCATTCCTGCCATGAGAGCGGAGGTGGTGTCTCCGTGAACCAGGACCGCATCGACCCTGTTGTTGCCGAGGACCGCGTCGACCTCATCCATGATCCGCCCCCCCAGATGACCAAGCGTTGAGCGCTCGCGGCCTAACCGGATGACATGGTGCGGCTCGACCTCGAAAAACTCGTACAGCGGCCAGGCCATCTCCTCGTGCTGTCCGGTATGCAGGACGACGGGCTCCAGCTGCGTGTCTCGCAAGGCGTGGTAGACCGGAGCCATCTTGATGATCTCCGGCCGCGTGCCCATGCACATGAGAACTCGCTTTGTGTCCATCCGTATCGAGAGCCGAGGTTGGCGGTTTGCTTACGACACCTCGGGTATCGACCGGGAACCAGGGATCTCAAGACCGGGGCCGAAGCGGGCTATGCGGCGTGTCTGGCTACCGTCCGAAGAGCCACTTTTCCTTCTTCGATCGCGACTACCGCCCCGTACACCCGAGAGCCCTGATCCATCAGAATTTTCCGGCCAGTCGCCGTTGACGGGACGTCTGGGGAACCTATCTCGGCGCCCAATCGGACTCTCAAATCCCCTTCTGTGGCGGCCGCTCCGGTGACGCGCGCGCCCGATCGAATCTCTATCGAGGCTCTCGAGAAGAGCTGTCCAACCACCGATGCACCCGCCTCCAACAGGATCTCTCCTTCGGCCCTTATGCTTCCTTGGACGCGCGCTCCGCGAGCCAATCGAAGTTTCCCCCCAATTACCAGGTCTCCGGTCCACACATGGCCGGCTGGAATGACCAGGTTTCCGCTCACCTGATGCGCCGTGCCGAGTCTCCTGCTTCGTCCATTGAGCCGGAAGAGCGGCGGAAGTTCCGCGGGATGATGCAACGTCGAGACAGGCCCCTCTGGCCAATGCCATTCGTCCCCAAATCTGATTTCGGCGCCTTCCAGGCGTTCGAAGTGGCAGCCTGGCCAGACCTGCAGCAGTCGGCCCGCCGTTACGCTCCCAAGTAGATCACAGCCTGCCAGTGCCCGAATATCGCGCCGTGCGTGAGCCCATGATGTGGTCGCCGTTTCCTCTCCCAGATACAAGTCCCCATCCACATACAAACGATCTATGGTGCTGCCGGTGCCCGATTCGAAAGCGCCGGTGACGTAGATCTGGCGACTGAGGTGCATGCCTTCCGGCCAGACGCGGGATTGCTGCTGGACCAGGACCAGCGGGACCCGCCCCTCTTGGAAGTCTATGTCGTCTTCCGACTGCGGGCCAATGACTTCGTATCGGTCTTTCAGCAGGGCCGACGCGGGCCCCGGCTGACCTCCTGAGGTCACGTAGGCCTGTATGGCGTCTTGGAGGTGGGCTGACACCGAATCGCCGAAATCCTTGGC